>DATBOX010000226.1:0-14988 GCA_036561685.1 Candidatus Limnocylindrales bacterium | reverse complement strand
CCATGCCGCAGATCCACCTCCGCGCCGAACCCGGCGATTACGCCCCACTCGTCCTCCTGCCGGGCGACCCGAACCGCGCCACCCGCATCGCCGAGCGCTTCGACGGCGGTCTGAAGGGGTCGCGGCTGGTGACCGATCACCGCGCCATGTACGGCTACACGGGCACGTACCAGGGCCACCCGGTCAGCGTCCAGACGACCGGCATGGGCACGCCGAGCATGTCGATCGTGGTGGAGGAGCTGCTGCGCCTGGGCGCGACGCGCCTGGTGCGAGTGGGCACGACCGGGGGCATCGGCCGGGGGATCAAGACGGGCGACCTCATCATCGCGACCGCTGCCGCGCCGGTGGATGGGGCCACGCGGACCTACCTCCACGGCGAGCCGTATGCGCCGGCCGCCGACTTCGACCTGACGCGGGCCCTCGTGGACGAGGCGCGGCGGCGCGGCGTCCGGACCCATGTCGGGCCGGTCGCCACGGTCGACGTCTTCTACAACCCAGATGAGGACTACGTCTCGCGCTGGCGGGCACGGGGCATCCTGGGCTTCGAGATGGAGGCTGCGGCGCTCTTCTTCCTGGCGGCGCGGGCGACCGCCGCCGGGGCCGACGTGCGCGCCGCCTGCGCCCTCACCGTCAGCGACGTCCTCTCGGAGGAGACCACGTCCGAGGCCTCGTACATGTCGCTCGAGGACCTCGCCGCGGCGACCGACCGGATGATCGAGGTGGCCCTGACGGCCGGGGCCGCCATCTGAGCGGACGACCGCCGATGCGCGTCGGCGTCAACGTGACGGCGATCGGCGTGACCGCCGCCTGGTGGCTGACCGCCGCCCGCCGCCTGGAGGCCGCGGGCTTCGATGCCGTGTGGTGCTGGGACCACTTCCTGAGCCGCGGTGACCCGTCCGACCCGGTCCTGGAGTGCTGGACGACGCTCGCCGCGACCGCCGCCATGACGGAGCACATCCACCTCGGCAGCTTCGTCACCAACGTCATGAACCGGCACCCGGCCGTGCTGGCGCGCATGGCCGCGACCGTGCAGGACGTCGCCGCGGGGCGCCTCGAGATGGGCATCGGGATCGGCGGCTTCCCCCGCGAGCACACGATGCTGGGCATCCCGTTCCCGCCGCCGGCCGAGCGTGCCGAGCACCTGGAGGAGGCGGTGCAGGTCCTGCGACTGCTGTGGAGCGGCGGCCCGGTCTCGTTCGAGGGCCGCCACTACCGCCTCGCCGAGGCACGAGCCCACCCGGTGCCGCGGCCGGCGCCCCGCCTCATCATCGGCGGCGAGACGCCCGCCGGGGCCCGCCTGGCGGCGCGGCTGGGCGACGCCTGGGCGACCGACGCGACCGGCCTGCCCCGGGACCGTCAGGCATTCCTGGACGCGCTGGCGGAGGCGGGCCGCCGGCAGGAAGACGTGGCCGTGCTGGTGGAGGTGGAGATGGACCGCCACCGGCCCCCGCAGGATCAACCGCTGGTGGCCGACCTGGCCGGCGAGATGGCGCGCTGGGCGGACGCCGGCGCGACCGAACTCGTCATCGGCTTCGTCCGCCCCGACCAGCTCGAGGCGGTCATCGCCGCCCGGGAGCACCTGGGGTAGGCTGAGCTCGATGACCCAGGTCGGCCTGACGCCCGAACAGCTCGAACTCCTCAAGGTGCCGCACCAGACGTGCCAGCGCTGCGGTAAACCCACGCCGTTGGGAGTGGGCCTGTGCGACGAGGACAACCCGGGCCACATCGGCGCGCCAGGCACGGCCCAGCTGCACGCCACGATCCTGGGCGGGGTCATCGTCGGCTTCATCGGCCTGGCCCTGCTGGGCCGGCTGGCGCTGGCCGGCGTGGGCCCCTTCACGAGCCAGTTGAGCGGGGTCAGCCTTCAGTCGGACGGCAGCGTCGCGGTGACCGTGACGGTCCACAACGACGGCAGCAAGACAGCCTCGGCGACGTGTCGGGTGTCACGCGGCGGGGTCCCCGCCCCCGATGACATCGACTTCCTGACCGATCCGTTGCAGCCCGGCCAGACGCTCAGCTACCAGCGGCAGAGCCTGCCCCCGGGACCCGATGGACTTCCGTACGACCTGACCCGCCTGGCGGTGCGCTGCACCTAGCCCCGCTCAGGCTGCGGGGCGCGGCTCGCGGCGGCCATGCGGGAACGTGGCGCGGGGCGGCGCCGGGACGGCGGCCCGCTCCGCGTCGGTCGTGGCCCGGCGCCGGGCCAGCTCCAGGCGCAGGCTCTCGTCGCCACGGGCCATGGCCCAGCGGTGGTTGGCCCCGAAGACGGGCTTCATGACGAACGACAGGTTCTTCAGCAGCCCCTTCTCCGCCAGGATCCGCCAGTCGTACGTGGTGCGGCAGATGGGCCCCACCTGCTGCAGTGTCCACACCCCGCGGCCCACGAAGTCGCCCTGCGCTTCCAGGCTGAAGCCCTCGACGCCACGCACCTCGGTGACGGTGAAGGACCAGCGCAGGGTGTAGGGCAGGAAGCCCTTGGTGTACAGGTCGACCACCCGGCCGACCCCATCGGGGTCGCCGGGCTCGCGGACCTTCACGTCGAGGTAGACCGACGGCCACCAGCGGGCGAGCCCTTCGGCGTCGCCGAGGATCGCCGCGACCTCCTCGCGGGTCGCCGGGACATCCCAGACGGTGATGAAGTGGTAGTCGTTGCTCTGCGCCATGGCGTGAGCTTACCCGGCGACGGCGCTACCGGAAGGCGTGTCGGGCTCGGGTGAGGGCGCGGCCGCGAACGGGCGGATGCCGAAGGCGTTGACGGCCGCGCCGACGAGCAGCAGCCCCGCGCACACGAGCATGGCCAGGTGGAACGCATCGGTCGACGCGCGGTGGGCGGCGGCCACGATGTCGGGGGGCGTGTGGAGCGGCGGCACGTCGAGAGGGGCGATCGTGTGGCGCAGGGCGGCGACGTCGGTGCCCGGGAGGAGTGTCGCCAGGTTGGCGTAGAAGAGGGCCGTGATGCCCACGAAGATCACCGCCCCCACGAGCTGCGGCCCGACGCGCGAGATGGCGTTGTTGATGGCGGAGGCCAGGCCCGCGTTGGCCATCGGCACCGACCGCATCAGGGCCGTCGTCAGCGGGGCGACGAGCATCGTGATGCCGGCGCCGAAGAGGAGGACGCTCGGCAGCAGGTCGATGAGGTAGCCGCTCGAGGGGAGCCATGTCCCGACGTCGCCCGGCTGGAGCTGCCAGCCGACGCTGTCGACCGGCGTCCGCGCCAGCCACAGCAGGCCCAGGGCCATGACCACGGGTCCGGCGGCCATGAAGCGCCGCGGCCCGAGGCGCGCGGCCAGGGTGCCGAAGCGGGGCGAGAAGAGCGTCAGGAGCAGCCCGCCGGGGAGGCCCACGAGACCGGCTGCGACCGCCGTGTAGCCCAGCGTGCCCTGGGTGAAGAGGGCCAGGTAGTAGAAGTAGACGTACAGCGCGCCGTAGATCAGGAACGTCGAGATGTTGGTCACCGTGAAGTGGCGCGAGCGGAACAGCCCCAGCGGCACCAGCGGATCGGGCCGGCGGCGCATCAGGAACGGGAAGACCACCAGGGCGACGACCCCGACCCCGAGGAACAGGAACGCCAGAGGGTCGGACCAATCGCGCTCGCCGCCGTAGATGAGGCCGAACGACAGGCCGCCGACGGCCAGCGCGACGTCGATCGCGCCGAGCCAGTCGAACCGGCCGGAGGCCTGCTCGTTGCGGCTCTCCTGGACGTAGCGCCAGGTCGCGTAGGCCGCGATGGCGACCAGCGGGACGTTGACGAAGAAGGCCAGCCGCCACGAGATCGTCTGCACCAGCACGCCGCCCACGACGGGCCCCAGGAGCGTCGTGGCGCCCGAGGCGCCCGCCCACAGGCCGAAGGCCCGACCCTGCTCCTCGCCGGAGAAGGTGGCCGTGAGGAGGGCCAACGAGCCGGGCACGAGCAGCGCCCCGGCCGCGCCCTGGAGGATGCGGAACAGGATGAGCAGCTCCATGTCGGGCGCGAAGCCGCACAGGGCGGAGGTCGCCCCGAAGCCCAGCAGGCCGATCAGGAACATGCGCCGCCGGCCGACGTAGTCGGTCAGGCCGCCGGCCAGGATGAGCAGCGCGCTCAGCGACAGCAGGTACGCGTTGTAGACGTACGACTGCCCTTCCAGCTGGGCCACGAACAGCCGCGGCAGGTCCTTGCCGATCTGCGGCAAGGCCACGTTGACCACGGTCGAGTCCAGGAACACGATGCCGGAGCCGAGGACGGCTGCGAACAGGGTCCACCGCTTGGAAGACATCCCGCGCATCTTGGCGCCTGCATCCCGGCCCGACAAGCCGCCCCGGGACGGACGCTACGATGGCGGGGTGCCATCCCCCTACGGCCCGGAGCTGGAGGCGGCGAAGCGGCTCGCCCGCGAGGCCGGCCGACTCCAGATGGACCTCTACGGGCGCCTCACCCAGGTGCGTACCAAGGGCACCCGCAAGGGCTCGCGCGACCTCGTGACCGAAGCCGACCACGCGTCGGAGGCCCTCATCCTCGATGGCCTGCGGGCCCTCTTCCCGGGCGACGGCTTCCTCGCCGAGGAGTCGGGCGCCCATCGAGCGGCCGGCGGGACCGGCCCCCGCCCCGACCAGGGGGTGGGTCGGGTGTGGGTCGTCGACCCCCTCGACGGGACGATCAACTACGCGCACGGCCTGCCGTTCTTCTGCGTCAGCATCGGCCTGGTGGTCGACGGACGGGCGGCCGTGGGGGTCGTCTTCGACCCCACGCGCGGCGACCTGTACGAGGCGGTGGCCGGTGGTGGTGCACGCCGCAACGGCGAGCCGGTCGCGCCACCGCAGCGAGACAGCCTGGCCCAGTGCCTGGCCACGGTCGTCCTGCCGCAGCGCGGGTGGCGGGCCCGCGCCCGAGCCGTGACCCGCGCCACGCAGGTCAACCGCGTCCTGGGCAGCTCGGCCCTGGCGCTCGCCTACGTGGCGGACGGCCGCTTCGACGTCTATGTCCAGGCCGGCGGCCTGTCGGCCTGGGACGTGGCCGCGGCCGGCCTCATCGCGGCCGAGGCCGGCGCCACCGTGACCGACCTCGCCGGCGGCCCCTGGCTGGACATGGCGCGCCCGACCGGCAAGGTCGCCGTGGTCGCCGCCGCACCGGCCCTGCACGCGGAGTTGCTGCGGCTCCTGGCGGCCTGAGCGCCTCCGATGCTCGTCGGGATCATCGACAACCCGTCATCCTTCCGCGGCCCCTATCCGATGCGGTCGATCGAGCCGATCCTGGCCGCAGCCGGCTGGCGGCGGCGCGTCTACTCCCGGACCCGCGGCGAGGCGACGGGTCCGCTGGTCGCGCGCGCCCTCGACGCCGGGGCCGAGCTGCTGGTCGCCGCGGGCGGCGACGGCACCCTCCGCGACGTGGCTTCGGCCATCGCCGGGACGGGCGTGCCCCTGGGCGTCCTGCCCGGCGGGACGGCCAATGTCTTCGCACGGGAGATGGGTATCCCGCTCGCGCCGGCCGCGGCGGCGTGGGCCCTCGTCGAGGGCGTCGAGCGGGCCATGGACGTGGGTCGCGTGACGCTGCCCGACGGCCGCTGGGCTCGTTTCGTCATCGCCGCCGGCCTTGGCCTTGACGGGGCGATCCTGCAGGCCACGCTGCCGAACCTCAAGCGGCGCATCGGGCCGGCCGCCATCGCCGCCGCGGCCGTCGCCGTCGCGCCCGGATGGCGAACGCGCCACATCCGCGTCTTCGTCGACGGGCGGTTCGGGTGGGAAGGCCCGGCCTGGCAGCTCATCGTGGGCAACACCCGCCTCTATGCCAACCTCGTATGGCCCAACCCGCGGGCGCGGCCGGACGACGGGCTGCTCGACCTCTGCCTGCTGCCCGGGGTGCCGATGCCACGGCTGGTGCGCCTGGGGGTCGAACTGGCAGTGCGGCGCGTCCCGCCGGCGGACGGGGCCGTGTGGCTCGTCGGTCGGTCGCTCCAGGTGGACGTGGTGGAGGGTGACCTGCCGCTCCAGCTGGACGGGACGCCGGTCCGCGGGGGCGGTGTGAACGCGGCGGCGTTCGTGGCCGAACCGGCCGCCCTGCGGGTGCGCCTGCCCTCAGGCGGCGGCCCAGCGGGGCACGCGTCCGTACAGGTGGCGCGCGCCTAGGCGCTCCACGAGGGCCTCGAAGGCCGGCCGGGGCACGCCGCGCCAGCGCAGCTGGTCGAGCGTCTCCGGCACGGGCGCGTCAAGGCGCAGGCGGGCCAGCTCGCGGAACAGGAACGCGTCGGCCTGCCCGTCCCGCAGCACCTGCGCCAGCGCCGGTGCGCCGCGGACGGACAGGTCCCACTGCGAGGCGCGCGGCGGGATGGCCTCGAGGTCGCCGTAGCGGGCCAGCACGGCGGCGGCCGACTTGGCCCCCCAGCCCTGCAGGCCGGGGTAGCCGTCGGCGCTGTCGCCGACGAGGGCCAGGTAGTCGGGGATGCTGGCCGGGGAGACGCCGAACTTCTCACGCACCGCGGCCGCGTCGATGAGCAGGCCGCGACGGCGGTCGAAGCAGACCACCCGGCCGTCCTCGCGCACGCACTGGGCCATGTCCTTGTCGGGCGACAGGATCACCACGCGCTCCACGGCCGGGTCGTCGGCGAAGCGCGCGGCGGCCGCCCCGATCGCGTCGTCGGCCTCGAACTCGACCATCGCCCAGACGACCAGTCCCAGGGCCCGCAGCGCGTCTTCGGCCAGGCCGAACTGGGCCAGCAGTTCGGGCGGCATGCCGGCCTCGGTCTTGTAGCCGGCGTAGCGCTGGTTGCGCCAGGAGCGGATGACGTGATCCGTGGCGCACCCGACGTGCGTCACGCCCGGTTCGCGCAGCAGGTTCAGGACACTCTCCACGAGTCCGACCGTCGCGCCCACCGGATGGCCCTGGGGGTCGTCGGTCGGCGGGCGCCCGAAGTGGGCCCGGAACAGCTCGTAGGTGGCATCCAGGAGGTGCACCTGGACGGGCTGGCTCATGGCCCCCCGAGCGCGTCGATGTGGGCCGCCAGGATGAAGTCGTTGCGCGTCAGGCCGCGCGCGGCGTGCGTGCTGAGGGTCACCACCAGGCGTCCCCAGCTCACGGCGATCTCGGGGTGGTGGCCCTGGGCTTCGGCGAGGAGGGCGATCCGCGTGGCGAAGGCGAAGGCCTGGCTGAAATCCTGCGTCACGTACTCGCGACGGATGAGGTCGTCGTTGACGTGCCAGCCCGGCTCCAGCTCATCGGCGAGCTCCTCGATATCGAAGTGGCTCAGGGCGCTCGTGCCCGGGCGTATGGGCTGGCAGCGCTCGCGCGCGAGGCCGGACGCGCCCTGGCCCGGCGTCGCCCGGCCGGCCGCGACGTCCATCATCGGTCGTCCGCGGATCCCACCGGCTGCACGGCGGGCGGCCGCAAATGTTCGGCGGCCCGGTCGGCCGCCTCCGCCTCGGCCTCGGCCGCCGCGAGGCCACCGTCGGCCGCCATCGCCGCCCCCACGATGCCCGAGGTGTTGAGCATCGCCGCGGGGACGATCGGCGCGCGCGCCTGGAGGTACTTCACGTACCGTGGCAGCTCCTTGCTGACGCCGCCGCCCAGGATGATGAGGTCCGGCGTGAAGTAGCGCTCGACCATGGCCAGGTAGACGTTGAACTCGCGGGCCCAGCGCTTCCAGCCCAGGTGGCGCCGTTCGCGGGCCGCGCCGCTGACGAGGCGCTCGGCGTCGCGGCCGTGCAGCTGGAGGTGGCCCAGCTCCGTGTTGGGGACCAGGCTGCCATCGATGAAGAGGGCCGACCCGATGCCGGTCCCGATCGTCAGCAGCATGACCACGCCGGGGTGCCCCCGACCGGCCCCGAAAGCCATCTCGGCCAGCCCGGCCGCGTCGGCGTCGTTGATGACGACCACCGGCCGGCCCAGGCGCTCGGTCAGCAGCTGCTGCACCGGCGCGTCGATGAACCCGGGGTCGACGTTGGCGGCGCTCAGCGAGCGGCCGTCCTTGATCACGGCCGGGAAGCCCGCGCCGGCCTTCAGGTCCGGCGTCAGCCAGCCCGCCTCCGTGAGGCGCTCGCAGACGCGGGCGGTCACCTCCACCACGGCGGCCGGTGTGGCCGGCTGCGGCGTCTTCTCCCGGACCCGGTCCGAGAGGAGCTTGCCGTCGGCCAGGTCGACCACGGCGGCCTTGATGCCGGTGCCGCCGATGTCGATGCCGAGGGCCCGCCCTTCCATGCGCATAGGGGGCAGGATACGTCGGCCCCGCCTACTATTGGGGCGCATGTTCGACGAGTACGGCGACTTCAAGCGCCAGCTGCCGGATCGCGACCCGACCGAGACACAGGACTGGATCGACTCGCTGGATTCGGTCGCCCACAACGAGGGCGCCGACCGGGCCCAGTTCATCCTCTACCGGCTCCTGAAGCGCGCTCGCCAGCTGCAGCTGGGTCTCCCCGCGCTGACCCAGACGCGCTACATCAACACCATCAGCCCGGAGCAGGAGCCGCCCTTCCCCGGCGACGAGGAGATCGAGCACCGCATCCGGCGGATGGTCCGCTGGAATGCCGTGGCGATGGTCCTGCGGGCCAACAACCTCAGCCCCGGCATCGGCGGCCACCTCGCCACGTACGCCTCCGCGGCGACCCTCTACGAGGTCGGCTTCAACCACTTCTTCCGGGGCAAGGACGCGCCCGGCATGGGCGACCACATCTTCTACCAGGGCCACGCCGCGCCGGGCATGTACGCGCGGGCGTTCCTGGAGGGGCGCCTCACGGAGGACCGGCTGGACCACTTCCGGCGGGAGGTCGTGCCCGGCCAGGGCCTCAGCTCGTATCCCCATCCGCGCCTCATGCCCGACTTCTGGGAGTTCCCCACGGTCTCGATGGGCCTGGGGCCGCTGGCGGCCATCTACCAGGCCCGCTTCGACCGCTACCTCGCCGCCCGGGGCCTCAAGGACACGAGTGCCAACCACATCTGGGCCTTCCTCGGCGACGGGGAGATGGACGAGCCGGAGGCCCTGGCGGGTCTCTCGCTGGCCGGGCGCGATGGCCTGGACAACCTGACGTTCGTCGTCAACTGCAACCTGCAGCGCCTGGATGGACCGGTCCGCGGCAACGGCAAGATCGTGCAGGAGCTGGAGGGCCTCTTCCGCGGCGCCGGCTGGAACGTCATCAAGGTCATCTGGGGCCGCGAGTGGGACGAGCTGCTGGCCCGCGACGAGGACGGCGTCCTGGTGCACCGCATGAACGAGACGCTGGACGGTGAATTCCAGAAGTTCTCGGTCGAGTCGGGCGCCTACATCCGCGAGCATTTCTTCGGCCCTGACCCGCGCCTGCGGGCGATGGTGGCCCACCTCAGCGACGACGACCTGACCCGCCTCCGCCGCGGCGGCCACGACATCCACAAGGTCTACGCCGCGTACCGCGCGGCGCTCGCCCACCAGGGCGCGCCGACGGTCGTGCTGGCCAAGACGGTCAAGGGCTGGACGCTCGGCGCCGGCGTCGAGGCCCGCAACATCACCCACCAGGCCAAGAAACTGTCGGAGGCCGAGCTGAAGGTCTTCCGCGACCGCCTGGAGCTGCCCATCCCCGACGCCAAGCTCAAGGACGCCCCGTACTACCACCCCGGTCCGCGCGCGCCGGAGATCCAGTACCTGGAGGCGCGCCGGGCGGCGCTTGGCGGGCCGCTGCCCCGCCGGGTCGTCCATCCCGTGACCGTCGAGCTGCCGGGCGACCCCGTGTACGCCGAGTTCATGGCCGGCTCGGGGACGCAGGAAGCGTCGACCACGATGGCCTTCAGCAAGCTGCTGCGCAACCTGCTGCGCGATCCCGGCGTGGGCCGCCGCATCGTGCCCATCGTGCCCGACGAGGCTCGCACGTTCGGCATGGACCCCCTCTTCCGCGAGGTGGGTATCTATGCCGCGCGGGGCCAGCTGTACGACCCGGTCGACTCCAACCTCGTGCTGTCCTACCGCGAGGCCAAGGACGGCCAGGTGCTCGAGGAGGGCATCACCGAGGCCGGCGCCGCGGCCTCCTTCCAGGCCGCCGGCATCAGCTACGCCACGCACGCCGAGCCGACCATCCCCTTCTACATCTTCTACTCGATGTTCGGCTTCCAGCGGACCGGCGACCAGTTCTGGGCCATGGGAGATGCCCGCGCAAGGGGCTTCCTGCTCGGCGCCACGGCCGGTCGCACGACCCTCAACGGCGAAGGCCTCCAGCACGAGGACGGCCATTCGCTGCTGCTGGCCTCGGCCCTGCCGGCGGTGCACGCCTACGACCCGGCCTTCGCCTACGAGACCGCCCTCATCATCCGGGACGGCCTGCGGCGCATGCTCGACGGCGACGAGGACGTGGTCTATTACCTGACTCTCTACAACGAGAACCATGTCATGCCGGCCCTGCCCCCGGGCGCGGAAGACGGGGTGGTGCGCGGCCTCTACCGCTTCCGCGAGGCGCCCTCCGTGGCGGGGGCCCGCAAACCGCCACGTGCCACGATCCTGGCCAGCGGCTCGATCATGCAGGAGGCGCTGAGGGCGCAGACCCTGCTGGCCGAGCAGCTCGGCGTGGCCGCCGAGGTCTGGAGCGCCACGTCATATCAGCTGCTGCGCGCCGACGCCCTCGAGATCGAGCGCTGGAACCGGCTCCATCCGGGCGAGCCGGCCCGGGTGCCGTTCGTCGCCGAGCAGCTGGCCGAGCCGGCGGCCCATGGCCCGGTCGTGGCGGTGAGCGACTTCATGAAGGCCGTGCCGGATCAGATCGCCCGCTGGGTGCCCGGGGACAGCTGGACCGTGCTGGGGACCGACGGGTTCGGCCGCAGTGACACGCGCGCCGAGCTGCGGCGCTTCTTCGAGATCGATGCGGCCCACATCGCGCAGGCGGTGGTGGCCGAGCTTGCCCGCTGCGGTCGACTCGATGCAGCCGCGGCCCGCCAGGCCCGGGAGAGCCTGGGCGTCGACGCGGAGGCGCCGTACCCGCCGGCCGGCTGATGCGCCGCGGCCCGAGCGTGGCCTGGGCAGCCCTGCGTGCCGCCGGCTTCGCCGGCTTGCTGCTGGCGTTGCTCGAGAGCCAGCCGGCCTTCGTGCAGGCCCACTCCATCACCGGTCGCTTCCCGTCGCCCCTGCCCCTCGGTGCCTATCTCGCCGGTGCCGCGGTCGCGGTGGCCCTGTCGTTCAGCCTGGTCCTGACGCGCGAGCCCATCTCGCTGCGTGCCCGCGAGGACCGCACCTTCGTCGTGCCGGCGCCCTTGCGGGTCCTGCTGCGCGTCATCGGCCTGCTCGGCTGGGCCGCGGTGCTGCTGGAGACGGTCCTGGTGGCCCAGCCGGGCGACGCGGACGTGGGCTCGCTGTTCCTGTGGGTCTACGGCTGGGTGGGGCTGGCCGTGCTGTCGGCGCTCGTGGGTCCTGTCTGGACGTGGCTCGACCCGTTCGACTCGCTGGCCCGGGGCGCCGCCGCGCTGGCCCACCACCTGGGGTTCGACGGCCCGCGCCCCGCCACGTATCCGGCCCGCCTGGGTCGCTGGCCGGCGGTGGCCGGGTACGCCTACTTCGTGTGGCTGGAGCTGGCCGTGACCAACGGCGGTGGCGGCCGCTACCTCGGCCTGAGCCTGGCCGGCTACACCGTCGTCACGCTGGCTGGCATGCTCGTCTACGGGCGGGATACGTGGCGCCGCCAGGCGGAGACGTTCAGCGTGTGGTTCGAGCTCCTGGGCCGCCTCGCCCCGCTGGCCCTGGAGGAGCCGTCCTCGATGTGCCGGGTCCGGGTCCGGGGCTACGCGCGCGGCCTCATCGGGGTGGTGTGGACCGTCCCGGAGGTGGCGTTCGCGGCCCTCGCCGTGGCCGGCGTCATCTTCGACGGCCTGTCGCAGACGAACATCTGGTTCGACGCCTTCGGCTCCGCCAGCGTGGCCAGCACCACGATCCAGCTGGCGATCTTCGCCGCGGCCATCGTGACGGTGGCCCTGCTCGCCAGCCGGGTGGCCGGGCGGGCCGCCATCGGCGCGGGCCTCGTGCCGATCGCCGTGGGCTACATCCTGGCCCACTACCTGACGTTCCTGCTCATCGACGGCCAGCGCCTCATCCTCGTCTTCGACGATCCGCTGAGCCTGGGCAACCACTTCCTGGGCCTGGCCGGCTGGGAGCCCAGCGGGGCATGGCTGCCACCGCCGTTGGTGTGGGGAGCGATGCTGGCCTCGGTGGTCGGCGGCCACCTGGTCGGCGCGGTCGCGGGTCATGCCGCGGCCGCTGTCGAGGTCCGTCCGGATGCGCCTGCCGGCACCCCCTGGACCGCGGCGGCGCTTGGCGCGCTGCGACGCCGCGAGGTGCCGCTGGCGTGCCTCATGGTGGGCCTCACCGTCCTCACCCTGTGGTCGCTCGGCCAGGTGGTCCTGCGCCCCGCCTGAGCGTGGCCGGGGGGCTTGCGCACGTGCGCTACCATCCACGCAACGTCCACATCGGTGGGCCTCAGGAACGCACGGCCACACGATCGCTCCCTCTCACGGTCTCCGCGAGAAATCGAATCGCGGAAGCCGGCACATGAAGGAGCGGTTTTCGTTGTTCACGGACAAGACGCTGGTCTGCGCGGATTGCGGTCAGGAGTTCCTCTTCACGGCGAGCGAGCAGGAGTTCTACTCGGCGCGCCAGTTCAGCGAGCCTCGCCGCTGCGCCTCATGTCGAGCTGCCCGCAAGGCCGCCCGCGGTGACAGCGCTGGCGGCGGCGGCGGTGGTTACGGCGCCAGCAGCTACGGCAATGGCGGTGGCGGCAGTTACGGTGGTGGCAGCCGCGGCGGCTACGGCGGTGGTGGTGGCGGCGGCTACGGCGGTGGCGCCAGTCGCGGCCCCCGCGAGATGTTCGACGTGACGTGCTCCAGCTGTGGCCGCGAGGCCCAGGTGCCGTTCCGGCCCACCAGCGGCAAGCCCGTCTACTGCAACGACTGCTTCGCCTCTCGCCGCGCGTGACCGCGTGGCGGCTATGAGCCGTCCAGTCCGATCGCACGAAGCCCGGCGAGCGATCGCCGGGTTTTCGTTGCTCCTTGCCGCGTCGCTGGTGGCTGGGGCCTGCACCGGCAGCCCGACCGCGACCCCGACCTGGACCCCTGGCGTCACGGCCGTGGCCACCGCGACGCCGCAGGCCAGTCCGGCCCCATCCAGTGCTGCGCCGTCTGCCACGCCCACGGCGGCGGCTCCGACTCCGACCCCGACCGCCGCGGCGTTCGATCCATCCAGGGTCCACCTGGGCCTCCAGGTCGTCCTCAGCGGCCTCGACCAGCCGGTCTTCGCCACGGGAGCAGGCGACGGCAGTGGCCGGCTCTTCATCGTCGAGCAGCCCGGCCTGATCCTGGTCGTGGGCCCCGACGGCAAGCTGGCCGCGAGCCCCTTCCTTGACCTGCGTTCGAAGGTCAGCTGCTGTGGCGAGCGAGGCCTGCTGGGGCTCGCGTTCTCGCCCTCGTACGCGACCGACGGCCGGTTCTTCGTGGACTACACCGACACGGCCGGCAACACCGTCGTGGCCCGCTTCACGCGCCGCGACGCCAGCCATGGCGATCCCGCGTCCGAGCGCGTCGTGCTCCATATCGCGCAGCCGTACCCCAACCACAACGGCGGCATGGTCGCCTTCGGGCCCGATGGTGACCTCTACGTGGGCATGGGTGACGGAGGGAGCGGCGGCGATCCCCAGAACAACGGCCAGCGCCTCGACACCCTGCTGGGCAAGCTCCTGCGGATCGACGTTTCCGGGGACCCCTACAGCGTGCCGGCCACGAACCCGTTCGTGCATCGCAGCGGCGCGCGGCCGGAGATCTTCGAGTACGGCCTGCGCAACCCGTGGCGCTACAGCTTCGACCGCCAGACCGGCGACCTGTTCATCGGCGACGTGGGCCAGAACCTGTGGGAGGAGGTCGATGCCGTGCGGGCCGGGAGTGCCGGTGGCCTCGACCTCGGCTGGCGGATCATGGAAGGCGACACCTGCTACAACGCCACGACCTGCACGCGGCACGGCCTGACCCTGCCCGTCTACACCTACAGCCACTCGTTCGGGTGCGCCGTCGTCGGCGGGTACGTCTACCGCGGCACGACCTATCCCGCGCTCGAGGGTGCCTACCTCTTCAGCGACGACTGCTCGGGGCGCATCTGGGGCATGGACGCGGCCACCGCGCTGCGTGGCCCGACGAGTGCCAAGGTGCTCCTCGAATCAGGACTCACCGTGTCCAGCTTCGGCCAGGACGACGCCGGTGAGCTCTACATCTGCGATCTGAGCGGCAAGCTTTACCACGTCACCGCCGAGGCGCACTAGTCGGCGCTCCGCGTCAGCCAACCGCCCCGCTGGGCCTCAAATGCCCGGGCCGCTTGCCTGTGGGGCAAGTATTGCTTTCAGGGCAAGCAACGTGCAGGGGCACGGCTCCGAGACTGCCGCTCTCGCCGAAGCTTTGCCTGTAAGGCAAGAAATGGGCTCTGAGACGCCGTCCGAGCCATGAAGTCGGCATGTCCGGCCGGCTCCGACGGGTTCTCGGCTCCGTTCAAGGGCCTGGAGGCTACGGCTGGTGGCTTGCTTGCCTGGTGGGCAAAGAGGAGCTTGCCCAGGAGGCAAACGGCCGACAGCGGCCACGGGAGGCAAGCGGGCGACCGCGGCCATCGGCGGCGGAGCGAGCGTCAGAGCCCCGGGCCTTCGCCGCCGGCGAGCTCGGCCAGGCCCCACAGGTCGCGCCAGATGAAGCCGGGCCGCGCGCCGGGCGGGGTCGGCTCGACATGCCGGTTGACCCAGGCGGTGCCCATGCCGTGTTGCTCGGCCGGGCCGATGTCGTACTTGAAGCCGAAGGCCACGTGCAGGATGGTCTCGGGCGCTTCCCCCAGGCGATCGAGGACGTAGTCGAAGACGGCGTTCGATGGTTTGTAGGCGCCGCTGTCCTCGGCCACGATCACATCGTCGAACGGCAGGTCCAGCTGGCGCAGCGTCCGCGCCATGATGGCCCGGTCGGTGTTCGAGACGATGACGAGCCGCAGCCCGGCGGCCTGCGCCTGCAGCAGCGCGGGCCGCGTGTCGGGGAACGGCTGCCACGAGCCCATG
>DATBOX010000225.1:0-2129 GCA_036561685.1 Candidatus Limnocylindrales bacterium | reverse complement strand
TGGCCGGCACGGCCCTGGCCGCGGGGCCGGCCTGGATCGCCGAAGGGGTGGGCTGCGGCCAGGTGACCGGTTCGGCCGTCCTGCTCCAGCAGAACGGCGCGTTCGAGGGCCCGGCCCTGGTCCTGCTCGACCTGCGGTGCGGGACCTTGACGCTCGATACGAAGCCGGGGTCGGCATGGCAGCTGGCCGCCAGGCACGACGGGCCGGCACCCACCGTGGAGGCGTCGGCGACCCGACTGGCCGTCACGGTGCCCCAGGGCGACGGCGTCCGCCGGCAGGACTGGACGATCACGGCGCCGGTCGACCGCCTTGACGCGCTGGATCTCACGGCCAACGCGGGGACGGCCACGATCCGTCTCGACGGCGCCCAGCTGTCGCGGCTGCGGGCCGAGCTCAACGCCGGGGACCTCCTCATCGACGCCGGCTCCGCACGGGTCGGCGATCTGGACGTGTCCATGAACGCGGGTCGCGCGCGCATCGTGCTCGGTGGTGCCGTCGCCGTGACCGGTCACGTCACGGTCAACGTGGGGGCGATCGACCTCTGCGTGCCGGCCGGTGCACCACTGGACATCACCGTGAACGACCAGCTCACGTTCGTGACCAACCTGGCCCAGCAGGGCCTCACTCCCGTCGGCGGCGTGTGGCATCGCGCCGGTACGACGGGGGGCCCGGCCATCACCCTCTGGGTGGAGGGCAACGCGGCGAGCTTGAACCTGGATCCTGAGGGAGGCTGCAGATGAACGATCGACTGTACCGGTCGCGTGATGACCGGATGCTCGCCGGGGTGGCCGGCGGCCTGGCCGAGTACTGGGACGCCGATCCGTCCCTCATCCGCATCATCTGGGCGCTCCTGGTCCTGGTGACCGGCGGGGTGGCCCTCGTCATCTACATCGTCATGGCGTTCGTCGTGCCGGACGAGGACGCGCTGACCTATGCCATGCCCGCGACCCCGCCGACCCCGCCGACCCCGCCGACCCCGTCGACGCCGGGTGCCGTGCCGCCTGACCAGGCGCCGGCGGCCGGGCCGACGGGCTGGATCCCGCCCACGCCGCCAGCGCCGCCATCGCCCTACATGGCTGACCGGCTGGCCGCGCGGCGCGCGGCTCGCGAGGCCCGGCGAGCGTATCGCCGCCAGTACCGCGGCAGTGGCGTCGGCGTGATCTTCTTCGGCGTCCTGCTGGTGCTGATGGGCGTGTTCTTCCTGGCCCGCGAGTGGCTGCCGGCGCTGAGCTTCGACTGGTTCTGGCCCCTCGTCCTGATCGCCCTCGGCCTGCTCGTCCTGGCGGCCGCCTTCGGGTGGACGCGCGATGATCGGGGCGCCGCGCGATGACCCCCGCGCGACGTGGGTCGCTCGTCGCCGCGACGTGGCTCATCGGCCTGGGCCTGATCTTCCTGATCCGCGAAGCGACCGCCATGTCGTGGGACCAGATCTGGCCGCTCTTCGTGATCCTGGCCGGCACGGCCAGCCTCATCTCGCGCCTGTTCGGCTGGTCGCGCTTCCATGGCCTGTGGGCTTTCACCTGGTCCATCGCATGGATCCTGGTGGGGGTCGTCCTGCTGCTCAGCACGACCGGCAACCTGCGGCCGGGGCCCGGTGAACTGGTCGCCGAGTGGTGGCCCTGGGCGGCCATCGGGCTGGGCGTCTGGTTCCTCCTGGGGGCGTTCCTGTCGGGCCACGAAGGTCCGGTGGAAAGCCTGGCCATCCCGCTCGAAGCCTCCCCGGAGGCCGCGGTGCGGATCCGCTACGGGGCCGGCGAGTTGACCACCGGTCGCGCGGTGGCTGGCCATCTGGTCGACGGGACCTGCACCGGCGGCGTCGACCGCCGGCGACACGGGGCGAACCGGGTCGAGCTGCTGCAGGACACGGCGTACGGGCTCCCCTGGCTCGATCATCCGTCCGCCTGGACCCTGGGCCTGACGGCCGAGTTGCCGCTGGACCTCAGGGTGGAGACGGGCGCCAGCCGCGCCACGCTGGATCTCCGCGAGCTGCACGTACGCAGCCTGGACCTCCAGACCGGTGCGAGCGAGACACGGGTCCTGCTGCCGTATGCCGCGGGCGCCACCACCGTCCATGCCCGGGCCGGCGTCGCTTCGCTGATCCTCGAGGTCCCGCAAGGGGTCGCTGCGCG
>DATBOX010000224.1:0-1682 GCA_036561685.1 Candidatus Limnocylindrales bacterium | reverse complement strand
CCCGACTCCGGCTACCGGTAGGTGATCAGGGTGCGGTCGGTCTCGAGGTGGGCGTGGTCGTTGAACGTCACCAGGCTCGTTCCCGTGTGCCCGCTGATGACCTTGGTGATACTGGCGTTGACCAGCAGCCGGGCCAGGCTGGGCCAGCGCTCCTCGGGCAGCCCGAGCGCCTGGGCGCAGAAAGCCGCGATGACCCCGCCGGAGGTCACCGCGACGGTCCCGCCCGGCTCGGCCACCAGATGGCGAACCGCGGCCAGCACGCGGTCGATGAACGCGGCGTGGGTTTCCTTGTAGCCTGTCTCCCCGGAGATCCAGCGGCCGATCGCCTCTTCCAGCGTGGACTGCAGTGCCCGCCCGACCGCGCCCTCCGCGGTCGCCGTGGAGAAGGTGACCTCGGTGGTGTGCCGGGCCATGACCTCGACGTGGTCGTACTCGTCGAGCCGCTCGTCGATCTGCAGCCGCGAAGCGGGCCAGCCGAGGGCGTCCAGTAGCGCCTGGGCGGTGTCCCGCTGCCGGGTGAGGCCGCCGGACACCACACGATCGATGACCAGGTCGGTTCGGGCCAGCCGGGCCGCCGTGACCTGCGCCTGGCGCCGGCCGATGTCCGAGAGCCGGTCGTAATCCACCGTCCCGAGCGAGGCCTGACCGTGCCGCACCAGCAAGAGCACACCCATGGGGCAAACTTAGCCGGGCAGGGCCCCGGCCCCCCACCATCTGCACCCGGCGCCGCCCCAGAACCCTAGTATCGTTTTACATCTGTGAGATGTTCGGGATGGGCGGTGGGCCATGGCTGATCGGCTGGCGGAGCTCGTCGAAGTGCGGCTTGCGTCGGCTGGTGTGGCACTGGTGACCCTGAACCTGCCGCGGCTCCGGAACGCCATGACGACCGAGCTGACCTCGGCGTGGACCGTGGCGATGGACGAGGTCACGGGGGACAGGTCGCTGCGTGCGGTGGTGGTGACCGGAGCGGGTAGCGCGTTCTGCTCCGGGGCCGACCTGTCCTGGCTCGACCAGGGCGACCCTGGCGACAACACGCCCGATCGGCTGCGGGACAAGATGCTGCCGTTCTACCGGACGTGGCTGGCTCCGCAGCAGATTCCGGTGCCCGTCGTGGCCGCGGTGAACGGACCCGCGATGGGAGCGGGCCTGTGCCTGGCGCTGGCCTGTGACCTGCGGTATGCCTCGCCCTCGGCGACGTTCGGCGCGCCGTTCAACCAGCTGGGAACGCACGGCGGGATGGCGGTGAGCTGGCTGCTGCCCGAAGCGGTGGGGATGCCGCGGGCCCGGGAGATGCTGTACACGGGCCGGGTGATTGCGGCCGAGGAGGCACTGTCGTGGGGGCTGGTCAGCGAGGTCGCGGAGGACGTGGTGGGGCGCGCGCTCGAGGTGGCCGAGGGCGTGGCCAGGGCCGCGCCGATCCCCATCAGGCTGACCAAGGCGGGACTGGCCCAGGGCTCGCAGGGCGGATTCGGGGTTGCGCTGCAGTGGGAGGCGCTGGCCCAGCCGGTCACCATGGCCACCGCCGACATCCGCGAGGGCATCCAGGCCCGCCGCGATCACCGTCCCCCCGCCTTCGAGGGCAGCTAGGTCTCTTCATAGTTTGATCGTCTTATAACTGATACGAAGGCAGGCGCGAGTGAACGAGCGACCCGGCGCGAGCCAGGACCAGGCCTATCAGTGGG
>DATBOX010000223.1:0-2349 GCA_036561685.1 Candidatus Limnocylindrales bacterium | reverse complement strand
GTCGAGTTCATCGCCTGCAACACGGACGCGCAGGCGCTCCTCCAGTCGGACGCGCCGCACAAGATCCGCATCGGCGACAAGATCACCAAGGGTCTTGGCGCGGGCGGTGACCCGGGCATCGGCCAGCGGGCCGCGGAAGAGGACCAGGAGAAGATCTACGAGGCCCTCAAGGACTCGGACATGGTCTTCATCACGGCCGGCATGGGCGGCGGCACCGGCTCCGGCGCGGCGCCCGTCATCGCCGAGATCGCCCGCGACCTGGGCGCCCTGACCATCGGCGTCGTCACCAAGCCCTTCTCCTTCGAAGGGGCCAAGCGCCGCCTCAACGCCGAGAAGGCGTCGGAGCAGCTGCGCGACAAGGTCGACACGCTCATCACGATCCCCAACGACCGGCTCAAGGACGTCGTCCAGAAGAACACCTCGATCGTCGACGCCTTCCGCGTCGTGGACGACGTGCTCCGCCAGGGCGTGCAGGGCATCAGCGACCTCATCACGGTGCCCGGCCTGATCAACCTGGACTTCGCCGACGTGCGCGCGATCATGAAGAACGCGGGCTCGGCCCTCATGGGCATCGGGCGCGCCAGCGGCGAGAACCGGGCCGTCGAGGCCGCCCAGCAAGCCATCGCCAGCCCGCTGCTGGAGATCAGCATCACCGGCGCCCAGGGCGTCCTGTTCAACGTCACGGGCGGGCCCAACCTGGGCCTCTTCGAGGTCAACGAGGCGGCCGAGATCATCCGCGCCACCACGGACCCCGAGGCCAACATCATCTTCGGCACGGTCATCGACGAGCGCATGGGCGACGACGTGATGATCACCGTCATCGCCACCGGCTTCGACGCCAGCCGCCGGCGCGACATCGGGCGGCTCGACAGCCCGCACGAGGTCGCCTCCGGCCTGCGCGCCGGGCGTGACAACCGTGACTTCCTGGCCGCCCTGGCGGCCGACCGGCCGCTCACCGCTGGCACACCGGTGATGGAGCCGGCCGAGCGGCGCGAGCGCAGCACCGAGCGCACCGAGCGCCAGGAGCGGGTCGAGGCGCCTCGCCGGCCGACCTTCGAGACCGAGGACCTGGACATCCCGGCCTTCCTCCGCCGCAACAAGTAGCCACGGGCCCGACGGTCACCGCCGGCTCGGCGCCGGTACCTGGGGATCTCCTCACCGCATACGCGGCTGCCCGCGCGCGCGTCCTCGCCCGCGTCGCCGATGCGTGCGGGCGAGTCGGCCGTGACCCCTCCGGTGTCGAGCTGGTGGCCGTCTCCAAGACGGTCCCGGCCGAGCGGCTTCACGCGGCGGTCGCGGCCGGCCTGACGACCCTTGGCGAGAACCGCGTCCAGGAGCTGGCCGGCAAGGCGGCGGTCCTGCCGGGGGTGACGTGGCACCTCGTCGGCCATCTCCAGGCCAACAAGGCCCGGACCGCCCTCGAGGTGGCCGCGGTCATCCAGTCGGTCGACTCGCTCGAGCTCGCCCAGCGCCTGGACCGGCTCCTGGACGGCGACCCGCGTACTCCTCGGCCGATCTACCTGCAGGTCAACGTCGACGACGATCCGGCCAAGGCCGGCTTCGCGCCCGAGGCGCTGGCCGCGGTCCTGGCCCAGCTCGCGGCCCTGCCGCGACTCCAGCTGGCCGGCCTGATGACGGTCGGGCGGTTGGCCGAGACGCCGGAGGCGGCCCGGCCCACGTTCATGGCCTTGCGGCGACTGTCAGAGGCGCTGCGCGCGCGAGAGACGCGCTTGGGCCCCGGGCTCTCGATGGGCATGACCGACGACTTCGAGGTGGCGGTGGAGGAGGGGGCCACCATCGTCCGCGTCGGCCGCGCCATCTTCGGGGAGCGCCCGCCAGCGCCCTGATCAGGCGCCGGCCAGCGGCTCCGGCGCCGGGATGGCCGGCCACGGCCGATCCGTCGGGTCGATGGCGCGGATGAACCGACGGCCGTCCAGGATCAGCACCGGCCCTGGCTCCTCCAGCCGGTAGACCTGGCGCGTCAACGTGCCGTCATCCTCCCGGACCTCCAGCGTGCCGTGGTCGGGCACGGAGTAGTCGTGCTCGAGATGACGGATCGTGCCGCCGTCGAGGATGATGAAGCGCAGCCAGCCGGCGGGGCTGATCTCCATCGACGCCCAGCGCTCGGCGTCCGGCTGGGCGGGATCGGGGATCCAGGCGCCGGCCAGGCCGTCGTCGATGCGGCGGCTCATGGGGCGGGCCGCGACGGTCGGGGCTTCGTGCGCACCTGTCTATAATCGGCCGCGCGCGACGCGTTCGTGCGGTTGCGGGGGCGATTGGCTCAGTCGGTTAGAGCGCACGGTTCACATCCGTGAGGTCACTGGTTCGAATCCAGTATCGCCCACCACC
>DATBOX010000222.1:0-6621 GCA_036561685.1 Candidatus Limnocylindrales bacterium | reverse complement strand
CGACCTGAAGCTCCGCAAGGAGATGCAGATAGAGCTCAAGCGCATCCAGGAGCAGGTGGGGATCACCTTCATCTATGTCACCCACGACCAGGGTGAGGCGCTGTCCATGTCCGACCGGGTCGCGGTCATGTCCAACGGCGTGATCGAGCAGCTCGACGAGCCGCGCGCGATCTACGACCGCCCTCTGACGCCGTTCGTGGCCGACTTCATCGGGGACATGAACTTCCTGGCCGGGGAGGTCGCCGAGGCGGCCGACGGCGGCTTCGCCATCGATGCCGGCACGGGGATCGTGGTGCGCGGCCGCGGGCGGGCGGTGCGGGGCACGCGCGCGCGGGTGGGCATCCGGCCCGAGCGCATCGTGGCTGCGGCCGGCGCCGCCGACGGGAACGCCAACTCGGCCACCGCCCAGGTCATCACCAAGATGTACCTGGGCGACCAGATCCAGATCGTGGCCAGGCTGGCCAACGGGGACAGCATCCTGGTGCGTGAGCAGCGCGCCAGCGCCGATCCAACGCTCGACACCATCCATCCAGACGACCGGATCGCTCTCAGCTGGGACGAAGCCGCTCCACTGCTCCTGGGTGACGCCACACCAGCCGCCGTCGGCGGCCAGCAGGAGGAGTCATGAACGAAGACCGGGATCAGCTCAGAATCCTCGCGCCGCGCGCGATGAAACCGAAGCTCGACTACCTGCACCGCGAGGTCCAGCGGGCGGCCGGGCGGCGCATCGACCGGCGGCAGGCACTGGGCCTGGGCGGGATGGCGCTCCTCGCGGCCGCCGTGGCGGCGTGCGGCAAGACGACGACCAGCTCCGGGGGCACGTCGGCCAGCCCGGCCGGCTCGGCGGCGAACACCCTCGCGGGCAAGCCGCTGGAGAACCATCTCGAGATCTACAACTGGTCCCAGTACGACGACCCCTCGACCTTCACCAAGTTCACGAAGCTGCCGGCCGAGGCGAAGGTCGGGATGACCACCCACGAGACCTTCTACTCGAGCAACGACGAGCTGCTGGCCAAGCTGCACGCGGGCGGCACCGGCTACGACATCATCGTGCCCAGCCAGAACGCCGTTGCCGAGCTCATCGATGAGAAGGGCCTGATGGCCCTGGACAAGGCACTCCTGCCCAATCTCAAGAACCTGGACCCGTCGTTCCTGAAGCCGTCCTATGACCCGACCGGCGACTATCACGTCATCAAGGACTTCGGCATCACGATGTTCTTCTACAACAACAAGATCGTGACTGACCAGCCGAAGACGATGCACGACTTCTACATGTCGATGCCCAAGTACGTGAATAAGGGCCGCACCAACCTGCTGGACGGGGCGGAGGAGGTGGTGCCGCTGGCGCTGATGTCGCTCGGCCTGAACCCCAACACCACCAGCCAGTCCGACTTCAACCAGGTGAAGTCGTTCCTGCTCTCGATCCGCAAGGGTGTCACCACCATCGACTCGTCCGCCTACATCAATGACGCCATCGCCGGCAAGATCATCCTGAGCCAGGGATGGAACGGCGACGTGCGCCGGATCGTGCAGGGGCGCAAGAAGGAGGGCGACATCACGGCGATCATCCCGACGGAGGCGTCGGAGATCTGGGCGGACAACTGGTGCATCCCGGTGGGCGCACCGCATCCGGTGGCCGCGCACGCCTGGATCAACTGGCTGCTCACGCCGAGCACGGCGGTGACCGAGATGAACTACCACAACTACAAGATCCCGATGGCGAGCGCGCTCGCCCAGCTGCCCTCGGCCCTGCGGGACGACCCCATGTTCAACGTGCCGAAGACCTACACGGACAACTACCACTACATCCTCAACGTCAGCCCGCAGGTCGTGCAGGCCCGCACCCAGATCTACACGGAGTTCAAGGCGGCCTGATGGCGGTCGCTGAACAGACCGAGACCGGGGCCGTCGCCGCGCCGGCCGCGAGGCGGAAGCGGTCGTTCCGCCCGCGCTACCCGGCGTGGCTGACGGCCCCGTCGCTGCTGTACTACGTCATCTTCTTCCTGGGGCCGATGGCGATACTGGTGGCCTTCTCGCTGGCTACCCAGCAGGGATTCGGCGGCCTGTCCTACGGGTTCGACATAGCCCAGTACCGGCTGATCGGGAACCCGCTGTACACGACCATCTTCGCGCGCACGCTCGTGATGGCCGGGATCGGCTCCGTGCTGACCATCGCGGTGGGCTACCCGCTCGCCTACTGGATGGCCCGCTACCTGACGACCTACAAGATGCTGGCGCTGCTCCTGGTCGTGGTGCCGTTCTGGACGTCCTTCCTCATCCGCACCTACGCACTGAAGATCATCCTCGACCCGAACGGATACCTCGCCAGGTACGCCGGCGTCAACATCCTCTACACCAAGTACGCGGTGGCCGTCGGGCTGGTGTACAACTACCTGCCGCTGTTCATCCTGCCCACGTTCGCCTCCCTGGAGCGGATGGACTGGACGCTGATCGAGGCCGCCACCGACCTGGGGGCGCGGCCGCTCACGGCGTTCCGGCAGATCACGCTCCGGCTGACGCTGCCCGGCGTCATCACCGGGGCGCTGCTGGTGTTCATCCCGATGACCGGCGAGTACATCATCCCCGACATCCTGAGCGGCGGGAAGTACGAGTTCGTGGGGAACGTCATCGGCGATCAGTTCAACCAGGCCCAGAACCAGCCGTTCGGCTCGGCGCTCGCGATCGCGCTGATGGGGGCGCTATCGGTGTTCGTCATCTTGTACATCTTCTTCGCCACGAAGGAGGAGCAGTTCGGTGCGTAGGCGCGTCACGGCCAGGCAGGGATTCACCGCGTGGGCGCTGCTGGTGTTCGCCTTCCTCTACCTGCCGATCCTGGTGATGGCGATCTTCGCCTTCAACAAGCCGTCGGCCACCTCCGTCGCCGCCTTCCACGGCGCCAACATCTGCAACATGCCGCCCGACCAGATCGGTAACATCACGGTCTGGAACGGGTTCACCTCGTGCTGGTTCAGCGCCGGCCTGCACGACCCGACCTACATCCCGGCCATCGTGACCAGCCTTCAGATCGCCGCGGTGGCGGCGATCATCTCCACCGCGCTGGGGCTGTGCGCGGCCCTGGCCCTGGCCAGGATGAGGCCGCGGTTCCGGGCGCCGTTCGATGCCCTCGTGTACCTGACCCTGGTCGTGCCCGAGATCGTCATCGCGGTGGCCTCCCTCATCTTCTTCGTGCAGGCGCGCAACTACTTCCACTTCTTCCCGGCGCTGGGGAAGAGCACCATCCTGCTGGGCCAGGTGGTGTTCAACGCCTCGGTGGCGATGCTCATCATCCGGGCCAGGTTCGTGGGGATGGGCGACACGCTGGAAGAGGCCGCCTACGACCTCGGCTCCGGGCCGATGGCCACCTTCCGCCAGGTGACGCTGCCGCGGCTCATGCCCGCCATCGTGGCCGCGGCGCTACTGTCGTTCACCTTCTCGTTCGACGACTACATCGTCCCCGCGTTCACCAACGGCACGACGAACACCTGGCCGATCGTGCTGTTCTCGGCCGTGCGCTTCGGCCTCACCCCGGCCGTCAACGCCCTCGCCACGATCATGCTCACGATCACCGTGCTGGCGGTGATCGTCACCGCCATCGTCCTGCGCCGCAGCCGGGTGCGCGCGACCCCCGTGCAGGAGGAGACGCGGGGCCTGGGCATCGCCGTCGGGCTCCGCTGACCGGGCTGGTCAGAGGTCTGGAATTCCCAGGTCGAGGTTGGGCCGGTCGATGCCGCCGTCGACCTCGATGATCTTGCCGGTGATGTAGCCCCCGGCCGGGGAGGCGAGGAACACGACCGCGGCCGCGACGTCGGCCGGGTCGCCGATCCGGCCCAGCGGGGTCGCCCGCTCCATCTGCCCGCGCAGCGCGTCGTCGGTGAGGACGATGTCGAGCGCCGAGGTCGCCACCGCGCCGACCGCGATCGCGTTGACCCTGATCCGGGGGGCGAGGTCCGCGGCCGCGAGCCGGGTGTAGTGGGCCAGTGCCGCCTTCGCGGTGCCGTAGGCCAGGTACCCGCGGCCCGCGGCCCGCCCGACGGCCGAGGTGATGCTGACGACCGAGCCCGTCCCGCCGTCCGCGCCGCTGGCGAGCAGGTGCGGGACCGCCGCCTGGGTCAGGCTGTGCGCGACCACCACGTTGAACCGGAACGCGTTCTCCAGGTGCCGCGGCGTGGTGGCGAGGAACGGCCGTGGCAGCGCGCCGCCCACGTTGTTGACGACGATATCGAGCCGGCCGAAGGCCTCGACCGCGGCCGAGGCCAGGCCCGCGGCGGCGGCGGGGTCGCTCAGGTCCGCGGGCACCACCACCGCCCGGCGGCCGGCCGCCTCCACCTCCCGCGCGACCGTGGCCAGCTGGTCCTCGGTCCGCGCCGAGATCACCACGTCGGCGCCGGCCTGGGCCAGGGCGACCGCGGTGGCCGCGCCGATCCCCCGGCCGGCGCCGGTGATCACGGCCACCCGGCCGGTGACGCGGAAACGATCTGCGATCATCAGCTGTGGATGACGACCTGCCGGACGACGTCGCCGCGGCCGAGCGCGGCCAGGGCCTGGTCGATGTCGTCGAGTTTCAGCCGCTGGGTGACCATGCCCTCGAGGTCCAGGCGGCCCGTCCGCCACAGGCCGAGCATCCGCGGGTAGTCGCGCTGGACGTCGGCCGAGCCGTATAGCGAGGCGAGCATCTTCTTGCCGTCGAAGAGCAGCTCGAACGGGGTGAACTCGACCTGCTCGTCGGCGCGCCCGGCCCCGACGATGACAACGGTCCCGCCGCGCCGCGCAGCGGTCCACGCGGCCCGGATCGTCTGCGGGGCCCCCACCACCTCGAAGGCGTAGTCGAAGCCCTCCCCGCCGGTGAGCTCGGCCGAGAGCTCGCCCAGGCCGTCCGGGTGGGTGGCGTGGGTGGCACCGAACCGGCGCGCCACCTCATGCTTGGACTCCACCGGGTCCACCGCCACGATCACCGCGGCGCCGGACAGGCGGGCCCCCTGGATCACGGCGGTGCCGACGCCGCCGCAGCCGATCACGGCGACCGTCGCGCCGGGCTCGACCCGCGCGGTATTGATCACCGCGCCGACGCCGGTCACCACCCCGCAGCCGACCAGCGCGGCCAGCTCATAGGGCACGTCGGCGGCGAACTTGACCGCGCCCTCCTGCGGCAGCACCATCTCCTCGGCGAACGCGCCGCATCCGGCCAGCCCATACGCCGGGGTGCCGCCGACCAGGAACCGTGGCTCGACGTAGGCCGCGATGACGTGCGTCATGCACAGGTACGGCTGGCCGCGCAGGCAGGAGGGGCAGGAGCCGCACGGCGGCAGCCAGCTGGCGATGACCCGGTCCCCCACGGCCAGGCCGGTGACGCCGTCGCCGACCGCGATCACGTCGCCCGCCGCCTCGTGCCCGAGGATCGCCGGCATCGGCTGGGGCAGCCCGCCGTTGCGGGCGGAGAGGTCCGAGTGGCACACCCCGCTGGCCCGGACCCGGATCCGCACCTGCCCCGGCCCCGGGCCGACGGCCTCGACATCGTCACGGATGTCGAACCCTGCGTCCTCGATCGAGTGGAGTACAGCGGCCCGCACGACCCACCTCCGGTGCTGAGAAAGCGAGGGGACCTCTTGCCGGTAAAAGTAGAACAGGTTTCAGTTAGGTTCCGCAAGCGGTGCCACGCCGCCCAAGCAAGCGTTAGGGAGGCGGCGGTGGGCCTGCGATAATGACGGGCGTGAAGACGACCAGGGAAGGCCAGGCCAGCGCCCGGAACCAGCAGGGCGGTACCCGGCCCGACGGGAGCGTCACCGCCGACGGATCGGTGCGGTCCGAGCGCCGCGCCCACCTGGTGGTGCTGGCCGGCGAGCTTTTCGCACAGAAGGGCTACCGCGCCACGACCGTGCGCGAGATCGCGGACGCGGCCGGGATCTTGTCCGGCAGCCTGTACCACCACTTCGACTCCAAGGAGTCGATCGGTGACGAGATTCTGTCGGGCTTCATCAACGAGGTGCTCGCCGACTACCGCGGCGCCGTCGCCTCCGCGCAGAGCCCCCGCGCCGCGATCGAGCAGATCGTGCGCTCCACCAGCCGGACGCTGTCCCGGCACCGGGCGGCCCTCGCGATGCTGCAGAACGACTGGAGCTACTTCGCCGCCCACCCCCGGTTCGCCTACCTGCCCAAGGCTCTGCGCGAGATCGAGCGGACCTGGGTCACGCAGCTGGAGCTTGGCCAGCAATCCGGCCTGTTCCGGGCGGACCTGGACGCGAAGCTCACCTACCGGCTGCTGCGGGACGTGCTGTGGATCCCTGAGCAGTGGCGCCGGACCCGCGGCTACAGCACCGATCAGGTGGTGGATGCCTTCCTCAGGATCCTGTTCGAGGGGATCGCCAACCGGGCTTGACCCGCCCTCTGGCGGCGCCGGCCGGCGGTCTCGTCCGTGGCCATCGGGGCAGGCGCGTTCACCCGGGCCGCCGGCGAGCCGGATTCATGCCCTGGGACGTATCCGCTGGCCTGCCGGCCGGCCAGCCGCCTGGCGGCTGATACGCGAGCTCCCTGGCCCGTTCGGCGATCGCGGTGAGGTCGCTGGTCTCGATCAGCTCGTGGGTCTCGAAACGGGTGAAGGCACCTGAGCTGACGATCGCCATGCTC
>DATBOX010000221.1:0-2161 GCA_036561685.1 Candidatus Limnocylindrales bacterium | reverse complement strand
GTAGTGGACGTCCAGCCCCAGGTAGTCGGCCTTGTCGGCCGTCAGCTGCGCAGTGGCGGCATGGAGGCCCATGCGCAGGCGGGGTCGCGCCTCACCGGGCCAGGCTCGATCGGCCATGCCGCGGCTGATAGCGACCGCGGCTGCCGCTCCGGCCAGGGCGTCGGAGAAGGCCGCGAACGTGCCGTCGCCCTCGTGCTTGACGACCACACCGCGGTGCTCGGCGACGGTCGCGTCCACCAGCGTGTCGTGTGCGGCCAGGAGCGCGGCCCAGTCAGCCTGCGACAAACCGTGGGCGAGTTTGGTCGAGCCCTCGATGTCGGCGAACAGGAAGGTGACGATGCCTGTCGGGAGTGCGGCGCGCTTGGGGGACAGGTTGCGCTCCACTGCGGTGCGGGCCATCAATCTAATCCTGCCGAGGGGTGGCGGAAGGTCGAGGCCTGCACAGTACCGTGGCATCGCTGACCCGGGAGGTCAGTATCGGACAGGGACATGACCGTTTCACGCCCCGATAGGCCAGATCTCGCCGTCCTGTGTCCCTCCAGGTCAGGATCCGGCGAATCGCGGCTCCGGGCGCCTCGAACTGGTTCGATACGGACCTGCCAGGTCATGACTCGTTGACCTCCCAGGTCACAGCCCCGAGCCTCTTGCCCAGTTCCCCCGAGGAGCCTGTTCCGCTACCCTCCAGCAACCGTGATCTGCTCGAACTGCGCCACGGAGAACAAGCCCGGGCGACGGTTCTGCGTCGAGTGTGGCGCAAGCCTGGCGACGGGCTGCCCCTCATGCGGCACCGCCTTCGAGCCGGGCGAGAAGTTCTGCGGCACCTGCGGCACGGCCCTGACGCCCGAGTCCGGAGAGGTCGGCGCGCCGATGAGCGCTCCCGCCGCCACCGCACCCGGCGCGACTGAACGGCGCCTCGTCTCTGTCCTCTTCGCCGACCTGGTGGGCTTCACCCCGTTCGCCGAGGAGCGCGACGCGGAGGACGTCCGGGCCACCCTGGACCGCTACTTCGCCATGGCCACGGAGGTCATCGGCCGCTACGGCGGCACCGTGGAGAAGTTCATCGGCGATGCCGTGATGGCGGTCTGGGGCACGCCGACCGCCCACGAGGACGATGCGGAGCGGTCGGTCCGCGCGGCATTGGACCTGGTGGATGCCGTCCGGGGCCTGGGCGACGGGATCCAGGCACGCGCCGGCATCCTGACCGGGGAGGCCGCGGTCACCGTCGGGGCCACGAATCGGGGCCTCGTGGCGGGTGATCTGGTCAACACCGCGAGCCGGCTCCAGTCGGTCGCCGCCCCGGGCACCGTGCTCGTTGGCGAGGCGACGCAGCGTGCAGCCGCCAAAGCGATCGCCTTCGAAGCGGTCGGTGACCAGGCACTTAAGGGCAAGGCCAGTCCGGTCCCCGCGTGGCGGGCGTTGCGAGTCGTCGCCCAGGTCGGCGGCCGCAACCGGGCAGACGCGCTCGAGGCCCCGTTCGTGGGCCGCGACGATGAGCTACGCCTGCTCAAGGACCTCTTCCACGCCACCACCCGAGAGGGCCGGGCGCGCCTGGTCAGCGTCATCGGGCCGGCCGGCATCGGCAAGACGCGGCTGGCCTGGGAATTCCTCAAGTACATCGACGGCCTGGTCGAGACCGTCTGGTGGCACGAGGGTCGCAGCCCTGCCTATGGCGAAGGCGTCACGTTCTGGGCCCTTGGCGAGATGGTCCGCCGTCGCGCCGGGCTGCTGGAGACCGACGACGAGGCCACGACGCGCGCGAAGATCGCGGCCGCAGTCGCGGAGCACGTGCCGGATCCCGACGAGCGCCGCTGGATCGAGTCGGCCCTCCTGACCCTGCTCGGCGTGGAGGCCGGCGGGAGCTCGGACCAGTTGTTCGGAGCGTGGCGGACGTTCTTCGAACGGCTCGCCGCCACCGCGCCGGTCGTGCTCGTCTTCGAGGACTACCACTACGCCGACCCGGGCCTCCTGGACTTCGTGGACCACCTGCTCGAGTGGAGCCGGACCGTCCCCATCTACGTCCTCACGCTGGCGCGCCCGGAACTGCTGGACAAGCGGCCGGCTTGGGGTGCAGGCAAGCGCAACTTCGTCAACGTCAGCCTGGAGCCGCTCCCGGAACCGGCCATGCGTGAGCTGCTGGCCGGTCTCGTGCCCGGCCTGCCGG
>DATBOX010000220.1:0-1593 GCA_036561685.1 Candidatus Limnocylindrales bacterium | reverse complement strand
CTGCCAGCGGTCGGCCACGAGGACGGCGAATTCGGCTGTCGGGCGGGCATGCTCCTTGGAGAGCCGGCCCACGGCGACGATGCGCGGACCGCCCTCGGCGTCCGGCTCCTCGGCCACCAGGGCGATCTCGCGGTCGTAGTCGTTGAAGCAGATCCGGGTGAGGCGTTCATGGGCCGTGCGCTGGGAGAGGCCCAGGTGCTCGAAGTAGCGCGAGTAGACGGTCTCCTCGGTGAGCTCGGCGTGGAACTGCACCATGGCCGGCTCGTCCTCCGGCCGGATCGGCCTGATGAGGACGGACGCGCCGTCGGGCGCGGTCCACGGCTGCTCGTACTGGCGCGGATAGGGGCGGATGGCGAGGCGGGGCAGGTCGGCCTCGGCGACGGTCGCATCGTGCAGGACGACACGCGCGTCGAGAGCCAGGAGCCGCTCCGGTGAGGCCAGCAGCGGGTTGATGTCGATCTCCTTGATCCAGCGCTGCTCCACGACCAGCAGGCTGAACCGGACCAGCAGCTGCTCCAGCGCGTCGACGTCGATGGGCCGGCGGCCGCGGATGCCCTTCAGCGCGCCGGAGATCTTCGTGCGCTCGATCAGGCGCCGGGCCAGGGTGGTGTTGAGCGGCGGCAGCCCGATGGCCCGGTCGCGGAACAACTCGACCAGCTGGCCGCCCATGCCGAACAGCAGGACGGGGCCGAACTGCGGGTCGATCGATGAGCCGATGATCAGCTCGTAGCCGGCGAAGTCGATCATGGGCTGGACCGTCACGCCTTCGAAGTGCTCGGCCCCCCGAGCCTTGGTGACGCCCGCCCGGATGGCCTCGAACGCGGCCCGGACGGCCGCCTCATCGGCCAGGTCCAGCTGGACGCCGCCGACGTCGGTCTTGTGGGTGATGGTGTGGCTGTACAGCTTGAGGACCACGGGATAGCCGATCGGCGCCGCCGCCGCGACCGCCTCATCGGCGGTGGGCGCGATGCGCGTCTCGGTGATGGGGATGCCGTAGGCCGACAGCACGGCCTTTGACTCGACCTCCGTCAGCAGTGTGCGGCCGGCCTCGCGGGCGGTACGGATGATGGCCGTGGCCGCCGCCCGGTCCATCGCCCACTCGGCGTCATCGGGCAGGCTCGGCGTCTCGTACAGGGCCCGCAGGTCCAGCGCCGAATGCCACAGCGCGTTGAACATCTCGGTGGCCGTGTCGGGGTACTCGAAGGTCGGGATGCCGGCCTGGCGGAGGATGGCCGCTCCTTCCGCCACGCCCCGGCCGCCCATCCATGAGGCGAGCACCGGCTTGCCGGCGACGTGGGCGTAGGGGACCAGCTCCTGAGCGGTGCGGGTCGGGTCGGACATCGCCTGCGGCGTGAGGATGATGAGCATGCCGTCGGCGGCCGGATCGGCGGCCGCGATCTCCAGCGCCTTGACGTACCGCTCGGGCGGGGCGTCGCCGATGATGTCCACCGGGTTGTTGTGGCTCCAGACGGCGGGCAGCACCTCGTCGTAGGCGGCCATCGTGGCCGGTGACAGGTCCGTCAGGTGACCGCCCCCCTCGACCAGGACGTCCGTGGCGAGCACGCCCGGCCCGCCGGCGTTGGTCACGATGGT
>DATBOX010000219.1:0-8379 GCA_036561685.1 Candidatus Limnocylindrales bacterium | reverse complement strand
CCTTCTGCCCCTGACCCGCCTCAGCGGCACCGATCCACTGGCCGATCTGGGATCCGCCCGGCTACTCGACCTGGGTGACCCCGGCACGATCCACGACAGCAGCACCCCGCGGTCCCAGTTGCCGCGTTACCTGGGCCCCGCTGGACCCACCAGCGGCCTGACGCACGAATGGGGCAGCCCGGCCGGCCAGGAGCCCGATCCCGGCTAGGGGCCCGATCCGCCGTTGGAGATCCGCCAGGATCCGTCCGCCTGGCGATCGAGGCCGTAGAACCAGGCCGGGACAAGGACACGGCGGCCCGGGCGCATCACCTCGTGGCGTCCGCCTTGGCCGTCACGGCGCCTCGCCGGCGAGGAGGCGCACGAAGGCCGCCTCGTCCAGGACCGTGACGCCGAGCTCCTCCGCCTTGGCCAGCTTGGAGCCTGCGTTCTCCCCGGCCACCAGGTAGTCCGTCTTGCGGCTGACCGAGCTCGCGGCATGCCCGCCGGCGGCCCGGATGGCGGCCTCGGCACCAGGCCGGTCGAAGCCCGTCAGCGTGCCGGTCACGACCAGTGTCTTGCCGGCCAGCGGCCCGGACCCGGCGCCCGCGGCGCCAGGCGGCGGGGCGGCCGGCCGTGCCGCGGTGACCCCGGCGGCGACGAGGCGCGGCAGGAGCGGCGCGGTGATCTCGTCGCGGAAGAAGCCGGCGATGCTCTGGGCGACCACGTGGCCGATGCCGGGGACCTCCTCGAAGCGCTCGTCGGGCAAGGCCACCAGCTCGGCCGTGACCCGCGCGGTCCAGGCCGCGTCGGACTCGCCCTCCGCCGGCGGCCAGGTGGCGGCCGCCCAGTCGGCCAGGTCGATGGCCGTCTGGCTGCCGACATGGCGGATGCCCAGCGCGTTGAGGATCCGCCAGAGGGGCCGCGTGCGCGACCGCTCGATGGCGGCCATGAGGTTCTCGGCGCTCTTCTGGGCGTAGCGCTCCAGCGACAGGACGTCGCCGAGCGTGAGGCGATAGAGGTCGGCCGGCTCCTTGACCAGGCCACGCTCCAGGAGCTGGACCAGGACCTTCCAGCCCGCCCCCTCGATGTCCATCCCGCCGCGGCCGGCGAAGTGGCCCATGCCCTGCGCCACCTGGGCGGGACAGAACGGGTTGCTGCAGTGGTAGCGGACCTCGCCCTCGTCCTGGACCACCTCGGCATGGCAGACGGGACAGGTCGCGGGCATCTGCCACTCGACCTCGTCGCCGGTGCGCCGGTCGGCCAGGCTCTGGACGACCTCGGGGATGACGTCGCCGGCTTTCTGGAGGACGACCCAGTCGCCGACGCGCACGTCCAGGCGGCGGACCTCGTCGAGGTTGTGGAGCGTGGCCCGGGCCACGGTCGAGCCGGAGACCACGACCGGCGTCATGTGGGCCACCGGGGTCAGCGTGCCGGTCCGGCCCACGTACGCGACGATGTCCTCGACACGCGTCACGACCTGCTCCGGCGGGAACTTGAAGGCGATCGCCCAGCGCGGCGCACGCGCCACCATCCCCAGGCGGGCCTGCTGGTCGTATCGGTCGACCTTGACGACGACGCCGTCCGTCTCGAATGGCAGCTCGTGGCGAGCCTCGCGCCACCGCTCGGTGAAGGCGATGGCACCCTCGATGTCGAGGCCGGCTTCGTGATGGCCTTCCACCGCGAAGCCCAGCGCCGCCAGCCGCTCGAGCGCCGCGCTCTGTGAGGCCACGACCGTCGACCCGCGGCCGGCCGTGCCCTTCTCGATGAGGATGTAGGCCCACGAGGCGAGCTTTCGGCTCGCCGTCACGGCCGGATCCAGCTGGCGCAGCGAGCCCGCCCCGCTGTTGCGGGGGTTGGCGTAGCGCGGCAGCCCCTGCTCCTCGCGTTCGGCGTTGATGCGCGCGAACTCGGCCTTTGGCATGAAGACCTCGCCGCGGGCCTCCAGGTCCAGCGGCTCGGCCAGCCGGGCCGGGATCGCCTGGATGGTGCGCACGTTGGCGGTGACGTCCTCGCCGGTCAGGCCGTCACCGCGCGTCGCGGCGCGCACGAGCCGGCCACGCTCGTACCTCAGGCTGACGCTCAGGCCGTCGATCTTCAGCTCGCAGACGTAGCGCAGCTCGGGCGCCGGCTCGGGGGCCGGGGCGAAGCCGAGGCCCTTGCGGACCCGCGCATCGAAGGCACGCAGCTCGTCGTGCCCGAAGGCATTGCCCAGGCTGAGCATCGGCGTGCGATGGACCACCTCGGCGAACGTGACGCTGGGGGCGGCGCCGACGCGCTGGGTGGGGCTGTCGGGCGTCACCAGCTCGGGGTGGGCGGCTTCCAGCTCCTGGAGTTCCCGCAGGAGGGCGTCGTATTCGGCGTCGGTGAGGGTCGGCGCATCGTCGACGTAGTAGCGCCGGTTGGCCTCGTCGAGGAGGTCGCGCAGCTCGGCGGCGCGGTCCGCGGGGGCGCCGACACGTTTCCCTGCCATGGCCGGAGGATACGATGCCGCCCCTCCTGCCGGCCATTCAGCGGACCCTCAGGGAAGCGTGCTACCGTCCGCCCCCGTGACAGCATCGTGGTCACGGCGACGGTTCCTGCAGGCCGCCGTGGCGGCCGTCGGCGGGGCGTTCGCGGTCGGGGTCGCGGCCGACGAGATCTTCCTCGGTCGTGTCGGGGCGCGCGGCGCCAGCCCCACCCTGACACCCACGCCGAGCGGTCCCACGAAGTCGATCCCGCCGGTGGCTCGCGCGCTCTATCGCTCCCGCGGCGACCTCGCCCCGCAGCTCATGACGGTCTCCACGCCGGCCAACGGGACGGCGCCCGGCCTCCTGTTCACCACTCCCTCGTACGACTTCAAGAGCGACGGCCCGGCCATCTACGATGACCGCGGCTCGCCGGTGTGGCTCCATCCGCTCAGCGGCACGACCTCCGCCGAGGACTTCCGCGTGTCACTGTTCCAGGGCACACCGGTCCTGACCTGGTGGGAAGGCACCGTGACGGTCGGCCTGGGGACCGGCCAGTACGTCATGGCCGACGAGACCTATCGCGAGATCGGCCGGTTCGGGGCCGCCAATGGCGTGGCCGGCGACCTGCATGAATTCCTGATCACGCCGCAGGACACCGCCCTGATCATCGCCGGACGCGAGACGCCCCTTGCGGCGCCCGTGACGGTCACCGCATCGGGCGGCGCGGCACCCACGATCGTCGCCACGGCGTGGGAAGGCATCGTCCAGGAGATCGACATCGCGACCCAGAAGGTCCTTTTCGAGTGGCACAGCCTGGACCATGTCGATCCGGCCGAGTCGTACGAACCGCTGCCCACGACCCCCGGCACGGCCTACGACTACGTCCACCTGAACTCGATCGACGTCGACCTCGACGGCAACCTGCTGGTGTCGGCGCGCCATACCTTCTGCGTCTACAAGCTCGACCGAAGCTCCGGGGCGGTCATGTGGCGCCTGGGCGGCAAGCGGAGCGACTTCACCATGGGCCCCGGCGCGGCCTTCGCCTGGCAGCACGACGCGCGTCGACTGGCCGACGGGACCATCACCGTCTTCGACGACAACCAGGCCCCCAACGGGTCACGCGGTCTCGTCATGGAAGTGGACGAGACAGCCGGGGCGGCCAGCCTCATCCGCGCCTACACCCACCCGGCCTCGATCCAGGCCACCAGCCAGGGCAACGTGCAGGTCCTGCCCAACGGCGATGCGCTCATCGGCTGGGGCAGCCAGCCCAACGTCACGGAGTTCGATCAGCACGGCAAGGTCATCTTCGACGCCGCCCTGCCGCCGGGCGGCTCGTCCTACCGTGCCTTCCGCTTCCCGTGGGTGGGCCGCCCGACCGAGCCGCCCGCCATCGCCCTGGACCTCAGCGAGCCGGGCACGCTGACGGCCTTCGTCAGCTGGAACGGCGCCACCGAGGTGGCCAGCTGGGAGCTGCTTGGCGGCGGCACGCCGGCCACCATGACGCCGCTGGCGTCAGCGCCGCGCGATGGCTTCGAGACGGCCCTCGCGATCCCCAAGCGGCCGGCCTTCGTCGCGGCGCGCGCCCACAGCTTCACGGGCCTCGTCCTGGGCACCTCGCCGGTCATCACGACGACCCTGTAGCGGGCGGCGTCCAGGACCCTGAGACCTCGAGGTTGGCGAGGCTGGCCAGGAGACGCTTCACCCCGTGGTCGGGGAAGGCGACCGTGACCTCCTCGTCGTCGCGGGTCAGCTTGGAGGTCACCACGCGCCCCTCACCGAACGCGCGATGCCGCACCCGGTCGCCATCGCGGTAGCGCCGTTGGCCGGGAACGGCGGGCGTGGGCGGCACAACCCACGCGGTCGGGTCGGTCGGGGTGGCGGCGGGGTGCGCATCGGTCGCATCGGGCGCCGAGCCGTAGTACGAGGCGCGCTTGGCGGCCAGGTCGCGGGTGGGGCGGAACGCCTCGCCGGGGCGCGGCGCGCCGACCGACTCGGCCACGTAGCCGCCGCCGGGGGGCAGGATGCGCGGACCCAGGGGCCGCGACCGGCCGCGGTCGTACAGCCGCGCGGTCCCACGCCGCCCGAGCACGACGTCCAGGTCCAGCGGCCCGCCGGATCGCTCGTCCGGTGAGCGCTGGTCGTCGTCATAACCGTCGTCGGCCAGGACGAGCCGCGGGCCATGCATCAGCTCGCCTGGGATCTCCATGAGGAAGCGGCTGGGCGTGGAGAAGCCGCCGCGACCCCAGGTCGCCCGCTGCGCCGCGTGGGTCAGGTAGAGGCGGTGGCGCGCCCGGGTCAGGCCCACGTAGGCCAGGCGCCGCTCCTCCTCCATCTGGCGCGGGTCCTCCAGCGCCCGGCTGTGGGGGAAGACCCCCTCCTCCAGGCCGCTGATGAACACCACGTCGAACTCCAGGCCCTTGGCCGCGTGGAGCGTGATGAGGGTGACCGCGTCCGAATCCCGGTCGTAGGCGTCCTGGTCGGCCACCAGGGCCGTCTCCTCAAGCAGTCGGTCGAGCGCGTCATCGGGCGCCAGGTCGGCGTAGCGCTGGAAGACCTCGCGCAGCTCGAGCAGGTTGGCCCAGCGTTCCTCGCCCTCCTCCGACCCGTCGGCCAGCATGGCCCGGTAGCCTGACTCCTCCAGCACGGCATCCAGGAGCTCGGGGAGCGGCAGGACCCCGATGCGCGTCCGTAGCCGCCGCACGATGTCCGCGAACGCGCCAAGGGCGGCCCGCGTCCGGCTGGCCATCTCGGGGTCGTCGATCGCCATCAGGATGCCCTGCCAGACATCGCCCTCGGCGGTCGCGGCGAGGCGGCGGATGGTGGCCAGCGTCTTGTCGCCGAGGCCGCGGGCCGGCACGTTGAGGATGCGTTCGAAGGCCGCCACGTCACGGTCGTTACGCAGCACCCGCAGGTAGGCCAGTGCGTCCTTGACCTCGCGGCGCTGGTAGAAGCGCACGCCGCCGACCAGCTGGTAGCGCAGGCCGTAGCGCAGGAACGCTTCCTCGATCGGCCGCGACTGGGCGTTGGCGCGGTACATGATGGCGATGTCACGCAGGTGGTAGAGGCGCTCGTCGCCCTCGTCGGCGCGCCGCGCCAGGACCGATCCACCGGCGCCGCGCCCGTGCACCAGCGCATCCGCCTGGCGGGCGATCCACTCCGCCTCCTCGTCCTCGCGGTCGGCCTCGAAGCGCTCGATCAGCACGCCGCGCGGGTTCTCCGTCCACAGGCGCTTGTCCTTGCGCCCCTCGTTGCGGCTGACGACGGCGTGGGCGGCATCCAGGATCAGCTGGGTTGAGCGGTAGTTCTGCTCCAGCTTGACGACCGTCGCCTGGGGGTAGTCGCGCTCGAACTCCAGGATGTTCGTGATGTCCGCGCCACGCCACGAGTAGATGCTCTGGTCGTCGTCGCCGACCACCGCCAGGTTGTGGTGGCGCGCGGCGAGGGCGCGGACCCACAGGTACTGGGCGCGGTTGGTGTCCTGGTATTCGTCGACATGCAGGTAGCGCCAGCGCTCCTGGTAGCGAGCGAGGACGGCCGGCGCCTCGTCGAAGAGGTGCACCGCCTCGATGAGCAGGTCGTCAAAGTCAAAAGCCCCCGCGGCGTGGAGCCGCGCCTGGTAGCCGCGATAGGCGCGAGCGGCCAGCTGCTCGTGGTACGTATGCGCGGCCTTGGCCGCCTCGTCCGGCCCCAGCAGCTCGTTCTTCCAGCGGCTGATCGTGCCCAGCATGACCGAGGGCCGCGTCTCGCCCGTCCCCGCCAGCTCCAGGTCGCGCAGGACCTGCTTCATGAGGCCGTTCTGGTCGTCCGTGTCGTAGATGGCGAAGCGCGAGTCCAGGCCGATGGCCGACCCGTCGCGCCGCAGGACCCGCGCGCAGAGGCCATGGAACGTGCCCATGGCGACCTGGCGGCCGGCGTCCGGCCCCACCAGCGTCATGATCCGCTCGCGCATCTCGGCGGCGGCCTTGTTGGTGAACGTGACGGCCAGGATCTGCCACGGGCGCACGCCCTTGACGCCGATGAGGTATGCCACGCGATGGGCCAGGACACGGGTCTTGCCGCTGCCCGCGCCGGCCAGGATGAGGAGCGGACCCTCGGTCGTGGTGACCGCGCGTGCCTGCTCGGGGTTGAGGCGGGCGACGATGTCGCGGGCCAGCGCGTCCCGGTCGACCGGGGCGGCGGACGCGCCTTCGGGGCCGGCCAGCGGCACCGCGACGCCGACCGCCCCGAACCATGCCGCGACGTCGGCCGGTTCCTGGGGCGTGGCGTCCAGGAGGTCGTCCGGCAGCTCCAGGGCCGCGTCCGGCGCGTCCTCGGGCGGCGCCTCGAGAGGCCCGACCGATCTGCGCGTTGCCTTCACCGTCCGATTCTACGGGAAGGCCCTTGGCGGGCCATGGCTCGGCACCGCCGCTATCCTCGGCGCGATGGCACGGCATGGGGTGGCGCGGCATGGGGTGGCGCGCTTGGTGGCGGCCCTCCTCATGTGCGCGCTGCTCGCGGGCTGCGGGTCGACCAACGTGACCCCCACGCCGTCGCCGACGCCGGTTGCCACCACGGTGCCGACGAGCTCACCGACGGCCGCGCCCACCCCTACCCCGACCCCGACGCCGCCACCGACGCCGGTCCCCACGCCGCCGCCCCTCGTGCTGCACCACTGTCCGGGCCGCGCGGCCACCGCCCTCGGTGGCGCGGTGAACTTCGAGTCCTCCAACTGGAGCGGCTACGTCGCGGGCAACGGCCGGAGCCGCCAGGTGACGTGCGTCGAGGGGGCGTGGGTCGAGCCCATCATCAGTTGCCCCAAGACGGGCACGACCGACGTCGCCATCTGGGTCGGCTTCGACGGTTCCTCCAGCGACCATCTGGGCAACACGACCATCGGGCCCGAGCAGGTCGGTACCCAGGTCGAATGCCGCGACGGGGCGCTGTCGCACACCGCCTGGTGGGAAACCGTGCCAACCCTGGACCACGCCATCGACTTCGGCGACGTCATCGTGCCCGACGCCGGGGACCACATGTGGGCCCAGGTCACCTACGGCACCCACGGCTTCACGATGACCCTGACCGACCTGACTCGCCAGGAGACCGACTCGATCACCGATCAGGTCAAGGACGCGCCGCGCCTGACCGCGGAATGGATCATCGAGGCCCCCAGCGAGGCCTGCGGCAAGGCCACCTGTCCCGTCCTGGCATTGGCCAAGTTCTCCAAGATCGTCATCACCGGCGGCCTGGCGGTCATCGGCGGCCGCCTTGGCTCGATCGGGGACCGCCACTGGTCACGCGACGAGATCACGGACGTCACGAGCGGCGGGACGCACCGCACGACCGTCTCCGGCCTCGCCTCGAAGGGTCAGTCGTTCACCGTGACCTGGCGCCACGCCTAGCGGTGGCGCGGCACTGCCCGTCCGCGATCAGGGCGAGGGACGCCGGTAGCGGCGAAGCACTGTTCGGCGGCCGTCACAGGGTTCGCGGCCGCTGGGGCTTGGCGGCGCGTGGCTCCCTTCGCCCCCACCTATCTGGTCATACATGACTGGGGGGCACGTTAGAGCCGAGATCCGACCCCCAAGGCGCTGCCGGATCGGCCGCCGAGGTCTCCATCGAGCGTGGATGGGGCCTCACCAGCCGGCGCCCGCCCCGGAATGTTGCTCTAGCGTGCCCCGGAGTCACATCTGACCATGTAGCTGGATCGTGCGGCCGCCGATCAGGCCGAGGGTACGTGGGCGGCCGTCCTCAAGCCGAGGCGGCGCGCCCCGCCAGCACCTCACGATCAAGGCGTTCCATCTTGGCCACGGCACGGCCGGCATCGGTCTCGTCCATGTCAAAGGCCATCTCATCGAGTCCGACGGCATCCCAGTCGTCAAGGGTGCGGCTGATCTCCTCCGGCGTGCCGGCGAGGGTCGCGGCCGTGGCGCCGGCCGGAGCCGGCCCGAAGTACACCTGAGCGCGCGCCGAGGTCGGG
>DATBOX010000218.1:0-1521 GCA_036561685.1 Candidatus Limnocylindrales bacterium | reverse complement strand
GTGCGGGCGCCCGGCCTAGGGCCGTTCGAACACGATCCGGAGGTCCGATAGGCCCGTTGGCGGGTCTAGGTGTTGATCCCGCAGGTGTCGTCACCCGTGACGTGCACGGCCTGGGTCGAGGGCGTTGCGCCCGCCGCGACCGACAGGCTGATGTCGCCCGCGATGTGGGCGCCGTTCGCGGTGAGGGTCGCGAGCCCGGTTCCCTTGCCGCTGTAGAAGCTCCCGGCGGTGCTGGTCTCGACCGAGACCTGCAGTGTGTCGCTGCTCGCCGTCACGAAGACGAGGACGGGCGTCGTGCCGGCCATGCTCAGGCCGATGGCGCCCACGAAGAGGCCGGAGGCGGTGTTCGTGCAGGTCACATCGACGCCGGTCAGGGGCGTCCCGGCAAGCTGCCCGAAGGGCGTGGACCCGGTCACGGTGAGGTTGGCGGTCCCCGCCGTTTCGTCGCCGCAGTCGATGGTCCCCGAGATCGACGACAGCGCGCCCAGGTTGCCGGTGGCGGTCGCGGCGTCGGTCGTCTCGGTCAGCGGCGAGTCCACCTGGGCCCCCGTCGCGGCGTTGAAGTCCTTCACGCCAGTGCCCGTGAATTCGCGCAGGCGCAGCGTGGAGGCCGACCCCGTACCGACGCGCACCTGCATGGTGGCCGCCTGCAGGAAGATGACGATCGACGGGCCGTTCGCGCCCGCCTGGCCGGTGAAGAAGATCTCCGGACCTCCGGTGAGCGCCGGCCGGTTGCAGTCGATGGTCTGCGCGGTGATCGGCCCGGTCAGCCCGGCCGTCCCAACGATCCCCAACGAGGCCGAGGCCGGGCCCTTGCTCGCCGCCGGCGTCGCTGACGCGACGGCCGTGGGCGACGCAGCAGCCGGTGTCGCGGTCGCGACCGGCGCGGGCGTCGAGGCGGGGGACGTCGCTGCGGAGCCACCGCAGGCGGCCACGGCGAGGGCCGCAACAAGCGCCAGCGGGGCGCGCACGCCGACCTGATGGATCGGGCGGCTGGTCGGTCGGGTGATGCGCATCCCGCGCACCATACGCCCCGTGTAAAGGGCCCCGGGCGCAAGGAAGGCCACAATGGGGCCATGCCCCTGACCGGCGACTACGAACCCAGCACGGCGGCATGGGCCCGCAAGCAGGCCGAGCTGTACGAGGCGACGAGCGGCGAGCAGGGCGGCGACCTGCGCGGCAAGCCCATCATCGTGCTCACCTCGATCGGCGCCAGGACCGGCAAGCTGCGCAAGACGGCCCTGATGCGCGTGGAGCACGAGGGCGTCTACGCCGTGGTCGCGTCCAAGGGCGGCGCTCCCAGGCACCCGGTCTGGTACTACAACCTCAAGGCCGATCCGCACGTCGAACTGCAGGACCGGGCCACCAAACTCGACTACGTGGCCCACGAAGCCGTGGGCGACGAGAAGGCCGTCTGGTGGGCGCGTGCCGTCGAGGCCTGGCCCGACTACGCGACCTACCAGACCCGGACGGATCGGCAGATCCCCGTCTTCGTGTTGGAGCCGGTGGCGTAGGGCACCC
>DATBOX010000217.1:0-13404 GCA_036561685.1 Candidatus Limnocylindrales bacterium | reverse complement strand
AGTGGCGCCAAGGTCATCAAGAGCGGCCTCCTCACGTTCTCCGGCGGGACCCATTTCTTCGACTGGTACGTCCAGCCGGACGTCAGCCCCGACGGCAAGACGATCGCCCTGATCACCAACTACCCCAGCCCCTTCAACCTGTTCCTTGGCCCGCACCTGGGGTTCCTGCCGGCAGGCGGCGGGACACCCTCGGTGCCGACCCTCGCCCAGTTCAATCCCCTCGGCCACAACGATCCGGCCTGGAGCCCCGACGGCAAGCTGGTGGCCTTCACCTACAACCAGCGGTCGGGGGCCATCGGCGATCCGCGCATCGCCATCTACACCGTCGCCACCAAGAAGATGCGGTTCCTCAGCGCGGCCGGTTATGCCCGGCCGTCCTGGTCACCTGACGGCAAGTGGATCGCCGCCGAGAAGACCGACGGCAAGGGCCGCGACGTGGTCCTCCTCAACGCCACGACCGGCGCGGAGGTGGCCCGCCTGACCAACGACGGCGGGTCGTTCGCGCCGACCTGGTCGCCGGACGGCACGGCCGTCGCGTTCCTGCACGCGCAGGGGGCCGGCATCGACCTGGACCTCGCCGTCCTGGGGCCCGGGAGCCCGTTCGCGACGGCCCAGATCATTGCCCTCACCGAGTCGAGCCTGCTCGACGGGACCTCCCGGCCGGCCTGGTTCATCCCGGCCTCGGAGCTGCCCACGCCCGTGCCCACCGCGCCACCCGCCAGCGCGCCAGCGTCGAACGGGCCGTCGCCCAGCGGGCCGTGACGCCGGCGAGCGGCCCGGGCGATGGGTCGGAGGGGAGCTACGAGGCGCTCCTCGAGGCGCGCGTCCGTCGCACCGGGACGCTCCTGTGCCTGGGCCTCGACCCGGATCCGGCCGGCTTCCCGCGCGGCTTCGCCGCCGATGCGGCGGGGGCGGAGCGCTTCGATCGCCTGGTGCTGGACGCGGCGCTGCCGTACGCGGCGGCGGTCAAGGTCAACCTGGCCTTCTTCGAGGCGTTCGGATCGGCCGGTCTGGCGGCGCTGGAGCGGCTGCGGGCGAGCCTGCCCGCGGACGTGCCCTTCATCGCCGACGCCAAGCGCGGCGACATCGGCAGCACCACTGCCCGCCATGCGGCGGCCCTGTACGACGGCCTCGGCGCCCACGCCGTGACCGTCGCCCCGTACGTCGGTGCCTCGGCCCTGGCGCCTCTGCTGGAGCGGACGGGCCGCTGCGTCTACATCCTGTGCCGCACGTCCAATCCGGGCGCCGGCGAGATGCAGGACCTGGCGGTCGGCCCCGACCAGGGGAGTGGCGCACCCGGGGAGCCGCTGTACCTGCGGGTGGCGCGGCTGGCGCTGGCCTGGCAGGCCACGTACGGCACGGTCGGCCTGGTGGTCGGGGCGACCGCCCCGGCCGAGCTGGCCGCGGTCCGCCGCATCGCCCCCGGCCTGCCGTTCCTCGTGCCCGGGGTCGGCGCGCAGGGCGGCGACGCCGCGGCCGTGCACGACCTCGCAGCGGCCAGCGAGGGGCCGCTGGCGGGCTCCTCCGGGCGCGGTGTCCTGGTCAACGTCTCGCGCGGCATCGCCGGGGCGGGGTTGGACGCGGACGACCCGGGCGCGGCGATCGCGGCAGCGGCCGCGGACTGGGCGGCGCGCCTGCGGTGCTACGATGTCGACCCGCCGCAGCGGACGCCGCTGGAGGATCCTTCACCACATGCCTGACATCGGAGCCCCGGAGCTCATCATCGTCCTGGTCGTGGCGCTCATCGTGCTCGGCCCGAAGCGCCTGCCGGAGATGGGCCAGTCGCTTGGCCGTTCGCTGCGCGAGTTCCGTCACGCCATCAGCGAGACCACCGACGCGGTGAAGATCGGCGCCGCGCCGACGGCGGCCACCAGTCCGACGGTCGCGCCGCCGCCACCGCCCCAGCCCGCGCCGGCAGCCCCCGTGAGCGTGCCCGCGGCCGTCGCGGCAGCCCCCGCGGACGCCACGGGGCCCTCCGAGCCGAGCGGCCCCGGCGCCTAGCCGGCCCGCGCGCGCCGCGATGGCCGAGATCGAACTGCGCGACGTCCCGCCCGGCGGGTCGCTCGGCGCGCCCGCCCTGACGCCGTCCCCGGCCATCGAGCCGGAGGGCGCCGTGATGAGCCTGATCGACCACCTGTCGGAGCTCCGCCGGCGCCTCTTCATCTCGGCCGTGGCGCTCCTCATCGGCTCGGGCATCGGCTACGTCTTCGGCGGCAGCGTGCTGACCCTGCTCGCCGCGCCGCTCCACCAGCCGCTCCAGATCATCACCGTCGGCGGCGGCTTCTTCATCCAGCTCAAGCTGGCCTTCATCGTCGGCTTCGCCATCGCCCTGCCGGTCTTCCTCTTCGAGCTGTGGCGCTTCATCTCCCCGGGCCTGACGGCCCGTGAGCGGGCCGTGGCGCGTCCCTGGATCCCCCTCGCCGGCGTCTTCTTCGCCGTGGGCCTCGTGGTGGCCTACTTCGTGCTGCCGTTCGCCATCGCCTTCCTTGCCGGTTTCACGATCACTGGCGTGACCGTCAACGGCTGGACGCTCGAGTCCTACTTCGGCTTCGTGACGCTGCTCTTCCTGGCCTTCGGCGTGGTCATGGAGTTCCCCATGATCCTCGTCCTGCTCGTGCGCCTGCACGTGCTGCCCCTGGACCTGCTGCGGCGCAACCGCCGCTACGCCATCCTCGCCATCGTCATCTTCGCCGTGATCATCACGCCCGGCGGCGACCCCGTCAGCCCCACGATCATGAGCATCACGATGTACATCCTGTTCGAGATCACGATCCAGCTCCTGGCCCGCTCCGACCGCCAGGCCGCGCGGGCGGCAGCCGACGACGAGCGTCGGGCCGGCGGTGGCTGAGCCGGTCGAACCAGCGCGGCGGCAGCACGTGGCCGTCATCAGCGGCCTCTCCGGCGCCGGCAAGACGGCCACCAGCAAGCTGTTCGAGGACCTGGGCTACCTCGTCGTGGACAACCTGCCGGCGGAGCTGCTGCCCGAGATGGCCGAGCTCGTGGCGTCGAACCCCGAGCGCTTCGCCCGGGTCGCGCTCGTGCTGGATGTCCGCTCGGGCGACGCGGCCGTCGCCTTCGGCGCGGTCATGGGCGCCCTGGAGGGCCGTTCGATCGTGCCCCAGGTGCTCTTCCTGGATGCCCGCGACGAGGTCCTCATCCGGCGCTACAGCGAGACCCGTCACCGCCACCCGTTGGAGGGCCACGGCTCGATCGCCGCGTCCATCGCGGCCGAACGGGCGATGCTCCAGGAGGTGCACGACCAGGCCGACGTGGTCATCGACACGTCCGACCTCTCGGGCCGCCAGCTCCGCGAGCGCATCTTCGCCACCCTGCAGCCCGACGAGGAGGGCGAGCACATCGCCATCCAGCTCATCAGCTTTGGCTACAAGTACGGCCTGCCGCTGGAGGCCGACCTGGTCTTCGACGTGCGGTTCATGGTGAACCCCTACTACGAGCCGGAGCTGCGGGCCCAGTCGGGCCTCGCGGAACCCGTGCGGACCTTCGTCCTTGGCCAGCCCGCGGCCCAGCGGTTCCTGGCCTTCACCCACGACTTCCTGGCGTTCGCCATCCCGGCGTACGAGAGCGAGGGCAAGAACCGCCTGACGATCGCCATCGGCTGCACGGGCGGCTACCACCGCTCGATCACCATCGCGGAGGCGATGGCGGACGACCTGCGGGCGGCCGGGTACGGCCCGGTGAGCGTCTGGCACCGCGAGCTGGACAAGGCGTGACCGCCCCCGAGTCGCGCTGGGGCCGCTACCGGCGCTGGTTGCGCCCCGGCATGGGCCTCAAGCGCTGGCTGGTGGCGGTCTTCGTGGGCGAGGCCCTCGTTGCCTTTGCCGGCGCCCTCATCCTGCGCCAGCTCTACCGCGACCTGGCCCCCGACGACCCCTCCCAGGCGCCCGTGCTGTGGTGGCTGACCCTGCAGTTCCTGCCGGTGGCCATCCGGCCCATCGTGCTCGTGGGGATGGGCGTGCTCATCTTCGCCGTCGGCCTGTGGGGCCTGCTGCGGGCGGTCCTGGCGCCCTTCCAGCAGCGTCGTGAGCCGCTCGTCGAACTGATCTACCAGAAACGGTCGCTGGCGCGCGGTCCGCGGGTCGTGGCCATCGGCGGGGGCACCGGCCTTTCCACCCTGCTGCGCGGCCTCAAGGGGTACACGAGCAACATCACGGCCGTCGTCGCGGTGGCCGATGACGGCGGGTCGTCCGGCCGCCTGCGCAACGAGCTGGGCATCGCCCCGGTGGGCGACATCCGCAACTGCATCGCCGCGCTCGCCGATGCCGAGCCGGTCATGACGCGCCTTCTCCAGTACCGCTTCCCCAGCACCCCGTCGGGCTCGGACCGGGTCACCGGCCACGCCTTCGGCAACCTCCTCATCGCCGCCCTGAGTGACATCGAAGGCGACTTCGAGGAAGGCGTGCGGCAATCGAACCGCGTGCTCGCGGTCCGCGGCCAGGTCGTGCCGGGTGCGGCCGTGCCGCTGACCCTGCATGCGGAGCTGGCCGACGGGTCACGGCTGGACGGCCAGTCGCTCATCGCCGCCGCCCGCGGCATCCGGCGCGTGTGGATCACCCCGGCCGACGTCCATGCCACGGCCGAGGCGACCGAGGCCATCAGCGGCGCCGACCTGGTGGTGCTGGGACCGGGCAGCCTCTACACCAGCCTCCTGCCGAACCTGCTGATCCCCGAGATCCGCAACGCGCTGCTGGCGACGCGGGCCGTGCGCGCGTACGTCGCCAACGTGGCCACGCAGCAGGGCGAGACGGAAGGCTTCGCCCTCTCCGACCACCTCCGGGCGCTGGAGACGCACGGCATCCTCGGCGCCGTCGACGTCGTGGTGGCGAACGACACGCCCGAATCACGAGCCCCCGAGGGCTGGCCGGTCGCCCCGGTCAGGGTGGACATCGCGCCGGCCGGCGAGGACCGCCCGCGGCTGGTCCTGTCGGACGTGGTGGACCACCGCAACGGGCACCACCACGACCCCGACCACCTCGCGTCAGCGCTCCTGGCGCTGCTCGAGGCGGGCGCGCTCGGCACCCCGGCGGGCGTGGCGCGGAGCGCCTGACCGGCGTGCCGGCGCCGCACCGGGCGCGGGATCGCCCCTCGCGCGATCTCGTGGCCGCCCTCCGGGGAGAGCTGGCGGCCGTGGAGCCCGCGCGTGCCTGCTGCCGCGCGGCGGAGCGCGAAGGCCTGGGTCCAGCGGCTCGCGGCGAGGCCCCCACGGCCGCCGTGGCCCGGCTGGCGGTGCGGCTGGAGCACGGGCCGCGCGGCGATTTCGGGTGGGACCGTGCCGCGGGTCACTGCCGCATGGCGTACCTGCGGGGCCTCTTCCTGGCGCGCGGCTCGCTCAGCCTGGCGGCGGGGCGGCCGCACCTCGAGTTCGTCGTCCCGGTGGAGGAGGCGGAAGGCCTCGCCGCCCGCCTGGCAGCTGTCGACATGCCCGCCGCCTGGCGCGTCCGCCGGGGGGCCGGCGTGGTGACCTGGAAACGGACCGAGACCATCGTGCGGTTCCTCCGGTCGGCCGGGGCATCAGCGGCCGTGCTGGAGCTGGAGAGCAGGCTGGTCGTGCGGTCCCTGCGCGGCCAGCTGAACCGCGCCCTCAACGCCGAGACCGCGAACCTGGGCCGTGTCGCGGCTGCCGCGACCCGCCAGGTGCGGGCCATCGAACGGGTGGACGGCGAGGGCCGGCTCGCCACGCAGGCGTCGCTCGTGCGGGCCGTCGCCCAGGCGCGCCGGGCATCACCGGAGGCGTCGCTGGCCGAGCTGGCGGCCGAGACGGGCCTCTCCCGGCCGGCCGTGCAGCGCGCGCTGGAGCACCTCGTGGCCCTCGGCGAGGCGGCGGCGGGCGCGTGAGCTGCCGCGCTGCCATCATGGGTCCGATGCGACCCGTGATCATCGCCGGCAACTGGAAGATGCACACCACGCCGGCCGATGCCGGGCGTCTGGCGACGGCCCTCGCGGACGCGACGGCCGAGCCGGAGGTCGTGCGCGTCATCTGCCCACCGTTCGTGGCCCTCGCCGCCGTGCGTGACGCCCTGGCCGGCCGGGACGTCGCCGTCGGTGCCCAGACCGTCCACCACGAGATTGCCGGGGCCTACACGGGCGAGGTCGCCGCGGCCATGCTGGCCGGGCTCGCCACGTGGGCCATCGTGGGCCACTCCGAGCGCCGCCGGGATGCGGGCGAGACCGACGCCCAGATCGGACAGAAGCTGCGCCGCTGCCTGGAGGCCGGCCTGCGGCCCATCCTGTGCGTGGGGGAGGGGCTGGAGGATCGCGATGCCGGCCGTGCCGAGGCGGTCGTGCGCGACCAGCTCGACGGCGCCTGGGCCAGCTTCGCCGCCACCTCCGCGGGAGGGTCAGGTGACGGCGCCGAGCTGGCAGATCGGATCGTCGTCGCCTACGAGCCGGTCTGGGCCATCGGCACCGGGCGCACCGCCCGGAGCGCCGACGCGGCCGCCATCGCGCGCGTGATCCGCGCCACGCTGGCCGGCTGGGGCTGGCCGCGAGCGACCGCCGAGGCGGTGCCGGTGCTCTATGGCGGGAGCGTCACGAGCGCCACCATCGACACCTTCATGGCCGAGCCCGAGCTCGACGGCGCGCTGGTCGGTGGCGCGAGCCTCAAGGTGGAGGAGATGGCCGGCATCGTCGCCCGCGCGGCCCTCACCGCGCACGCGCGCCGCGCCGCCTCGTGACCCGGGGACGCCCCCGTCCGATCGTCCTGCTCGTGCTGGACGGATTCGGCATCGGCAGCCGGCCGGAGGCGGATGCCATCGCGGCGGCCAGGATGCCCGCCTGGCGCGCCCTCCTGGAGGCCTGGCCCCACAGCCGCCTGGAGGCGTCGGGCGAGGCGGTCGGCTTGCCGGCCGGGCAGATGGGCAACAGCGAGGTCGGCCATCTGAACCTCGGCGCCGGCCGGCCCGTGCTCCAGGACCTGCCCCGCATCGACGCCGCGATCGCCGACGGCTCGTTCGCCGCCAACGACGTCCTGCTGGCCGCCTGCCGTCGAGCCGCTGAACCGGGGCGGCGCCTCCATCTGGTGAGTCTCATCGGCCCGGGCGGCGTCCACGCCATCGACCGCCACCTGGTGGCGATGGCCGGGCTGGCGTGCCGTAGCGGCGTGCGGGACGTGGTGGTGCACGCCATCCTCGACGGCCGCGACACGCCGCCCCGGTCGGCGGCCGGGTTCATGCGCGACCTCGTGGCGCGCCTCGCGGACGCCTGCCCCGCGGCGCGGGTGGCGACCGTGGCCGGCCGCTACTTCACGATGGACCGCGACCACCGCTGGGACCGCACCGCCCGTGGCTACGCCGCGATCGTCCGTGGCGAGGGCCTGCCGGCAGCCGACCCGGTGGCGGCCATCGAAGCCGCCTACGGCCGCGACGAGGACGATGAGTTCGTCCAGCCGACGGTGATCGGCGGGGTCGACGGCCGGGTCCGCGACGGCGACGCCGTGGTCTACATGAACTTCCGCGCCGACCGCGCCCGGCAGCTGACGCACGCCCTGGTGGACGAGGCGTTCGACGGCTTCGACCGGGGCGCTCCACCGGCCGGCCTTCTGATCGCCACGCTGACGGAGTACGAGGGCGGCCTGCCGGTGCAGGTGGCCTTCCCGCCGCTCGTCGTGCCCAGCCTCGCGGAGCGGTTCTCCGAGTTGGGCTGGCGCCAGTTCCACGTGGCGGAGACGGAGAAGTACGCCCACGTGACGTACTTCTTCAACGGCGGTACGGAGGCCGCGTGGCCCGGCGAGGAGCGCGAGCTGGTGCCGAGCGCGCACGTCGCGACGTACGATCTGGAGCCGGCCATGCGCGCCGCGGAGATCGCCGACGCGTTGCTGGCGGCCCTCGCCACGGGCCGCTTCGATCTCCTGGTGGCCAACTTCGCCAACGCCGACATGGTCGGCCACACCGGCCACTTCGCAGCCACGGTCACGGCCGTGGAAGCGCTCGACGGGGCCGTCGGGCGGGTCGCCCGGGCCGTCCTGGCGCTCGATGCGGCGGAGCCGGACGGGGGTGCGCTGCTCTGCATCACCGCCGATCACGGCAATGCCGACGAGATGACCGATGCGGCCGGGCACACCGTCACGGCCCATTCCCTCAACCCGGTGCCGCTGCTCCTGGCCGGGAGCTGTGTGCGCGGCGCGCGGTTGCGCGATGGCGTGCTCGCCGACGTGGCGCCGACGCTGCTCGCAAGGGCCGGCCTCGATCCTGCGCCCGGCATGACCGGCCGCGACCTGCTGGAGCCACGCGCCGGGGATTGAGCCGGGGCCGTGCTATCCTGCGCGGGCTTCACCCATCGGAGGACCTGCCGCAGCCGTGGACCCCTTCCTTGCCCTTGGGCAGATCGCGCTGAGCCTCGGGGTCGTGGCCTCGATCCTGCTCCAGGCGCGCGGGGCCGGCTTGGGTCAGGCCTTCGGTGGCGACTCGGCGGTCTATCGCAGCCGTCGCGGCATCGAGAAGATCCTGTACCGCTTCACGATCATCATCACGGTCGTGTGGATCGTCTTCTCCTTCGCCGCCTACGCGCTGACGTTGCCGGCGACCACTGGCGCCTAGCGCTCCCCGCCTCCCGCCGGCACCGGCCGCCTGGCCGAGCCGCCGGGACCGCACGGTCGTCGGCTCGGGGATCCTGCTGCTGAGCCTCCTCCTGGCCGCGCAGGTGGCTGCCCCGCCCGCGGCCAGCCGCCCTTCCGCCTCGCCGACCCCTGTTCAGAGCGTGGCTCCTGCTGGCCTTCGCCTGGGCGTCGTCGGCCTCCTCGACACGCTGGACCCGCTCTACGCCACGCTGCCGGCGGAGCGTGACATCGACGCCCTGGTCTTCCGCGGCCTGACCAGGGCGGGCGCCGGCGGGGCCCTCGTGGGCGACCTGGCGTCGAGCTGGCAGGTCACCGACAACGGCCACACGTACAGCTTCCACCTCCGGACCGACGCGGTGTGGGCCGACGGCCTGCCGGTCACCGCGGCCGACGTGGCCTACACCATCCGCGTCCTCCAGGACCCGGCCTACGACGGCCCCAACGGCGCGGCGTGGCGAGGCGTCACGGTGACCACGCCCGACGCCGGCACGGTCGTCATGGGCCTCAAGGACGCCGCGGCCTCGTTCCTCGACGTGACGACCCAGCCCGTGGTGCCGGCCCATCTCCTGGAAGCCACGCCGGTCGGCGAACTGCCGGCCCTGGGCTTCGAATCGCAGCCGGTCGGCGATGGGCCCTATCAGGTCGCCGGGCGGGACGGCGACACGATCCATCTCGTCCTGGCGCCCCACCAGGCCGCCGTGACCGGGACGGGCGCCGTGCCGGCGATCACGTTCCAGCTGTATCCCGACGCCGCTTCCCTGGCCGCGGCCTTCCGCGCCGGCGACCTCGACAGCGCCGACGGGCTCCTGCCCGACGACGCCGCGGCCATCGCGGCGCAACCGGGGGCCCGCGCCCTGGACTACCCGCAGGTCAGCCTCATGGCCGCCGTGATGAACGTCCGCGTCGGGCAGCCCCTGTTCCGGGACGCCCGTGTGCGCGCGGCCCTGCTCCGCGCCATCGACCGCGCGGGCGTGGTGCAGACGGTCTTTCACGGCGCGGCGGCCGTGGCCACCACCCCGTTCCCGCCCACGACCCAGGGCCTGCCCCGACCCACGGCCACCGCGCCGCCATTCAGCACGACCCAGGCCGCCGCGGCCCTGACTGCGGCCGGCTGGAAGCACGCGACGGGCGGGTGGACCGCGCCCGGCGTGAAGGGCGTCGTGACGTTCGAGGTCGTGACGGTCCGGGCCAGCGCCAACCCCGCCCTTAACGCCGTCGCGCACGCCGTCGTCGCCGCGTGGACCAGCCTGGGCCTCCACGTGACGCTGGCGGAGCTGGCGCCGAGCGAATTGATCCAGCAGCGTCTGCTGCAACACGACTTCAGCGTCGCGCTCCTCGAGATGGACCTGGGTCGCGTGCCGGACCTGCAGCCGCTGCTGACCTCGACGCAGGCGGTCAAGGGCGGCACGAACCTGGCCGGCTACGAGAGCACCTCGTTCGACGCGCTGCTGGCCGCGGCCCACGCGTATGCCACGCCGGCAGTCCATGCCCAGCGCGTGGCGGCCGTCTTGACGGCCTTCGCCGCCCAGATGCCCTTCCTGCCCCTGGTGTTCCCGGCGCGCGTCGTGGTGTTCCGCGATGCTGTCTCCGGGCCGGGCATCGTGCCCCTCGGGATCCCCTCCGACCGCCTCTGGGACGTCCTGGACTGGCGCCTCGCGCCCTGAACAGCGGCCGTGCTACCATGCGGGCTCGCCGGAGCGCCGTGAGCGAAGACGCGCGCGGCCTGGTCCGTCGGCGCCGAGGTGGCGGAATAGGCAGACGCGCTAGGTTCAGGACCTAGTGACCGCAAGGTCGTGTGGGTTCAAGTCCCTCCCTCGGTACCATCCCGACCGGTCGAAGCTCCGCTCATCACCTGCCCAGGTGGCGGAATTGGTATACGCGTACGTTTGAGGGGCGTATGACGCAAGTCATCCGGGTTCAAGTCCCGGCCTGGGCACCACCTTCCTCGAACCGCGGCGACGGCGCACCCTGCTAGCATCGCCGGGGGCGGTTAGCTCAGTGGGTCAGAGCGCCTCGCTTACACCGAGGAGGTTCGCTGGTTCGAGCCCAGCACCGCCCACCATCCCGCCGGCACGGTCCGCCGGCCTATACTGGCCCGGCCATCTCGGCGCCACGCGGAGGCATCCATGGGTCCCCTGCTGATCCTCATCGTCATCATCGTCGTCATCGCGGTGGTCGTGGTCCTGCTCTACAACGGGCTTGTCCAGCGCCGCCTGCGTATCGACGAGGCGTACGCCCAGATCCAGGTCCAGCTCAAGCGGCGCTGGGACCTCATCCCGAACCTGGTGAACGCGGTCAAGGGGTACATGGGCTTCGAGCAGTCCGTGCTGACCCAGGTGACCAACGCCCGCGCCTCTGCCGTGACGGCCGGCGCCCAGGGCCCGGCCGCCTCGGCGGCCGCGGAGAACGCCCTGACCTCGTCCCTCCGCTCGCTGTTCGCGGTGGTGGAGAACTACCCGCAGCTCAAGGCGAACGAGAACGTCATGAACCTGCAGGAGCAGCTGACCACGACGGAGAACCAGATCAGCTTCTCCCGGCAGCACTACAACGCCACCGTGCTGGACTACAACACGACGATCCAGACCCTCCCGTCGGCCCTCTTGGCCGGCCCGCTGGGCTTCACCAAGCGCGAGTTCTTCGAGGCCGAAGAGGCCGCCCAGGCGACGCCGACGGTGGACCTTGGCTCGTACGGCACCCCGCCCGCCGCGCCGGCCCCGTCGATCGACCTGACGCCACCCCCGGCCCCGGCTGCCGCGCCTGACGCGCCTCCGGCCGATCCCACCGCGCCGCCCGACGCGCCGACCGCCTGAGCCCGGGCGGCTACCTGACCGCCCATGAGCCTGGCGCCGACCCAGACCTTCTATAGCGAGATCGCCCAGAACCGACGCCAGTCGGTGCTGCTGGTGCTCGTGCTCATGGTCATCCTGGGCGTCCTGGGCCTGGCCATCGGCTACGGCCTGACCGGTGATGTGACGAGCGGCCTGCTCGTGATGGCCGGCGGCATCATCCTGGCCGGGCTGCTCAGCCTGGGTTCGTACTTCGGCGGCGACAGCCTGGTGCTGGGGGCGTCCCAGGCCCAGGAGGTGGACGACCAGAGCGCGCCGCAGCTGATGAACGTGGTGCGCGAGCTCTCGGTCGCCGCCAACCTGCCCATGCCGCGCGTCTACATCATCAATGACCCTTCGCCGAATGCGTTCGCCACCGGTCGTGACCCGCAGCACGCCTCCGTGGCCATCACCATGGGCCTCCTCCAGAAGCTCGACCGGGAGCAGCTGCAAGGCGTCATCGGCCACGAGATGTCGCACGTGCGCAACCTGGACATCCGCTTCGCCCTCCTCGTGGGCGTGCTGGTGGGCGGTATCGCCCTCATCGCCGACGTCTTCCTGCGCTTCACGTTTTGGGGCGGCCTCAGCGGCGGCGGCCGCCGCAGCGACTCGAGCGGGGGAGGGGGCGGGGCCCAGGCCATCATCCTCATCCTGGCCCTCGTGCTGGCCATCGTGGCCCCCATCTTCGGGGCCCTCGTCCAGCTGGCCGTGAGCCGGCAGCGTGAGTACCTGGCCGACGCCTCGAGCGTCGAGCTGACGCGCAACCCGGTGGGGCTGGAAGAGGCCCTGGCCAAGATCGCCGCCGATCCCGAACCCCTGGCCGTGGCCAACCGGGCGACCCAGCACCTCTACATCGTCAACCCGCTGAAGAAGCACTCCGAGGTGCAGAACCTCATGTCGACCCATCCGCCGATCCTGGAGCGCATCAATCGGCTGCGGGCGCTGTCGGGTCAGCCGCCGCTCGATTCGGTCGCCTCGGCGCCGCTGGCCGGCCTTGAATGACAGGCACCCGTGCTATCCTTCCTGCCGCCGGCGGACCGCCGTTGCCCGTCAAGTGCTCGGGCCGAGATAGCTCAGTTGGTAGAGCACGCGACTGAAAATCGCGGTGTCGCCAGTTCGATCCTGGCTCTCGGCACCACGCCTGCGGCGGGTGTCAGGGGCCATCGGTCAGGTCAACGGGCGGAAGTGGCTCAGTTGGTAGAGCATCACCTTGCCAAGGTGAGGGTCGCGGGTTCGAGTCCCGTCTTCCGCTCCACTCCCTCTCGAGCATTCACCACGGTCAGGTGAGCGCGTCCCGCTGGCCCTTCGTCTAGTGGTAGGACAGCGGACTTTGGATCCGTGAACCGAGGTTCGAATCCTCGAGGGCCAGCCAGTCACCGGGCGACGTACCCAAGTGGTTAAGGGGGAGGTCTGCAAAACCTCTATTCAGCGGTTCGAATCCGCTCGTCGCCTCCACCTCCCCGGCACGCCGCAGGTATCCCCTAGCGGTCCAGGATCCGGTCCGCCTTGCGGTCGATCTTGCGTTCTTCGGCCGCGGTGATGGTGCCCTTGTCCTCCTGCTGGGCCGCCCGCGCCTTGGCGTTCCGCGCGTGCGACTTGTCGGGCATGGGGTACTTCCGCTCATCGGGCAGGCCGAACTGGGAATCCTTGAGGTGGTTACGGCGGTTCGTCGACAGCTCACCCATGGCGCGCTCCTTTGCTGCGTGGGTCGCCAGCCTAGCAACGATCCGGCGCCGAAGGCGTCCGATCGGTCGAGGCCCGTCTTGCAGAGGGGTTGCAGCGCACGCGCCAGCGCGGTAGTGCCTGGGGGCATCGACTCATCCGTGTCGCTGGCGTCGATCTTCCCCGCTCTGGGGTGACGCCCGATCAGGCCCCGTGCTGGGTGGCGATCCGCCCGATGATCTCTGCCAGCTCCACCGGCCTGGACCACATCGGCCAGTGGCTCGTCGGCAGGTCGATCCAGGTCAAGTCGCGCACCTCGTCCAGGCCAGCCAGCCACGCCTGGTC
>DATBOX010000216.1:0-2322 GCA_036561685.1 Candidatus Limnocylindrales bacterium | reverse complement strand
GGGACCGGTGATCGTGTTGGCCGCGCTGCCGTAGAACACGCCGCTCGACAGGGTCGGGTCGGTGACGCCGTCGACCAGTCGCCTCGCGCCCACGTCAAGTTTGTGGGCCATCCCCAGGGCGGGTATGACGTATTTGGCCGCTATACGCAGCGGTAGCTTGAGGTCGTTGGGGGCTTGGGTGCCGGAGGTGCTGCCGGGGCTCACGGTGATGAACCGGCGGTCGGGGTGCTGGCGGGCCAGGTAGGCCATCCAGAGGGCCCCGATGTACTTGACTTGCCCGAAGGCCAAAGCGAGGTCAGTTTTGCGGTCGGCGAAATAGCTGCCGTCGATGACAGTGGCGAGCTCGTCGGCGGAGGTTGAGACGAACGATGGCCGTTTCATCCGCAGCTTCGGGACTCCCCTGGCTGCTTCGCTTCCGGCGAAGACCGCCACCTCGCCAAGTCGGTCCTCCTTCAGGAGCGCCTCGAGGAGGACGACGTGGCCAAGAACGTTCGACGCGAACACGGTAGTGACCCCGTCGGCGGTCAAGTCCAGGGCCGTCTTGCCGCCGACTGTACCGGCGTTCATGACCAGCGCGTCGAGCGATCCGTTGATGCCCGCCAGGCCGGCGCGGACCGAGCCCGGATCGGCGACGTCCATGAGAATGATGTCGAAGATGCGCCGGCCGGTCTTCGCTTCGAGCTCGGCCTTCGCCGTTGTCGCCCGGTCTTTGTTCCGGCACGCCAGGTAGATGCGGGCCATCTCGGGACGTAGTGCCAGTTGCCGGGCCACGTCCTTGCCGATCCCGGCGTTGGCGCCCGTGATCAGCACGGTCTTTCCGGGGAGTGTGCTCATCGTGATTCCCTCTCATCTTCTGTGGGTCCAGCCAGGTTGAACTGGCTGAAACGTGGATGGTCAGAGAGTGGCGGCGCGGCCGGCGTCGACGGCGAGGACCGTCCCGGTGACCGGCCGGGCATCCTCGCCGGCCAGGTAGGCGATCACGCGGGCAACCTCATCCGGTTCGTTCGGGCGCCCCAGGGGGCTGGCGGCGGCGAACGTGTCGAGCATGTCGCCCATGCTCTTGGTGACCTCGGTGCGGCTCGGCCCGAGGGCGACGGCGTTGACTCGCACGCCGGCCGGGCCGAACTCGGCCGCCCACGAGCGGGTCAGCGCCTCCAGCGCGGCCTTGGTCGCCCCGTAGGCGGCCATGCCCGCCGCTCCCCGCGCGGCGACCATCGTCGACACGTTCACGATCGCCCCGCGGCCGCGTGCGGCCATCTGCGGGGCGAGCGCCGCGGTGAGGAAGAACGGCGCGCGGAAGTTCACCGCGGCCATCGCCTCGAAGCCCGCCTCGGTGGTCTCGGCACTCGGGCCTAGCTCCCAGAACCCGGCGTTGTTGACCAGCACGTCCACCTCCCCGGCCTCGGCGGCCAGGCGCCGCACGTCCTGCGGCGAGGCCAGGTCCGCGCGGATGAAGCGCCCGCCGGTCTCGGCAGCCACCTCCTGGCCGCGGGCCTCGTCGCGGCCGCTGACAACCACCTTCGCGCCACGGTCGCCGAACAACTGCGCGGTCGCCCGGCCGATGCCGGACGTCCCGCCGGTGACCAGCACGGTCGCCTGCTCGAAGCTCATCTGATGCCTCCGTCTAGATTGGATCGACCTATCCAATCTAGACCGGGTAGGATTGGATCGTCAAATCCATTCCAGGGGGCAGGTGATCAGATGCCGAAGCAGGACGCGCCGAGCACGAGGAAAGGCCGCGCGACGCGAGACCGGATCGTCGCGGCCGCGGCGGATCTCATGTACCTCCACGGAGTCGCGGGCACCAGCACCCCGGCGGTCCGCGACGCCGCCGGCGTCAGCTCCTCGCAGATCTACCACTACTTCGCCGACAAGGACGACCTCACCCGGGCGGTCATCGCGTTCCAGACCGACGCCAACCTGGCCTTCCATGCACCGTTCCTGGCCAGGCTTGACAGCCTCGACGCGCTCCGTGCATGGCGCGACGTCGTGGTCGACGCCGCCCGGCAGCAGCACGGCGCCGGCGGCTGCCCGCTGGGCAGCCTGTGCAGCGAACTGTCCGACGACCACCCGTGGGCCCGCGACGCCCTGGCCGCCAGCTTCACCGCCTGGTCCGAGGCCATCCGCGCCGGCCTGGCCGCCATGACCGGCAACGGCACCCTGCCGCCCGAGACCGACCCGGGCCAGCTTGCCCTCGCACTGCTCGCCGCCGTGGAGGGCGGACTGCTCCTCGCCCAGGCCCAGCACACCACCGATGCCCTCGAAGCCGCCCTGGACACCGTGATCGCGCACATCCGCGACCACGCGGCAGAACCCGCCCGG
>DATBOX010000215.1:0-13519 GCA_036561685.1 Candidatus Limnocylindrales bacterium | reverse complement strand
CGGGGCGCCTGGTCCGCCGACGTGAGCGCCGCTTCGGGGAAACGCAGCTCAGCTTCTACACGAGGGAGGCCTGATGGCCACCGCGCTCTACCCGGGCAGTTTCGACCCGGTCACCAACGGCCACCTGGACGTCATCGCCCGGGCCGCCCACATCTTCGAGCGGGTCGTCGTGGGCGTCCTGCGCAACCCCCGCAAGACGCCCTTCCTCGACGAGGCCACGCGCGTGGCGGCCCTGCGCGAGGCCATCGACGCGGCCCTGCCGGCCACAGCGGCGTCGCGCGTCGACGTGGCCGCGTTCGACGGACTGACCGTGGGTTTCGCCCAGCACGTCGGGGCGGCCTTCGTCGTGCGCGGGCTGCGTGCCATCAGCGACTTCGAATTCGAGCTCCAGCTGGCCCTCACCAACCGCAAGCTGGCGCCCGACGTGGACACCGTGTTCTTCATGACCGCCCTCGAGCATGCCTATCTCAGCTCGACGCTGGTCAAGGAGATCGCCGGTTTCGGCGGCGATGTGAGCGGCATGGTGCCGCCGGCCGTGCTGCGACGTCTGGGCGGGGGCCCGGGCGTCGGCTAGAATGGCGCGTCAGGTCCTGCCGACGGAGGCCCCACCCATCGACATCATGTTCCTCGTCGAGCGCCTCAACGCGCTCCTCGAGAACGGCCGCAAGCTCCCGCTGTCCAACAACGTCGTGGTCGACCAGGCGGCCGCCCTCGATCTGGTGGAGCAGCTGCGCCTTGCCGTGCCCGAAGAGGTCAAGCAGGCGCGTCGCATCACCGAGGAGTCCGATCGCATCCTGGAGCGCGCCCAGGAGGAGGCCGACCGCGTCGTCGCCCGGGCCCAGGAGCAGGCGGCGTTCCTCATCGAGGAGCGCGAGCTGACGCGGGCCGCCGAGCAACGCAGCGCGCAGATCGTGGCCGACGGCCACGCCCAGGCCGACGAGATCCGCCGCGGCGCCGACGAGTACGCCGCGGGCGTCCTGATCCGCCTGGAGGGCGAGGTCGTGAAGGTCCTCCAGAGCATCAAGCACGGCCTGGCCCTGCTCGACGATCGCGCCCCCGTGCCGACCATGACGGCCGACGAGGCGGAGGAAGCCGACGTGGCGGCCTCTGGTGCTCAGCTATAACGTCGCGGGCCTGCTGCGCTCGTCGCCCGGCACGGTCCGCACCTACCCCGTCCGCCTGCCTTCCCTGGAGATCGCCCCGGACCTGCGGCTGACCGCGCCGGTCGAGGGTGAGGTCCGCCTCTCGCGGACCGGCCGCAGCATCCTGGCGCGAGCGCACCTGGTCACGGCCCTCGAGGAGACCTGCAGCCGGTGTCTCACGCCCATCTCGGCCGCGGTCGCCGTCGATGTGGACGAGGAGGCGCTGCCGTCGGTCGATCTGCTCACCGGCGCGCCGCTGGACCTCTCGGCCGAGCCGGACGCCCTGCGGGTGGACGAACATCATGAGCTCGACCTGAGCGAGCCGGTGCGCGAGGCGATCTCCCTCGCCGAGCCGATCCGCCCCCTCTGCCGCCCCGATTGCCGCGGCCTCTGCCCGACCTGCGGGGCCGATCTCAACGGCGACCCCGCCCACCACCACGACGAACTCCAGCTCGACCCCCGCCTGGCCGCCCTCGCCACCTGGCGTCCGCCGGCCGACCCCACCACCTGAGCCGCCGACCAGCAGGAAGGATCACACCTCATGGGAGTCCAGAAACGTCGTGTGTCACACGCCCGCCAGGGCGACCGGCGCGCGCACCACGCCCTGACCGTGCCGGACCTCGAGCCGTGCCCGCACTGTCACGAGCCCAAGAAGGTGCACTTCGCGTGCCCCAACTGCGGCTGGTACGGGGGCCGCGAGGCCGTCCGCATCCGGGAGAAGACCAAGCCCGAGCAGCGCAACCCGTAGGTCCAGCGCGGATCCCCCGGACCGCGGCGCACCATGGATCTCGCCACCGTCTCTCGCCGCCTCGATCCTGAGGCCTCCGGCCGCGTCCGCGTGGCCGTCGACGCCATGGGCGGCGACCATGGCCCCGAGGAGGCCGTACGCGGCGCCATGGGCTGGGCCCGGGACCATCCCGAGACGGACCTCATCCTGGTCGGCGACGAGGCGCAGATCTCGCCCTTCCTCGAGGGCGCCCTGCCGGCCCACATCTCGCTCGTCCAGGCCACCGAGTGGGTGGGCATGGACGAGCACCCCGCCCAGGCCGTCCGGAAGAAGCGCGATGCGAGCATCAACGTCTGCATGCGCCTGGTCCGCGAGGGCCGCGCGGACGCGGTCGTGACGGCCGGCCACACCGGCGCCGCGGTGGCGTCCGCCATCCTCCATCTGGGCCGCCTGCCGGGCGTCGATCGCCCGGCACTGGCCGTCCAGGTGGTCTCCGAGCACGGCCCCTTCGTCCTCCTCGACATCGGCGCGACGACCGATTCGACCGGCTACAACCTGTACCAGTACGCCCGCATGGGGGCCATCTTCGCCGAGCAGGTGCTGGGGGTGGACCGGCCTTCCGTGGCCCTGCTGTCGATCGGGGAGGAGGCGGGGAAGGGCGAGGGGCGCGTCCAGGAAGCGACCGAGCGCCTGCGCGCGAGCGACCTCAACTTCGTGGGCAACGCCGAAGGGAAGGACCTCACCACCCACCTGGCCGACGTCGTCGTGTGCGATGCCAGCGTCGGCAACGTCACCATCAAGTTCTTCGAGGGCCTCAGCCGCTTCATCTTCGACCAGCTCACCACGGAGTTCAAGCGGCCACCCTGGGGGCCCATCGGCTACGCCTTCATGCGCCCCGGGATCGCCCGCATCCGGCGCCTCTTCGACTACGAGCAGCTGGGCGGCGCGCCGCTGCTGGGGGTCAAGGGCACCGTGCTCGTGACCCACGGCCGGGCGCGCCGGCGGATGATCGGCTTCGCCGTGGCCATCGGCGCCACGGCCGCGCGGGCACGCATCCCCGACCGCATCGCGGCGGCCCTCGCCGCCGACGTCGCGGCGCCGCCGGTCGAGCCAGCCCTGCCGCCTGCCTGAGTGCCCACACCTCGCGGCGCTGCCGGCCGCCACGCGGCCGAACAGGAGGGGCGCCGGCTGGCGCTCGCGGCGGTCTTCGAGGCCGAGTTCGGACAGCGCACCGCGCACGCCGTCCTGGAGCGCACGCTGGCTGATGGGGCGGTCCCCGAGGCGGCCGCGGCCCTGGCCCGCCACCTCGTCGACGTGGTCGCCCGGGACCGCGAGGACCTGGACACCATGCTGGCCCGGCTGGCCCCTGCCCACCCGGTCGTAAGCCTCGCCCGGATGGACCGCGCGCTGTTGCGTTGCGCCCTTGGTGAGGTGCTACACTCGCCCGCGACCCCGATGCGGGTCGCCATCGCCGAATGGGTGGGGTTGGCCCGCACGTTCAGCGGCGAACCCGCGCGGCGCCTCGTCAACGGCGTGCTCGGGAGGGTCGCGTCGGAGGTGGTCGGGACCGACAGCGCGACAGACAGCCATCGAGCCACTTGACAGGCAGCGCCGCCCAAGGAGGGAGCACGTGACCGATTCGACCTACGACCGGCTGAAGAAGATCGTCGTCGAGCAGCTCGGCGTCAGCGAGGACGAGGTCAAGCCGGAGTCCTCCTTCGTCGACGACCTGAACGCCGACTCGCTCGACCTGGTCGAGTTGATCATGAGCCTCGAGGAAGAGTTCGGCACCGAGATCTCCGACGAGGATGCCGAGAAGATCCGCACCGTCCAGGACGCTGTCGACTACATCGACGAGCACACGACCTCCTGACCCCGCGCCGCCGGACGCCCATCCGGTGGCCGCGCTGGCAGCGTCTCTCGGCCTCGCCTTCCCCGATCCCGGGTGCCTGCGCGAGGCGCTCGTCCACTCCAGCTACCCCAACGAGCACCCCGACGCCGGCCTGCCGTCCAACGAGCGGCTGGAGTTCCTTGGCGACGCCGTGATCGCGCTCGTCATCAGCGACGAGCTGCATCGCCGCCACCCCCAGGAAGACGAGGGCCAGCTGACCGCCCGTCGGGCCGCCCTCGTCTCCACCGACGCGCTGGCGCGGTTCGCCCGGCGCATCGACCTGGGGCAGCACCTGTTGCTGGGTGAAGGTGCCGACCGGGCGGGCGCACGCGATCGGCGGAGCGTCCTCGCCTCGGCCTTCGAGGCCCTCGTGGCCGCCATCTACCTGGACCTGGGCCTTGCCGTGGCTCACGACTGGCTTTTGTCGGTGGCCGGGCCGGAGATCGCCGATCCGGCCGAGGCGGCCACCTTCCTGGCCCCCAAGGGGCGTCTCCAGATGCTCGCCCAGGCCGCGCATGGGCGGCCGCCGGAGTACCGCGTGGTGGCGCTCGACGGCCCCGATCATGCCCGCCACTTCGTCATCGAGGTGCTCGTCGATGGCCGGGTGCTGGGACGTGGCGAGGGCAGCAGCCGCCGGGCCGCGGAGACCCGGGCGGCGCATGAAGCGCTCGAGCGTCTGGGGGCCATCGCCGGGCCGACGCAGGTCACGCTGTGACTGGCGAAGCCCGCCTGCGGAGCCTGCGGGTCGTCGGTTTCAAGTCGTTCGCCGAGAGGACCACGCTGGAGTTCGGGCCCGGCATCTCGGCCATCGTCGGTCCTAACGGGAGCGGCAAGAGCAATCTCGCCGACGCGTTGCGGTGGGCCCTCGGCGAGCAGGGCCGCACGCTGCGCACGCACAAGTCGGAGGACGTCATCTTCGCCGGGTCGGCGACCCGCCGGGCCATCGGCCTGGCCGAGGTCACCCTGACCCTCGAGAACGGGGACGGCCTGCTGCCGGTGGCCTACGGCGAGGTCGCCCTGGCGCGGCGGCTCTACCGCTCGGGCGAGAACGAGTACCTCCTGAACGGCCAGCGGGTACGCCTGCGGGATCTGCTCGACCTGCTGGACGGCGCGAACCTCGCCGACAACGCCTTCCTGTTCATCGGCCAGGGCATGGTCGACCAGGCCCTCTCGCTGCGGCCGGAGGAGCGGCGGCCGCTCTTCGAGGAGGCCGCCGGGGTGCGCCGCCACGAGCGACGACGACGCCAGGCGGAGGCTCGCCTGATCGAGGCCGAAGCCAACCTCGCTCGCGTCCGTGACATCGCCGGCGAACTCCGCCCGCAGGTGCGCCGGCTGGCCCAGCAGGCCGAGCAGCAGGTCGCGCGCCAGGGCGCCGGGGCGGCCCTCGCCGGCGCCGTCGTGATGAGCGCGGCCCACCGCTGGTCCGCAGCAGCCGCGGCCCTGGCCGGGGCGGAGACGGATCTCCAGCTCGCCCGCGCCCAGGCGCAGGCTGCCACGGACGCCCTAACCGCGGCCGATGGTGAGGCGCGCGACCTGTTGGCCGCCCTCGCCGGTCACGCCGCACGCGCCCGCGACCTGCGTCAGGCCCTGGACGACGCCCGCCAGCGCCTCACCGAGCACCGCGTGGACGACGAACGACGCGCGGCGGAGGCGGCGGCCCTCGAGCGGGAACGGGCGGCCCTGGCGGCCGAACGGGGCGCCATCGAGCCGCGCCTGGACGAGGCGCGCCGGGCGATGGCCCTGGCCGACGCGGGCGGCGCCGTCGCCGCGACGGCCGAACTGACGGCGGAGGTCGCCCGCCTCGATCGCCAGGTCGCCCAGGCGGCGGCCGAGCTGGCCGCGGTGGAGGATCAGCACCGGGAGATCGACGCCCGAGCCGCCTCGGCCGCGCGAGCGAGGCGTGCCGGCGAGGATGAGCTGGCCCGTCTCGCGCAGCGCGCTGCCGTGAGCGCGCAGCGCGCCGACGAGGCGTCCCGCGAGGCGGAGGAGGCGGCTGCGGCCCTGGCGGGTCAGGCGCAGGCCCTGGCCGACCTGGCCACGGCGGTCCGGGCGACGGCGGAGGCCGAGGCGCAGGCGCGAGCCGCCCAGGCGGCCGCGGACGCGGCGCTCAAGGCAGCCACGAAGGAGGTCACGGAGACGGCTGCGGCCCGCGCGGCATCGGACGCACGGCACGCCGCCCTCAAGGCCCAGCTGGACGCGCTCACCGCCCCATCGGACGCGTCGGCGGCCGGGTGGATCCAGGCGGCCACGCGCCGCGGCGGCCGCCCCCTGGCCACGGGACTCGAGGTCACGCCGGAGCTGCGTCCCGCGGTGGAGGCCGCCCTGGGCGCGGCGGTCGAGGCGTACGTCGTCGACGAGGGAGACGTCATCGCCCTGCGCGAAGGACGGGGCCACCTGGCCGTGCGGCTGGCGACCGCGGCGCCCGACGCACCGGGTCGCGCCCTTACCGAGCAAGCGCGGGAGGCCGGGGGCGGGGCCCTCTCCGAGGCGATCCGACGCGACCCGACCGGCGTCGCCGGCCAGCTCCTGCGGACGGTCGTCTGGCTGCCGACCCTGGAGGCGGCGCTGGCGCTGCTGCCCCGGCTCCCCGACGGGTGGCAGGCGGTCAGCATCGCCGGGGACGTCGTGACGGCCCAGGGACTCGTCAGGGTGGGGCGGCCCGACGCGGCGCTGGAGCGACGTGACGAGATCGAACGGCGGACGCGGGAGCTGGCCACCGCGCAGGCCACGGTGCGCCAGGCGCGGACGGCCCATGAGGCGGCGGAGGCAGCGCGCGCCCAGGCCGCCACCGCGCTGGCCCGCGCCGACGAAGCGGTCGACGAGGCGGTGCGCGCCGCCCGTGCGGCGGTCGAACAGGAACGAGCGGCCCAGCGGCGCCACGAGGCGCTGTTGCGTGAGTCCGCGTGGGCTGCCGCCCAGGCGGAGCGCCTGGCGGTCGAGCAGCACGCTGCCACCGCGGCATTGGCGGCGGCGACCCCCGAACTGGCCGCGCCATCGCCGGCCCAGGCCGTCGAGCCCGGGTCGCTGTCGGCGGCCCAGGACGATCCCGCCGCGGAGGCCTGGCGCTCGCGCCTCGAGGCGCTGCGCGCGCGCAGGTCGGTACTTGACGCTGAGCTGCGCACCGTCAACCAGGCCGAGCGAGCGGCCGATGACCGGCGGCGCCGCGCGGAGCTGGCCGTCAACGCCGACGAGGAGCGGCTCGCCGCCGCCGAGGCACGGCTCGCCCAGACGGTCGGCCGACTGCAGACCCTCGAGACGGCCGGGGCCGCGGCGGCTCAGACACGGGCCCGTCTGGAGGCCGCGGTCGCGGCGGCCGATGCCGAAGCCCGTGCCGTCGACGCGGAAGCGACCGCCGGTCGTGACCGCCTCGCCGAGGTCGAGGCGCGGACCGCGGCCCACCGCGCCGACCTCCATGTCGAGGAGGAGCGTGCGCAACGCGCCGAGGTCATGCGCCTGGAGGCGCGTCTTGGCCTGGAGTCGATCCGCGAACAGGTCCTGACCGAGCTCGCCGGCCTTGGCCCGCTCGGGCTGGAGGCGCTCGAGGGCGCGCCGCGACACGTGGACGAGGACAGCCTGGCGGCCGAGCTCGAGGCGGCGCTTGACGTGGCTGCGGCAGCCTGGGCGGCACCGGGGACGAGCCAGCCCGACGCGGCGCATGATCTGCCGACGCCGGCCCAGCTGGCCACCCTGCGCCGCCGCTACCACGAGATCGGCGCCAGCAACCCGTTCGCGGCCCAGGAGCACGCCGAGATGCGGGCCCGGCTGGAAGCCCTGGACACCCAGCGGCACGACCTCGAGCGCGCCATGGCCGACACGCAGCGCCTCATCGCCGAGCTCAGCGAGCGGATCCGGGAGCAGTTCGCGCGGACGTTCGCGGCGCTGGAACGGGCCTTCGGCCGGCGTTTCGGGCAGCTGTTCGACGGCGGTGATGCGCAGCTTGTGCTGACGGATCCCGAGGACCTGGCCAGCACCGGCATCGAGATCATGGCCCGGCCGCCGGGCAAGAAGCGCCAGGCGCTGGGGATGCTGTCCGGCGGGGAGCGAGCCCTCACCGCCGTGGCCCTGCTGTTCGCCATGCTGGACGTCCATCCCGTGCCGTTCTGCGTCCTCGACGAGGTGGACGCAGCCCTCGACGAGGCAAACGTGGGCCGTTTCACCGAGGCGCTTCGTGACCTGGCCCGGACGACCCAGTTCCTGGTCATCACCCATAACCGCGGGACGATCGAGTCCGCCGATGCGCTCTACGGCATCACCATCAGCGACGACGCCATCAGCCACGTCATCTCCCTCCGCCTGGCCGAGGCGACCGAGCTGGCCCAGGCGGCCGGCTGACCATGTCCTGGTTCCGCCGGCGCCCGGATGAGGCGCCGCCGCCGGCCGAGGTGAGCGCCCCGCCCGAACCGGTATTCGAACCCGAACCGGAATCCGCGATCGCGCTGGAGCCGGAGCCGAGCCTGGAGGCCGGCGTCGAGCGCAGCCGGACCGGATTCGTGGCCCGGCTGCAAGGCCTCTTCCGCGGCGGCGTCGACGAGGCCACGTGGGACGCGGTCGAGGAGACCCTCATCGCCGGTGACGTCGGCGCGACACTCGCCCTCGATGTTGTGGCGCGGGCCCGGCAACGGCGCGACGCCGGCGGCGCCGAGGCGGCCGTGCAGGCCGAGCTGGCGGCGCTTCTCCTGCCCCGGCCCGCAGGCGAATGGACACCTCGCCGCCCCGATCCGACCAAGCCGGCCGTGGTCCTGGTGGTCGGCGTGAACGGGACCGGCAAGACGACCACCATCGCCAAGCTCGCCGCGCGGGAGCGGGCCCGTGGCCAGCGCGTCCTGCTGGCCGCCGCCGACACCTTCCGGGCGGCCGCCAGTGAGCAGCTCGAGGTGTGGGCCGAACGCATCGGGGTCCCCCTCGTGACGCATCAAGCCGGTGCCGACCCCGCCGCGGTCGTCTTCGACGCCCTGGATGCCGCGGTCGCGCGTGGCACGGACCTCGTCATCGTGGACACGGCCGGCCGCCTCCACACGAAGCACAACCTGATGGATGAGCTGGCCAAGGTCCGCCGCACCATCGACAAGCGCCTGCCGGGCGCCGACCCGGAGGTCCTCTTCGTGCTGGATGCCACGACGGGCCAGAACGGACTGGCCCAGGCACGCGCCTTCCACGAGGCGAGCCCGTTGACCGGCATCGTCCTCTCCAAGCTCGACTCGACGGCCAAGGGCGGCATCGTGTTCGCCGTCGAGCAGGGCCTGGGCGTCCCCGTCCTGTTCATCGGGGTGGGGGAGCGCCTTGGCGACCTCCTGCCCTTCGATCCCCCGGCGTTCGTGGCCGCCTTGTTCCGGTCCGCCGGCGGCGCGTAGTACACTGCGGCCGCCCCGAGACGCCAGAACCCGCGTCTCACCCGGCGTCCGGCCCGGACGCACCGCGGAGCTGCAACCGACCCCATGTTCGACGCCCTGAGTGACCGCCTGCGCGACGCTCTCGCCAAGCTGACCGGCCATGGCCGGGTGAGCGAGGCGGACGTCGATGCCGCCATGCGCGAGGTGCGGCTGGCGCTGCTGGAGGCGGACGTCAACTTCAGGGTCGTCAAGGACTTCGTGGCCCGCGTCCGCGAGCGGGCCGTCGGCGCGGAGGTACTGGAGAACCTCAACGCCGGCCAGCAGGTCGTCAAGATCGTCAACGAGGAGCTGACGGCGATGCTGTCGGTGGGTGATCGCACCTTCCGGCTCATCGGGCAGCCGGCGGTCGTGGCCCTCGTCGGCCTGCAGGGCTCGGGCAAGACCACGAGCGCAGCCAAGCTGGCGCGGCACCTCGTCAAGCAGGGCCGACGGCCCCTGCTCGTGGCGGCCGACCCCTACCGGCCTGCCGCGGTGGACCAGCTGATGGCGCTGGGCCGCAGCCTCGACATCCCCGTCCACGGCGCCGCGCAGGGCACGCCCGTGCCGGCCATCGCCGTCGAGGGCATCGCGCAGGCCCGCAAGACCGGGCGAGACGTGGTCATCATCGACACGGCCGGGCGGCTCACGATCGACGAGCCGCTCATGGCGGAGATCCGCACGCTGGCCCAGGCGGTCGAGCCATGCGAGACGCTGCTCGTCGTCGACGCCATGGTCGGCCAGGAGGCCGTGACCGTGGCCGAGGCGTTCCGCGACGCCGTCCCCTTGACCGGCCTGATCATGACCAAGATCGACGGCGATGCGCGCGGCGGGGCGGCCCTCTCGATCTCGGCCGTCACCGGCCTGCCCGTGAAGTTCCTGGGCACGGGCGAGAAGACCGAGGCGCTGGAGCCGTTCCACCCCGACCGGCTGGCCGGCCGCATCCTGGGCATGGGAGACGTGCTCACCCTCATCGAACGTGCCCAGGAGAACTTCGACGAGCGTCAGGCGACGCAGCTCGCCGACAAGCTGCGGCGCAACAGCTTCACCCTGGAAGACTTCCTGGACCAGATGCAGCAGCTCAAGAAGATGGGGCCGATCGGCCAGCTGCTCGACCTGATGCCCGGCATGGGCGGCCTGGCCAAGGAGGCCCAGGGGGCCGTCGACCGCGGCGAGATGAAGCGGGTCGAGGCCATCATCCGGTCCATGACGCCGGATGAGCGGCGCGACCCGTCGCTCCTGAACGGCTCGCGCCGGCGGCGGATCGCCCGCGGCTCGGGCACGACCACGCCCGACGTGAACCGGCTGCTCAAGCAGTTCGGGGAGATGCAACGCCTGATGAAGCAGCTCGGCCGCGGCGGCGGCCGGCGCAACCTGCTGGGCCTGGGCCGGTGACGGCCGGCTCCCTCGTTCCCGCCATGTCCCTCGGAGGGTCTCGACCGTGACCGAACCGCTCCAGCCTGCCGATCCAGGTGCGTTGCCCACGCTGACCCAGGTGGCCCGCGTGGAGGGCGTCAGCGTGCCCCTCATCCAGCCGGCGAAGACGCCCCGCCGCGGACGGGCCCGCTGGGCGATCGCCCTCGTCGCCACGCTGGTCGTGGTCCTCGTGGCCGGCGGCCTCGTGGCGTTCGCCGGCGCCGGGGCTGCCTCGGTCGGGCCGGCCTACGCGCCCGCCGATGCGGTGCTGTACGTGGATGTCCGCGGCGACCTGCCCGGCGATCAGCGCCAGCAGCTGGCCACCTTCATGGCCCACTTCCCCGGCTTCGCCGACCCGTCCAGCCTCCAGACGAAGCTGGACCAGGCCCTCGACAAGCTGGTGAGCAAGGCCACCAACGGGGCCTACACCTACAGCGGCAACATCGAGCCCTGGTTCGGCGGCCAGGTCGCGGTGGCCGTCGGGCCCTCGGATTCGGTGGTCCTGATCGTCAGCGTCAGTGACTCGGCCGGTCTGCCCACCAAGCTCGACCAGACCTCGCAGCAACTGGCCAAGCAGCTCGGCGGCAGCGTGGCCATCGACGAACACGATGGCACCAGCGTGTACACCATCAGCGGCGCGACCGGCGTGAGCGGCCTCTCCGCCGTCAGCTTCGCCATCTCGACCGACGCGATCGTGGTCGCCAAGGACGCGGCGACCGTTGACGCTGCCCTTGATCGCAAGGCGGGCAAGTCGCCCAACCTGGCCGGCTCGGGCGCCTTCCACGACGCCATCGGGCGCCTCGACGCCGATCGGTCGGGCACGTTCTACCTCGACGGGGCCGCGGCCGAGACGCTCCTCCAGTCGACCGCAGCCGCCAGCGGCACCTGCGGGTCGGCGGCGACCCTGGCCGGCCTGCCGACCACGATGGCCGGCGAGCTGCGGCTGCAGGACGGCAACCTCATCATCCGCGATCGCGCCACGCTGCCGGCCGCCTCGGCTTCGCCCGCGGCGGCGGCGACGAGCGACCTGGCCAGCCACGTGCCGGGCGCGGCGCTCGTCTACGCCGAGACGCACGGCTTCGGCGACCTGTGGCGGACCCGGGCGACCGCGCTCGTCCAGAACCCCTGCTTCGCCGGTGTGGCGGGGCAGCTCTCGACGATCGAGGGGTTGCTCGGCACGAAGATCCCCGACGCCTTCGGGTGGGTCAAGGACGCCGGCGTGGTCGTGACCGCACCGGGCGGCGCGCCGCAGGGCGGCCTCGTGGCCACGACATCGGACGCGGCTGCCGGCCAGGCACGCCTCACCCAGGTCCTGACGCTCCTGAGCCTGGCCAAGGGCCAGGGCGGGCCCGCCATCACGACGAGCAGCGCGCCGTACGCCGGCACGACGATCACGTCCGTGACGGTCGACCTTGGCACCTCGGGTGCGGCCGGCGCCGCCCTGAGTGGCGTGCCGACGTCCGTGACGGTCTCGTATGCCTTCAAGGGCCAGGTGTTCGTCCTGGGTGTCGGGGATGCCTTCGTCAAGGCCGTCCTTGACACGACGGACGCCAACTCGCTCGCCTCGGACGCGCGCTACTCGGCCGCCGTCTCCGCCGCCGGCGGACCGACCGACAGTGGCGTCGTCTACGCCGACTTGACGGGCATCCGCAGCCTGGTGGAGGCCCAGCTGCCGGCCGACCAGAAGGCCACGTACAGCAGCGACGTGCAGCCGTATCTCACCCCCTTCGACCGCCTCATCTCCGTGCGGCTCGACACCGCCGGCAGCGAGTCGGACACCACGATCATCTTCACCAAGTAACCGCCAGAGGAGGAGCCAAGCACCCGTGGCCGTACGCATCCGTCTCACTCGCGTGGGGGCGACCAAGCACCCCACCTACCGCTTCGTCGTGGCCGACGGCCGCAGCGCGCGCGATGGGCGCTCGCTGGAGACGATCGGGCACTACGACCCGCGGGCGGAGCCCGTGACGATCGAGGTCGACGCCGAGAAGGCGACGGCCTGGCTGGCCAAGGGCGCCCAGCCGTCGGACACCGTGGCGCGCCTGTTCCGCAAGGTCGGCATCTTGCCGGCCGCCAAGTAGGGGTCGCGTCGATGGCAGCCAGGGAACTCGTCGAGTACATCGCCAAGTCCCTCGTGGACGACCCGGCGGCGGTCCAGGTGGACGTCCAGGAGGACCAGGAGGGGACGGTCATCGAACTGCATGTCGCCGAGGACGACATGGGCAAGGTCATCGGCCGCAACGGCAGCGTGGCCAAGGCGATGCGCACCCTGCTCAAGGTGATGTCGGCCCGCGAGGGCGAGTCGATCTCCCTGGAGATCGTCTAGCCCGCGTGGCGCGGCTCGCGGTCGGCCGCATCCGGGGGGTGCACGGCCTGGGTGGTGCCGTCCGGGTCGAGGTCCTGACCGACGATGAGGCGCGCTTCACCCCGGGCAGCGTCCTGCTCCTGGAAGGCGAGGCACGCCGGCTGACGGTCATGTGGAGCCAGGCCGACAAGCCTGGTCTTCTCGTGCGCTTCGCCCGCCTGACGCGCCGCGAGGCCGTCCAAGGCCTCGTCGGCCGCTACCTGGAGGCCGAGGGCGATCCCGCCACGCTGCCCGAAGGAAGCGTCTACTGGCACGAGCTGGCCGGGGCCACGGTGACGGCCACCGACGGGGAGGTGCTGGGCACCGCCGCCGATGTCTTCCGCACCGGTGGCAGCGAGGTCCTGGTCGTCACCGGCGGCCCCCGCGGCGAGGTCCTGGTGCCGCTCGTCCGCTCGGTCGTCGTCGAGTTCGCGCCGCGCGACGGGCGCATCGTCGTGGATCCCGACGCGCTGGACCTTGGCCCGCTGCGGGTCAGGCGGCCCCGGGGGCGGCGCTCGTCCCGACTCGGCCGACCCGCGACCCGCCCGGTCGAGGCGACCCTGGAGGCCGCGCCGGAGCCCGATCCGCCGGCGGCCTGACCGACGGGGACCGCGAGCCGACCGGCCCAGCGGC
>DATBOX010000214.1:0-13858 GCA_036561685.1 Candidatus Limnocylindrales bacterium | reverse complement strand
GGTTCGTGGTCCAGGAAGGCCGCCTCGACCGCGTGGCGGTCCATGGCCCACAGTTCGGCGAGCCCGAGGCCCAACGGATCAAGCGCCCGCTCGAACTCGCGGACGAGGGTCAGGTCGCTGACCGTGCGGTCATCCGTGCTGAGGGTCACCGGCACGCCGGCGCGCAGGAGGCGGGGGAGGGGATGGTCGGCCAGGCGCGGGACGAGGCCGGCCTGCCAGTTGCTCGTAGGGCACAGGTCCAGGGTCACGGCGCGACGCGTGAGTTCGGCCATCAGGGCCGGGTCATCGACCGCCGGCGCGCCGTGGGCGATGCGCGCGGGATCCAGCGCCAGCGCCCGGCGGACCTGGCCGGGCCCGCCCCACTCACCCGCGTGCACGGTGATGCCCAGGCCGCCGGCGCGAGCGATGCCGAAGGCCCGGCGGTGGACCAGCGGGTCGGGGTACGCGGCTTCGGCGCCGGCCAGGTCGAAGCCGACGACCCCCTCGTCCATGGCCCCGACCGCCGCTCGCGCCACGTCCTCGTTCCGGGCCGGGCTGTGGGAGCGCATGGCCACCGCGATGAGGCGCACCTCGATGCCGCCCCCGGCCGCCGTGACCTGGGCCATGCCGCGACGGGTGCCGGCCGCCACCGCCGCGATGACCTGGTTGGCGGTCAGGCGCCGCATCGTGTGGAGCGCGGGCGCCCAGCGCACCTCGGCGTAGATCGTGCCGTCGGCCGCGACGTCGGCCACCAGCTCGGCCGCCGCCCGCTCCAGGGCCTCCGTGTCCTGGAGGATCGCAAGAGGCAGGTCGAACGCGGCCAGGAGTTCCGCCTGGTCGCGGCACGGCATCGGGGCGCGCAGGCGCTCGGCCACGGCGGCCGCCGTGGTGCCCGGCTCGAAGAGCCCACGCGCCAGCCCGAGCTCGAAGGCCGTCAACGGCCGGAGCGAGCCGTCAAGGTGCAGGTGGAGCTCGACCTTGGGCAGCCGCGTGACCAGGTCGCGGACCGCGGCAGGCAGGGTCATGGCCAGCGATGGTAGCCGCCGGGGCCCGGCTCGAAGCCGCCCGGTAGACTGCCCTCGATGGCCACCCCGTCGCTGGGCCGGACGCTGCGCCGCATCGCCTGGGTCATGGTCGCGGCCGTGATCGCGCTGGGCGGCGCGGGCCTCGTAGCCGGCGCGTCCCTCTCGCCCACCGATGCGGCGCGTCCCGAGCTTACGGTGCGCGGCGACGCGCGGATGGCGCCCGGCCTGGCCAGCCTGGAAACGGGCCTCACGTCCGTCGATGACGCCCTGGGCCAGCTGGTGGGCACGGGGGAGCAGGTCCTCGTGGACCTGACCGGGATGACCAGCGACACGGTCGCGGCGGCCCAGATCTCGGCCGACCTGCAGCAGGGCGACGACGAGCTGCTGGCCCTCGAGGAGCAGGCGCAGGCGCTCCAGGCGACTTATGCGCAGCTGCCGTACGACGCCTCGTCCGACCACATCAGCGGGCGTACGAAGGGCCGCCTGGCGGCCATCCGGCAGGCGCTCGACCTCCTCGCGCCGGTCACCGGGGACTGGCAGGCGGTCTCGACCCACGCGACCGTCACGGCCAAGCTCCTGTCACTGATGGCGCAGCACGTCGCGGCCGCCGGGCAGGCCGTCCTGGATGCCTCCGTCACCGATGCCGCCGGCAAGGCCAAGACGCCCGACCTGAAGGGCGCGCTGGCGGCCCTGGATCAGGCGGAGGCCTACCTGAAGCAGGCGGGCGCCATCCGGGACCAGCTGGCGCCCACGACCGACGTGTCCACCTACGACCAGTGGGTGTCGTTGCACCGGGCCTTCGAGGACGCCCTGCGGCGCTACCTCCAGGCCCACCTCACGACCAACGACGTGCGCATCCTGACGCCCCTGTACAACGCCCAGAAGGCGGCCGCGGCACGGCTGCCAAGCACGACCGCAGCCCTGGTGGCCATCCTGGGGGACCTGGAGGCGACGGGCCTGACCGACGGCGTGGGTGCCATCCAGCGCGTGCGGACGTCGCTCCAACAGCTGGCGCGCGTAGACTAGCCGGCGATCACCGCCGCGCCACCGTGGCGCCGTCCCGCCCGAAGGAGAGTTCGCCCTGATGCAGATCCGCGTGGTCAGCAGTCAACCCTGGGAGGTCGCGACCGACTTGCTGGTCGTGCCGTTCCCCGAGAGCGGCCCGAGCGACGAGGCCTTCGTCGAGCTCGACCGACGACTCGGCGGGACCCTGACGGCCTATCGCCGGGTCGGTGAGCTATCGGGCGAGCCGTACGAGACGGCGCTCGTGCGGCGACCGGACGGACCCGCCGACCAGGGCCTAGCCGCGGAGTGGGTCCTGGCCGTCGGCAGCGGCGACGTCGACGGCGTCGACCGGCAGCGGATCCTCCGCCTGGGGGCGGCCATCCAGCGTCGCCTGGCCGGCCGCACCATCGGCAGCATGGCCGTCTGGCTGCGCCAGGGACTCGCCGGCGGGCCCGGCCTGGAGCCCACCGATGTGGCCCTCCTGCTGACGCGCGGCCTGGTCGAGGGCAGCTACGACCCGGCGGCCATCTACCGCGGCCCGGGCAAGGACACTCCGCCGGCGCTCACGGAGGTCGTCCTCGTCGCCCCTGAGTTCGACGCGAGCGACCTGGCCGCTGCGGCCGACCGCGGCCGGATCATCGGTGAGGGCAGCAACCGGGCCCGCACGCTGGCCCAGCGGGCCAGCAACGACGTCAGCCCGGAGGTCCTCGCCGACGAGGCCACGGCCATCGCCAAGGAAGCCGGCCTGACCATCGAGGTGCTGAACCCCAAGCAGGCCGAGAAGGCCGGCCTGGGCCTCTTCCTGGCCGTCGGCAAGGGTTCGCACAACCCGCCGCGCTTCATCGTCCTGCGCGCCGGCGAGGCCGGCCGGACCGATGCCCGCGGCCGCCTGCTGGCCATGGTGGGCAAGGGCGTGACGTTCGACTCGGGCGGCATCAGCATCAAGCCGTCGGACCGCATGGACGAGATGAAGATGGACAAGACCGGTGCGTGCACCGTGATCGTGGCCATCGCCACCGCCCACCAGCTCGCGCCCGACGTGCCCTTGCTGGCCGTCGCGCCGGCCGTCGAGAACATGCCCGGCGGCGGTGCCACGCGCCCCGGCGACGTGGTCAAGGCGCTCAACGGCAAGCTGGTGGAGATCACCAACACCGACGCCGAAGGCCGCTTGATCCTGGGCGACGCCCTGACCTGGGCGGAGCGCGCCGGGGCGACCCACCTGGTCGACGTGGCGACCCTGACCGGCGCCGTGGAGCGGGCCCTCGGGAAGCTCGTGACGGGCGGCTTCGGGACGCCCCAGACCTGGTGGGACGAGGTCGCGGCCGCCGGCGAGCGACAGGGCGAGCGCTACTGGCAGGTGCCGCTCGTCGACGACTATCGCCGTGACATGGACAGCTGGTACGCCGACTTCCAGAACTCCGGCAGCGCCGACGGCTCGCTCGTCAAGAGCGGCCTCTTCCTGCGCGAGTTCGTGACCCGCCCGTGGGTCCATCTCGACATCGGCGGCTCCGGCTACCTGCGCAAGCCCACGCCGTGGGCGGCCCGCGGGGCGACCGGCGTGACGCACGCCACCCTGGTCGAACTGGCCATCCGCGGGGCCTGATACCCGGTGCCCGGGGCGGCCATCCTCTTCGCCCTCGTGGGCGCTGCCTGGGGGGTCGTGGCCGACCGCGTCAGCGCCCGCTGGCCGGCGCACGAGGAAGAAGGCCTGCGCCGACCCGACTGGCGCACCGCGGCCCTGGCCGTCGGCGGGGCGGTGGCCATGGGCGCCGTGCCCCTGCGCTACTCGGAACCGCGCGACCTGCTCATCGTCGGCGCCTGGTTCCTCGTCCTGCTCCTGCTCGCGGCGACCGACCTTGACCAGAAGCTGCTGCCCGACCTCCTGACGCTGCCGCTCATCCCCATCGCCCTGGCCCTCGTCGTGGTGGGCTGGGATCCGCTGCTGGCGAGCAAGGACCTGGCCCTCCTGAGCGCGGTGGTGGCCGGCCTGGGGGCGCCGGCCCTGCTCGTCGGTTCGAGCGCCATCCTGGGCGGCGGGCTCGGGGCGGGGGACGTGAAGCTGGCCGTCTCGCTGGGCCTGATGGCCGGCATCGTGCAGCTGATCGCCGGCTTCCTCGTCGCCTCGATCGGTGGCGCACTCGTGCTCGTCGTGCTGCTCGCGACCCGCCGCATCGGCCTCAAGACGGCCATCCCGTTCGGCCCGATCCTGCTGGTGGCCGGCATGTGCGCGGCATTGGTGGGGTGACGAGCAGGGAGGGCGGGTTGTCGAGTGGCCCCGAGCGCGGCTATGATGCCGGCCGGATGATGCCTGTCTCATGAGGGGGACGCGGCGCGCCTCGCCTCGCCCGCTCCGCGCGGCCCTGCTGGCTGTGCTCTTCGCCGTACCGCTGGTCTTCAGCGTCGCGGTGCCCGCGGCGCCGACCAGGGCGGACCAGCTGGGCGACGCCCAGGCGCAGCAGCAGCAGCTCCAGCAGCGGATCAAGCAGCAGCAAGCGGCGCTGGCGTCGCTGAAGGCGGCCGAGGCGCAACTGAAGGCCGCGCTCAGCCAGACCGCCCAGCAGCTGTCGGCCATCAACGCCAACCAGGCGCAGCTGACCACCCAGATCGCCACCGCGACGGCCGCCCTGGCCGTCGTGCAGGGGCACTACCAGGACCTCGTCGGCCAGCTGGCCCACCTGGACTGGAGCCTGGGTCTCCTCCAGGACGAGCAGCAACAGAGCGAGGACGCGCTCGCCGCACGGCGGCGCCTCCTGGCCGACCGCCTGGCGCAGGCCTACCAGACGCAGCAGACGAGCCTGCTCGAGCAGCTCCTGAGCGCCGATTCGTTCACCACCGTCCTCTCGCAGGTGAGCGACTACCTCAGTCAGGGCGACCAGGACGCGGCACTGGCGGCGGAGATCCAGAAGGACCAGCAGGCGCTCCAGGTGCTCCAGGCGACGACTCAGGCGGCGCGCTTCCAGACGGACCAGCTGCGGGCGGCGGTCGCCCAGCAGGCGACCCAGATGCAGGCGCAGGAGGCAGCCCTCAAGGCCGCCAAGCACCAGCTCGACCTGCTGGCGGCGCAGACGAAGAAGCTCCAAGCCGAGCAGCTGGCGGCCTACCGCGCGGCGACCAAGAACCAGGCCCAGGCGGCGGCCCTGCTGCGCCGCGAGCAGCAGGCCGAGAGCGATCTGCAGCGCCAGATCGACGCGCTCATCGCGGCCCAGTTCCAGGGCGGGGGCATCCCGTCCCAGTACAGCGGCAAGTTCACCTGGCCGCTCGTGGGCACCATCAGCCAGGAGTTCGGCTGCACCGGCTTCCCGGCCGAGCCGCCGCTCGGCAACTGCGCCCACTTCCACCGCGGCATCGACATCGTGGGGCCCTACGGCGCGGCGATCCGGGCGGCCGGCGATGGCATCGTCGAGTTCGTGGGCTACAACCCGTACGACCCGCCCGGTGACCGCGCCTGGATCGTGATCATCGCCCACGCCTCCAACCTGCAGACGTGGTACGCCCACATGCAGCCGCGCATCCCCGGCGGCATCTTCGCCGGCGCGCACGTCAGCCAGGGCCAGGTCCTGGGGTGGGAGGGCTGCACCGGCAACTGCACCGGCCCGCACCTGCACTGGGCGGTGCTCCTGGACGACACCTGGGTGAACCCGCGCCTGTTCCTGTGAGCGCCGACCGGCGGGGTGTAGCATCCCGGCCGTGAAGAGCGCGCTGGCGGTCATCCTGGCCGGTGGGGAAGGCGAGCGGCTCTCGCTCCTGTCGTCGGTGCGGGCCAAGCCGGCCGTGCCGTTCGGCGGCAAGTACCGCATCATCGACTTCTCGCTCAGCAACTGCATCAACTCGGGCATCACCGACGTGATGGTCCTGACGCAGTACAACCCGCGCTCGCTGAACGACCACATCGGCCTGGGCCGGGCGTGGGACCTCGACCGCAACAGCGGCGGCATCCGCCTGATGCAGCCCTACATCGCCCGCGGGCGGGCGCTGGAGTGGTACCGCGGCACGGCCGACGCCGTGCTCCGCAACCTCACCCCGATCATGGAGTCGCCGGCCGACGTCGTCCTCGTCCTGGCCGGCGACCACATCTACAAGATGGACTACGACCCCTTCATCCGGGCCCACCGTCGCCGCCGGGCCGACGTGACGATCGCCGTGCGCCCGGTACCCCTCAACGACGCCCACCGCTTCGGCATCCTGGCCCTGGACGACAGCGACGCGGTGGTCGAGTGGCAGGAGAAGCCCGAGCACCCCCGCAGCGACCTGGCCAGCATGGGCATCTATGTCTTCAGCAAGCGGGCCCTTGTCCAGTGGCTCTCCGAGTCGCGGGTGGACTTCGGCCGCCATGTCATCCCCGCCATGCTGGAGGCCCGGTCGCGCGTCTTCGGCTACGCCTTCGACGGCTACTGGCAGGACGTGGGCACGGTCGAGAGCTACTGGCAGGCCAACATGGACCTGCTCGCGGAGCGCCCCGAGCTCGACCTGGACGACCGCGCCTGGGTCATCCACACGCGGTCCGAGGAGCGGCCCCCGGCGCGCATCGGGCCGACCGCGGCGGTCCACCGCAGCATGATCAGCCACGGCTGCGTCATCCACGGCACCGTCGAACGGTCGGTGCTTGGCCCCGGCGTGCGCGTCGGCATCGGGGCGGTCGTGCGCGACAGCATCGTCTTCCTTGACACCGACATCCGAGCCGGGGCGGTCGTGGATCGCGCCATCATCGACAAGAACGTGACCATCTACCCCAACGCCGCGGTGGGTCACGGCGATGACATGGACGTGGTCAATCGCCAGGAGCCGACGCGGCTGACGACCGGCATCACCCTCGTGGGCAAGCGCGCCATCGTGCCCCGCGGTACCCGCATCGGGCGCAACTGCAAGGTCGCCGAGAACGTCCGCGCCACCGACTTCCGCTCGCGGGTGGTCCGCAGCGGCGGGACCGTCGAGGCCCATCGGGATGTCGCGCGGGTCGCGCGGGTCGCGCCCGCGGCGGCCCGACGGCCCGGCCGGCCGGCTGCCGTCTGAGGGCCCGCATGGGGCCCGTCGCCCCGGACGAGCTGTCCGTCGGCCGCTGGCTGGCCGAGCTCGACATCGAGGTCCTTGAGCACGGCGAACGCGATGGCGTCCACAGCTGGGACATCCGGCTGCACGGGCGGCGCCGGCGCGACATCCGCGCCACGGTCATCGTGCAGGCGACGGTCGCCTGCGTCCTGTGGGTGCATTACGCGCCGCCCCTGGGGGACAGCTTCCGCAAGACGTACCGCCAGCTGCTCCATTGGAATGACGAGCTGCCGTTCGCCAAGTTCGCCCTGGGGGTCGATGAACGGCTTGTCCTGGCCACCGAGCTCGCCCCGGCCGCCCTCGACCGCGACGCCCTTGGCACGGCCCTGGCGCGCCTGACCGCCATCTGCGATCTGCTGCTGGACGAGTCGGCGTCGTGGATCTGGCCCGGCGGCAAGCCTCCGGCCACGGTCGCGGGTCCGCCCTCGACGATCCTGGAACGCTATGCCGGCCAGCTCGGTGATCTCGGCGTGACGCCGGACGGCGGTCCATGAGACGTGTCCGGCGGCGCGGGGCGCCGGTCCTGGCGGCGGCCGTCCTGGCGGTCGCCTTCGGGACGGGCCTGGCGGGGCCGATCGTCCCGTCCGTCGCCGCGGCGGCCACGCCCGATGCCCTCGTCACCGGCGCCGCCACGTACACCGTCGACACCGCGGGGCACGCGGTGCACGTGGCGGTGGACATGACCGTGGAGGACATCAAGCCGGATACGTCGAGCACCATCTACTACCTGACCGCCTACCGTCTTGCCATCCAGCCGGAGGCGACCGGCGTGCGGGTCACCCACGGCGCGACCACGCTGGCCGACAAGACCAGCGTCGGCGACGGGTACATCGCGCTGGAGGTGACGTTCCCGGCGCGGCTGTTCCACGGCCACACGCAGGCCTTCCGCGTGCAGTACGACCTGCTGGACGGCGGGCCACGGACGGGCGGCACGGTGCGCGTCGCGCCAGGGGTGGCGGCCTTCTACGCGTGGTCATATGGGGCCGACCGCGCCAGTGTCCATGTCGTGCTGCCCGGCGACTGCGAGCCGGCGACCCAGGGCGATCCGCTGGTCGTGACCCGCAAGGGCGGGCTGGTGCAGCTCGCCGCCGACGCGATCCGTGACCGGGCGACGTGGCTGGCCTCGATCACGGCCACCTGTCCCGACCAGCTCACGAGCCTGGCCGCCCGGGTGCCCGTCGACGGGACGACCGCCACGATCCAGGTGCACGGCTTCCCCGACGACCCCACCTGGGACACCACCGTGACGGATCGCCTGACGCGCGGGCTGCCCATCCTGACCGACCTCGTCGGCCTGGACTGGCCCGTCACCGGGCCGCTCGACGTGACCGAGGCGTACACGCCATCGCTGGCCGGCTACGCCGGCTTCTACGAACCGCCCCGCGCCAGCGGCGACCTGGCCCGCATCGAGATCTCCGAGGACCCCGTACCGCTCGTCATCGTGCACGAGGCGTCACACGCCTGGTTCAACGACCAGCTGTTCCAGGAACGCTGGATCGACGAGGGCCTGGCCAACGCCTATGCCTCGCTGGTCCTGGCCCGCCTCGGCGACCCCTCGGCCGCCCCGGATCCGGTGCAGCGCACACAGGCGGGCGCCTTCCCGCTCGAAGCGTGGCCGGCCCCGGGAGCCATCACCGACAAGCCGACCCAGCTGGCCGAGACCTACGGCTACGACGCGTCCTGGACCCTGGTCGGGCAGCTCGTGACGGAGGTGGGGTCCGACCGCATGCGGCTGGTGTTCAAGGCCGCCGCGGCGCACCAGATCGCCTACGCCGGGCGGCCGGCCCCGGAGACGCTGCCGCTCCCGGGTGGCGGCGTCGACTGGCGGGAGTTCCTGGACCTCCTCGAGCAGATCGGCGGGGCGCGCGACGCCGACACCCTGTTCGCGACGTGGGTCCTGCCGACGTCGGACGCCGGCCTCATCGCGCAGCACGAGGCGGCCATCCAGCAGTACGCTCAGCTGCTGGCCGCGGGGCGCGGCTGGCTGCCCGGTGCCGGCGTGCGCATGCCGCTCGCGAGGTGGGACTTCGCGCTCGCCACGACCCGCGTCGCCGAGGCGGAGGCCGTCCTCCAGCTGCGCGACCGGATCCAGGACGCGGCGGGCTCGCTCGGCGTGGCGGCGCCGTCGGCGCTCCAGGCGAGCTACGAGGCGGCGACCGGGGAGCTTGCGACGACGCTGGCCCTGGCGCAGGACGAGCTCAGCACGGTCGAGGCCATCTCGAGTGCCCACGCGGCGGTCGTCTCCGACCATGACCCGTTCGTGAGCATCGGCCTCCTCGGCTCCGCGCCCCAGGCCGCCCTTGACGCGGCCGGCCGCGCCTTCGCCGCCGGCGATGACACGGGCGCTCGCACCGCGGCGGGGACGGCCCTCACCACCATCTCGGCCGCGGCCACCCTGGGCCGGGAGCGCGTCGCGATCGTGCTCGCCCTCGTGGCCCTGCTGCTTCTCGCCGCGGCCTTCGTGGCGAGCCGGCGGCGGCGCCGGGGGCGTCGGCGGGTGGTCGTGGCTCCGCAGGCCGCTGCTACACTCCCGGGCGACCCCGCGTCGGCCGCCGTGCCCGCGCCCTGGACCGAGTCCCGATCAGAGGAACCACCACCGTGACGCCTCTCCCCGCGCTGACCCAGCGGCCCGCCTGATGCAACGACGCCCCCCGTCACACGAGATCTTGTCAGGCGACTCCGCTGACGTGTACTTCGCCCGGGCCAACGAGGTCCTTGACCGCGAGGGCCTGGATCCGCTCGTCACGATGGAGGTCTTCACGCGCCAGGAGGCCGTCCTGTGCGGCATCGATGAGGCCAAGATCCTGCTGGCCCATGCGCTCGGCGACGCGCCGGCGGGCGAGGGTGTGGTCGAGGCGCTCGATGATGGCGACCTCATCGCGCCGAAGGAGATCGTGCTGCGTATCCGTGCGCGCTACCGGCGCTTCGGCCTCTACGAGACGGCCATCCTGGGCATGATGGCCCAGTCCACCGGGTGGGCGACCGCGGCGCGGGCCACGGTGGAAGCGGCCGCGCCGGCGCCGGTCATCAGCTTCGGAGCGCGCCACGTGCACCCCGACGTGACCGACAACCTGGACTACGCCGCCATCATCGGCGGGTGCGTCGGGGCCTCCACGCCGGCCGGTGCGCGGCTGGCAGGCCTCCGGCCGACCGGCACGATGCCGCACGCCCTGGTCCTCATCTTCGGCGACACCGTTCGCGCCGCGGAGGCCTTCGACCGCGACCTGGAGCCGGGCGTGCCGCGCATCGTGCTGGTCGATACGTTCAAGGACGAGGCGGAGGAGGCCCTCCGCGTCGCCCATGCCCTGGGCGACCGCCTCTACGGCATCCGCCTCGATACGCCCTCGGAGCGGGGCCGCGTGACGGTGGACCTCGTCAAGGAAGTCCGCGCCCGCCTGGACATGGAGGGCTTCAACCACGTCCGGATCATCATCAGCGGCGGCCTCAACCCGGAGCGGATCACGCACTTCAAGGAACAGGGCGCGCCCGTGGATTCCTATGCCGTGGGGTCCTACATCAGCGGTGCCAGCCCCATCGACTTCACCGGCGACCTCAAGGAGATCGACGGGCGGCCGATCGCCAAACGGGGGCGCATCCCGGGCGTGACGCCTTCACCGCGCCTGCGGCCGGTCGACCTCGCCGCCTGGCGCGGGAACTGACCCTCAGGAGTTCGCGACCAGGCCCAGGCGAGCCACCCAGAGGATGCCGATGAGCGTCTTGGCATCCTCGATCTCGCCAGCCTCGGCCCGGGCCAGGGCCGTGGTCCATGGCAGCCGGATCAGCTGCAGGTGCTCGTCCTCCTCCGGTCCGCCGTAGTCGCGCACGGGCCGCAGGTCCGTGGCCAGATAGAGCGTCATGGCCTCGCTGGCGAAGCCCGGCGCCGTCCAGAAGTGCCCCAGCCGCCGCCACGTCCCGGCGTCGTACCCGGTCTCCTCGGCCAGTTCCCGTGGCGCGGCGTCCTCCGGCGGTTCGATCGTGCCATCGGCCCGGCGGTCGAGCGTGCCGGCCGGGATCTCCAGCAGCACGCGCTGGGCGGCTGAGCGGAACTGACGCACGAGCAGGAGGTCGGTGCCGTCCAGCGGCACGATCGCGACGGCCCCGGGATGGTCCACGATCTCGCGCTGGTGCTGGCGGCCGTCGGGCCCGCGCACGGTGTCGACGCGGAAGCGGATGAAGCGGCCGGCATGGACGGTCCGCCGGGCGATCGTGGTCTCGCGGAGCGCCGCATCGTCATCGGGCGCCTCGCTCACGCCGCGAGTATAGGTGGGGCGGATGGGCCCACGGCGGCCGCCGCTGGCCGAGCAGGCCGTCCGAGAGCTTCGTGTTGTGGTGCGTCCTGGCGACTGGTACTTCCGTACTAGGCGCCGGACACGCCCTGCGCAGGGCGCCGAGCCGGTTTCCCGCACGGATCGCGGCAACGAAGGGCGATCCGGCGTCTGAGCCGGCCGTCGGTGGCGGGTTCGAGCGCTCGCCGACCAGTACCTCCTTCTCATCGACGGGCGGGAGGCCGCTTGGGAGCATCGCCCTGCGATCGACGCCTGGGGTGCCGGTCGTGGACCGCAGGTCGCGGTCCGCCCTCGGATGTTCGACCGGAGACTCACATGGACAAGGTCAAGCACAGCACCGATCTGCTGGCGCGCTCATGGCGGTGGCGGCTCGCCTCGTGGCGATGGCGCCTCGCGTCGTGGCGCTGGGACGTGGCGGCTTCATGGCGGTGGGACATCGCCGCGTCATGGCGCTGGAACGTCGCCCCATCCTGGCGCTGGAACTAGCTTCCCCGGGCGCGACGCCGCGCCCATGATCAGCTGAACCCGCGCCGCCCAGGGGGCGGCAGCGCCGGCCCACGACGAAGAGCGGGGCCCGATGGGCCACGCTCGTTTCGTGGTGTCCGGTTGACCCCACCCGCGGCGCCGCGTATCGTCCGGCGCCTATGCGGCGCCTTCCGCTTGCCGTGGGTGGCGCGGTCCTGTCGGTGGTCATGCTGGTCGCCGTCCTCGCCCCGCCGCCCGCTCTCACGTCCTCGGCGACCTCACCCGACATGGCCGTGGCCCCGGAGTCGACGGCGGCCAGCTGTACCGGGTGGACCAGCACGTACGCGCCGCCGCCGACGATCAAGGTCGGGATGGTCACTAACGGCTCGGTCAGCAGCGTCGTGCAGGTCCCCTTCGTGACGTACGTCGAGACGGTCCTGGCCGCCGAGTGGGGCACGGCCAACGACGCCACCTACCTCCAGATCGGCGCCCTGGCCGTCAAGCAGTACGGCTGGTACTACGCCATCCACGCGCGGCTGAACCACACGTTCATGGGAGAGTGCTTCGACGTCCGCAGCGACACGTTCGACCAGCTCTACGATCCGGCGCACCGCACGCCCTCGCCGGCCGACAAGGACGCGGTCGACGCGACGTGGCAGATCTCGATGCGCAAGTCGGGCGTCTTCTTCCTGCCCCACTACAACGGCTCGACCGCCACGTGCGGCGCCGGCGGCTTCTCGACGGGCACGCTGCTGCCCCAGCAGGCCGTCCAGGCATGCATCGTCCAGGGCATGGGCCGTAACGCGATCCTCCATCTCTATCTGGATCCGCCGACCCCACCGCTCAGCATCGACGACCTGGTGAACCTGGCCGGCGGCGACCGCTACGCGACCGCCGTGGCCATCTCCGCCTGGCGTTTCCAGCCCGGCGTCCCGGCTGTGATCGTGGCCAGCGGCGCGAACTTCCCCGATGCGCTCGCCGGGGGCCCGGCCGCGGCCCGCCTGGGCGCCCCCATCCTGATGCTGCCGCCGGGTGACGAGATCCCGTCCGGGGTGGCTTCGGAGCTGGCCCGCTTGACCCCCGGGCGGATCATCGTCCTGGGCGGCGAGGGGGCCATCTCCGCGGCCCAGTTCGGCGCACTCGCCGCCTTCGTCCCCGACCAGGACCCCACCAAGGTGGAACGGCTGGCCGGAGCGACGCGATACGACACGGCTATCGCCGTCTCGCAGTTCGCGTTCCCGACCTCGCCGGGGCCGCCACCGGTCCCGCCGGTCGTGCCGGTCGTCTTCCTGGCCAACGGATCGCTGTTCCCCGACGCCATGGCGGGCGCCTCCGCCGGGGCGCGCCTTGGCGGGCCGGTCCTCATGGAGGACCCCAGCAAGGCGCTCGCCGAGCAGCCGGCCCTCGTGGCCGAACTCCAGCGACTGCAACCCGCCACGATTCGTGTGCTAGGGGGCCCAGCGGTGGTGCCGGAGACGCTCCTGCAGGATCTCCAGCCCTTCGCGCCCGACGTGGCCCGGATCGCCGGGCCCGACCGGTACGCCACTGCCGCCGCGCTCGCGGCCGCGACCTACCAGACCGGCGAGCCGTTCCTCTTCCTGGCCTCCGGGCTGAACTTCCCGGATGGTCTCGCCGGCGCAGCCCTGGGAGGCCCGATCCTCTTCCTGCCGAATGCGGCGCCGGTGTCGTTCGCCGTCCTGTACGAGATCGGCCAGCTGGCCGGCCGGCAGCTCGTCCTCCTCGGGAGCAACGGGGCGGTCGGTGACTCGGCGGTGGGTGCGGCCGGCTATGCCTTCGAGGTTCCGCCCACCCCCAGCCCGTCTCCCTCGCCCAGCCCATCGCCTTCGCCGAGTCCGTCCCCGCCGCCCAACCCCTGAGCGCGCGGCGGCGACCGCCGCGGCGGGCCGGCCGCTGATGGTAGTGTCGGCCGATGCCCGGCGGCTCTCTCGTGCGGCTCATCCCCGGCCTCGCCCGGACGACCGTGCGCCGCGCCGGCGCGGACCTACCGTTCATGCTGGCCGTCTGGCTGCTGCTGACCAGCGGGGTCACGCT
>DATBOX010000213.1:0-6417 GCA_036561685.1 Candidatus Limnocylindrales bacterium | reverse complement strand
GTTGAGCTGGAGCTGGACCGGCTCGTTGTTGGTGAAGCCGGTCGCCGCGTCGACCGCGCCCTGCTGGACCGCCACGGCCTGGCCGTAGTCGGGATACAGCACGACCTGCACGTCGGCGGGCGTCATCTGGGCCGAGGCGAGAAGCGCCTGCAGCATGATCCAGCTCGACCCGTACCTTCCGGGCGTGCCCACCTTCCTGCCCTTCAGATCCGCCACCGTGGCGATGTTCGCGCTGGCCTTGGCGAAGACGACGTTGGGGAACAGGCCGTACAGCGTCGTCACGTAGGTCACCGGGATGCCCTGGCTGACGGCGGGGATGACGCTCGTGCCATCGGCCACCCCGACGTCGATGCTGCCCTGGCCGACCAGCGTCACCAGGTCAGGGTCGTTCTTGTTCTGGAACGTGACAGCCAGGCCGGCCGCGCGGTAGTAGCCCTGCTCCTGCGCGTAGTAGAACTGGGCGAACTGGACGCTCGGGATGTAGCCCAGGCCGACCACGAGCGGGGTCGGCGGGCCCGAGGGCGACGCGGTGGGCGATGCGGAACCCGAGGCCGAGGGCGTGGGCGCGCCGGTGCTTGCCGCCGGCGCCGAGACGCTGGGGCCGCCCGTGCAGGCGACCAGCAGGAAGGTCGTCAGGACGGCCAGGGTGCGGTGGATGGACGGGCGCATGCGGACCTCCGAAACGTTCAGGCGCGGACGCCGACGAGCCGGCGCTCCGCGAAGACCACGAGCAGGTACAGACCGATCCCCAGGAGGGCGATCGTGAGGAGCGTGGCGAAGAGCAGCGGGGTATCGAACAGGCTGCCGCGGGCCAGGTTGATGAGGACCCCCAGGCCGGCGTTCGCGCCGGCCCATTCACCGACGATGGCGCCGACGACGGCCAGCGTGACCCCCACGCGCAGGCCGCCCAGGATGGCCGGCAGGGCAGCCGGGACCTCCACCCAAAGGAGTCGCTGCCGCGGCGTGGCACGGAACGCCGCGGCCATCTCCACGAGGCGTGGATCGACCGACCGGACGCCGACCATGGTGGCCACGGTGACCGGGAAGAAGAGGACGACGGCGCAGATGGCGGCGATGCTGACCAGGCCGGTCCCGAACCACAGGACGATGAGCGGCGCGACGGCCAGGATGGGCGTCGCCTGGGCGGCCACGAAGTACGGGGCCAGCACCTGTTCCGCCAGCCGCGACCGCCCCAGCAGCGCGCCGAGCGGCAGCGCCGCCCCCACGCCGATGATCAGGCCGCCCACGATCTCCTCGATCGTGGCCGCGGCATGCGGCTCGATCGTGCCGTCGGCCCAGGCGCGGACGAACCGCGCGGCGACGACCTCCGGGGCCGGCAGCACGAACGTGGGGTAGCCGGCCACCACGACGAGAAGCTTCCAGGCGAGGAGCAGCACCGCCACGCCGCCCAGGGCCAGCAGCCAGCCGGGCAGCCGCCGGCGATGCGCCAGGGTCCGGTCGGGGGCGACCCCGCTCACCGCGGCCTCTCGCTCGTCCAACGCCGCGCTCACGTCCTCATCGCTTCCATCTGGCCGGAGGCCGGGGCCTCCGCGCCGTCGGCCAGCCAGTGGCGGATCTGGAGGGCGACCGCATTGCCGGCCGGCGTGTCGACCTGTTCCGGGCTGCGCGGCCGCGGCAGGCCGACATGGATCTGGGCGACCACATGGCCCGGGCGCCGCGAGAGCATCACGACGCGGTCGGCGAGGAAGACCGCTTCCGGGATGCTGTGGGTGACCAGCACGATCGTGGTGGCCGTGCGCTCCCAGATCTCCAGCAGCTCCAGGCCGAACCGCTCGCGGGTCAGCGCATCGAGCGAGCTGAACGGTTCGTCGAGCAGGAGGACGGACGGCTCCAGGGCGAGGGCACGGGCGATCGCCGCGCGCTGACGCATGCCGCCGCTGAGCTGATGCGGACGGGCGTTGGCGAAGGCCGCGAGATCCACCTGTTCGAGCAGCTCGGTGACCCGCGCCTGGCGCTCCGCCTCCGAGCGATCCGCCAGCCGCAGAGGGAAGCCGACGTTGTCGCGGATCGATGCCCAGGGCAGGAGGCGCGGTTCCTGGAACACGAAGCCGACCCGTGGATCGGGGCCGGTGACCGGCTGCCCGCCCAGGTCCACCGTGCCGACGTCCGGAGTGAGCAGGCCGGCGATGAGCCGCAGGAGGGTGCTCTTGCCGCAGCCGTTGGGGCCCACGATGGCCACGATCTCGCGGGCGCCGACCTCGAACGTGACGTCCTCCAGGGCGCGCAGCGTCGTGCTCGCGGCCGCAGATCCGTCCGCGTCGGCGGGCGCGCGGAAACGCTTGCCCAACCGCGTGACGCGGATGGACCCGGTCGACTCGACGCGGGGAGTGGTCGTGGCGCGACCTCCAAGGGGCGCTCGGGACCGGAGCGCAGCGGCGCCTGCGCTCGGGAGCTTGCGGAAGGGTCGCGGTGCCAGCTCGCTGTGATGGCCCGCTGCCCCGGCGCGACTCGCGTCGTTCGAGCGGTGCCCTCAGGCGGGCTCGTCCTGCCTTCTCCCGTCCGGACTGTGACCGTCGGCTCCCTGCAAGGGGATCCACCGCCGCCGCGGATCGACACGGCGTGCGGGTCGTGGGCTGGCGGCCGCACGGCTGGCGCCGCGCTCCGCCGACCACCGGTCGGGACTTCCACCCGACCCCGAAGGCGAGGCTATTGGTGATGTGTCAAGCAGTGTACCGCGGCGAACTACAGGTCGCGGACGAGGTAGACCACCTCGCCTGCCTCGTTCGTGGTCTCGTGATGGCGCTTGAAGCCGACCTTCTCCAGGACCCGCAACGACGGCGTGTTCCAGGCGCCCACCGTGGACCAGAGCCGCCTCCGGCCGGTGTCGGCGGCCGCGGCCACCAGCGCCCGCGCGGCTTCCGTGGCATAGCCGCGGCCATGGAACCGCCGCAGCAGCTCGTAGGCGATCTCCGGCTCGTCGAGGCTGCAGCGGCCGATGATGAGCGCGCAGTAGCCGATCGCGTCGCCCTCCGCACGTCGCGTGATCGTCAGCGGGCCCAGGCCGTTGGCCAGTGCCTCGTCCCTGACGCGCACCAGGCGCGCCGTCGCCTCTTCGAGCGTCGGCATCTCTTCGCCGCGCTCGGCGACAAGCTCGCGATACCACTCGGCGTCCCGCTCGTCCCGCAGTCGCAGGATCAGGCGTTGCGTCTCGATGTCGTGGGCCATCGGTCGCCAGGTCACGGTTCCACTGCCTCGGCGTGGGTGATGTGCTCGAACTGGCGCCATAGCAGGGTCACCAGGAGCGCCGAACCCACGAACGCGAACCAGAACGGCGCGGTGATCCCGAAGGCAGTCGCGAGCAGGCCGCCAAGCGGCGTGCCCACCACCAGCCCGCCCACGATCGCCACCCGGTAGACGCCCGACACCCGGCCCATGAGTTCATTCGGCACGGCCCGTTGGCGGACCACCGTGGAGGTGGTGCCCCAGACGAAGGCGTGGGCGCCGAAGACGACCAGGACGGCGAGGGCAACCACGGCGCTCGTCGTCAGGGCCAGCGTCAGATGGGTGAATGTCTCGATGAGTAAGCCCACCCGCATGATGTCGGCCAGGCTGAAGCGGCGCTCCAGGGCGCCATAGATGAACGCGCCGATCACGCCGCCGACAGCCACGGCCGTCGTCAGCAGGCCGAAGCCGACTGCGTCCATCCCCAGGCGCTGGGTCGCGTACAGCACCAGCACGGACCAGGCCGCGCCGAACGTGACGTTGAAGGTGAGGATCGTCAGCGCCAGTGTCCGCATCGGCGGGTGCCCGGCCAGCCAGCGGATGCCCTCGGCCATCTCCGCCCGGAAGCCGCTCCGCTCGCCGGCCAGCTGCCTCGTGCTCACGGTGACGCGCGAGACGAGCACCGCCCCGAGCGCGAAGGCGGCCGCATTGGTGGTGAAGGGAAGGGCCATCCCGACCGCGAACAGGAAGGCGCCGATGGGTGGGCCGACGAGCTGGTTCACGAGCAGGAACGCCCCCTGCATGCGGGCGTTGGCGAGGCCAAGGTCCACCCGTTGGACGAGGCTGGGGATGAGCGTGCTGCTGGCTGAGTCGGCGAAGGTCTCCGCTGTCCCCAGGGCGAAGAGCGTCGCCAGGACCACGGCGATGGTCACCGTGCCGCTCACGATCGTGACCACGAGGACCGCAAGGACGGCAGCCCGGATCAGGTTCACCACGACGACCATCCGCCGCCGATCGAACCGATCCGCGGCGACGCCTCCGATCACGCCGAACAGGAGGACCGGCAGGTACTCGCTCAGCAGGGCCAGCGAGACCAGGAATGGGTCATGCGTCTGGGATGCGACCAGCAGCGGCCCGGCGGCGACCACGACGCCGTCCCCGGCGTTGTTGACGAAGGTGGCCGCCAGGAGCCAGCGAAAGCTGACTCCAAGCCGGTGCGGCACGATCGCCTCGATGGCGCGAGCCGGCAAGCCCTGCGTGGCCGTCGACGTCGCGGATGCGTTGCCCGGGCGGGGAGTCTCCACCCGTTGAATCTACGGAACGGCGTCGGCTCGCACTGACCGGCCGCGGCCACGCTGCTACGCTCCGAGCGTGTTGACCGTGGTCCTGACGCGGCATGGGGGGACGACGCGCTCGAAGCCCGAGCAGCACCTGGGGCAGCACCTGGACGTGCTGCTCTCGGATGAGGGTCGCGCGCAGGCGGCCGCGTTGGGTCGTCGGCTGGCCGGGGTGAGGTTCGAACGAGTGGTGGCGAGCCCGTTGCGGCGGGCGGTCGAGACGGCGCGGCTGATCGTCCCGGGACGCGAACCGGAGACCGACGCCCGCTTGCTGGAGATGGACTACGGGGCGTGGGAGGGCCTGACCTACGAACAGGTCACCGCTCGCGACGGCCCGGCCCGACTCCTCTGGGAGGCGGATCCGGCGAGCCTTGCCTGCCCCGGCGGGGAAAGCGGGAACGACGTGGCCACGCGGGTCCGCTCGTTCCTCGAGGCTGCCATCGACGGCGCCGAGGCCGACATGGCGGACCACAAGATCCTCGTGGTCGGGCACAGCACGACCGATCGGATCCTGCTCTGTGTCGCCCTCGGGGTGCCCGTGCGCGATTTCCGTCGCCGGTTCGTCCAGGATCCGGCCAACCTGACCGTCATCCGGTTCGCCGGGCCGCGTGGGTCCGGCGCGCAGGCCCTCGTGGTGAACGACGTCGGCCACCTGCGCGGGCTGGCCGGCGCGACCTGGGACTGACCTCGCGCCGGATCCGACCGAGCGACCGGCCGCCGCTGGCCTATCCTGCCGACGTGCCCACCCCGTCGCCCGTCGTCCTGACCGGCCACGACCTCACCCTCGAGGCCGTCGAGGCTGTGGCCCGGCACGGAGCGCGCGCCACCCTGGACCCAAAGGCGCGCGAGCGGATGCTGGCCAGCCGGCGGACGATCGAGTCGATCGTGGCGTCCGGCGAGGCCGTCTACGGCGTGACGACCGGCTTCGGCGACCTCGCCACCCGGCGCATCGAGCCGGCAGAGGCGGCGCACCTCCAGCGCAATCTGCTGGTGAGCCACGCCGTGGGGGTCGGCACCCCATTCGACACCGGGACGGTCCGCGCCATGCTGCTCCTGCGCGCCAACACCCTGGCCCTGGGCCACAGCGGCTGCCGGCCGGTGGTCGTCGAGCGCCTGCTGGATCTCCTGGCGCGAGGCATCCACCCGATCGTGCCCGAACAGGGCAGCGTGGGCGCGTCGGGCGACCTGGCCCCGCTGGCCCACCTGGCGCTCCCGCTGATCGGCCGCGGGGAGGTCGAGTACGAGGGCCGGCGAGTGCCCGCCTCCGCGGCGCTCGCAGCGGCCGGCCTGGAGCCGCTGGTGCTCGAGGCGAAGGAGGGTCTGGCGCTCCTCAACGGCACCCAGATGATGACCGCCGTCGGCGCCCTGGCCGTGCTGGATGCGGAGCGGCTGGCACGTACCGCGAGCGTCGTCGCGGCCATGAGCATCGAGGCGCTCCTTGGCACTGACGTCGCCTTCGCCGCCGCCTACCATGCCGCCCGCCCGCACGAAGGCCAGCGGCAGGTCGCCGCCGAGCTGCGTCACCTGTTGCGCGGGTCGCAGCTCCAGCGCAGCCACCACCGCCAGACGCACAAGGTGCAGGACCCCTACTCGCTGCGCTGCGTGCCCCAGGTGCACGGCGCGTCCCGTGACGCCGTGGCCTACGCCCGGCGGGTCCTCGAGGTGGAGATCAACAGCGCCACCGACAACCCGCTCGTCTTCCCCGAAGGGGCCGGCCCGGATGCCGACGCGTCGGCCACGGCGACGGCGAACGGCCGCGTGATCTCCGGCGGCAACTTCCACGGTCAGCCGGTGGCCCTGGCCATGGACTTCGCCAAGATCGCCATCGCCGAACTCGGCTCGATCAGCGAGCGCCGCACAGCCCTCCTCCTGGATGCGCGCCTGTCCGGACTGCCGG
>DATBOX010000212.1:0-7759 GCA_036561685.1 Candidatus Limnocylindrales bacterium | reverse complement strand
ATGCTCCCGACCATCGCCCAGGCGTGGCAGCCGGCCCTCAACGGCGCGCCGTCGACGGCGGAGGGCGGCCTCGCGTTGATCGGCCTGCTGGCCGGGGCGTTCCTCTTCCTGGGCTTCATCTGGGCCGTCATCGGCGAGTAGTCCCGCGGGGTCGCCGGGCGGCGGCCTCCATCGAAACGGCATCGCAGTCCCGATCAGGCTTGCTCTCTGCGTCTTGACCACCACGATGAGACTCGGTATCATCTAGGCCCGCGTCGAGGCGGAGCGGGATGACGCCCAGGGAGCCGGAAGAGACGTCAGATGAGACGCGGTCTGGGCACGATCATCGTCGCCGCGGCGCTCGGTGCGTCGCTGGTCTCGTGCGGCGGGAGCACGGCTCCGTCGAGCCCGACGGGGAGCGGCACGCAGCTGGCGGTCGTTGGCACCGAGAACTTCTACGCCGACCTGCTGGCCCAGATCGGACCGGATGTGCGGGTGTCGAGCCTGCTCAACGATCCCAACGCCGACCCGCATGCGTTCGAGACGAGCCCCCAGGCCGCCGCACTCGTGGCCGACGCGAGGCTGGTCATCGTCAACGGCATCGGCTACGACGACTTCATGCAGCAGCTGCTCAGCGCCTCTCCGGACCCCACGCGAATCGTGATCAACGTGCAGCAGCTCCTGGGCGTGGCGGATGATGTCAACGCGCACGTCTGGTACGACCCGACCACGATGCAGCGCGTCGCCGTGGCGGCGACCACGGCCCTGGGCCAGCTCGAGCCGCCCCAGGCCTTCAACCTCTCGATGAACATGAGGGCGTACCAGGCTGCCCTGCTGCCGCTGACCGCGGAGATCACTCTCTTGCGGAACCAGTTCGGTGGCTCGCCAGTGGCGGTCACGGAGCCTGTGGCGGGATACGTGACGGACGCTGCCGGCCTCCGGGTCCTGACCCCCGCCGGCTTCCAGAAGGCCGTGGAGGAGGGCACGGACCCGGCACCGGTGGACGTCGCGGCGATGGAGGATCTCCTGAACGGCCGGCAGGTCAAGGTGCTGATCTACAACAGCCAGGTCACCACGCCGATCACCCAGCGCATGCGCGACCTCGCCGTGGCGGACGGGATCCCCGTCGTGGGGGTGTCAGAGACGATGCCGCCGGCCTACGCCCACTACGCGGCCTGGCAGCTGGCGCAGCTTCAGGCGCTCCAGGCCGCCCTGGCGCAGGGCAGCTGAGCGGATGTCCGACCCGGCCGTCCGCTTCGACGCCGCCACGCTCGAGTACCACGGGCGTCGCATCTGGGCGGACATGTCGCTGGCCTTCGAGGCCGGCTCGTTCGTGGCCATCCTGGGGCCCAACGGATCGGGCAAGACATCGCTGCTGCGGACCATCCTGGGCCTCGCGCCGCTCCGCTCCGGCGACGTGCAGGTGCTGGGCCACGCACCGCGACGCGGCGATCCTGGGATCGGCTACGTGCCTCAGCACCAGAGCCTCGACGCGGACCTGCCGCTGCGCGGACGCGACCTCGTCCAGCTGGGCATCGACGGCCATCGCTGGGGCATCGGCTGGCCCAGCGCAGCCTCGCGCCACCGCGTCGAGGCGGCCATCCAGGCGGTGGGGGCCGAGCCCTTCGCCGATGCGCCCATCGGGCGGCTCTCCGGCGGCGAGCAGCAGCGCCTGCGCATCGCCCAGGCCCTGGTCGGCGACCCGCGCCTGCTCCTCTGTGACGAGCCGCTGGCCAGCCTGGACCTGCGGTACCAGCAGGGCATCACCGACCTGATCGGCGGCTGGCAGCGGGGCGGCGAGCGCACCGTCCTCTTCGTGACGCACGACGTCAACCCGGTGCTGGCGCTGGTCGACCAGGTGCTGTTCGTGGTCAACGGCCGCTGGGCGATGGGCACGCCGGATGAGGTGCTGACCTCGGAGCGCATGACGGCCCTCTATGGCTCACACGTCGACGTCCTGCGCGTCCACGGCCGGATCCTCGTGGTCGGCGAGTCCAGCGGCTCCGGTTTCGAGGTCGAGGAGCCGCACCACCTCCCGACGATCCCGGACGACGACCGCCACCCCGACCGGGCGACCGCATGATCGACCAACTCCTCCACCTGCTGGGCTACGACTTCGCCCAGAACGCCCTCGCGGCCGGACTCGTCGTGGGGATCGTGTGCGGCGTCGTCAGCCGGTTCGTCGTGATGCGGAACATGGCCTTCGCCGTCCATGCCCTCTCCGAACTCGGCTTCACCGGCTCGGCCGGCGCGATCCTCGTCGGCGCCTCACCGGTCGTGGGCCTCATGGCCGGCACGACCATCACGGCCCTCTTCATCGGTGCGCTTGGCGTGCGAGTGCGCGAGCGTGACTCCGTGGTCGGCATCGCCATGGCCTTCGGCCTTGGCCTGGGCGTCCTCTTCCTGTCGCTCTACCCGCGCTACGCGACCCAGGCCTTCAGCATCCTGTTCGGCTCGATCACCGGCGTCAGCCGGGGCGACGTGGCGCTCCTCGTCGGCATCGGCGTGGTCACCATGATCGCCCTGGCCGTGATGTATCGGCCGCTGACGTTCGCGACGGTCGATCCCGAGGTGGCCGAGGCACGCGGCGTCCCGGTCCGGCAGCTGGCCATCGCCTTCCTGCTGGTCATGGCCGCCGCCGTGGCGGAAGCCATCCAGGTGGTCGGGGTCCTGCTGATCCTGACGCTGCTCATCACCCCGGGCGCCACGGCCGAGCGGCTGACCGTCAGCCCCATCCGCGCCACCGTGTACAGCGTCGTCATCGCGCTCGTGTCGGTGGAGGGCGGCATCCTGCTGGCGCTCGCCACCAACCTGCCGGTCAGCGTCTACGTCACGAGCCTGAGTTTCGCCGGCTACCTCGCGGCACGCTGGATCGTGGGTCCGCTGGCGGTCGGTCGCGCCAGCCGTCGGACGGCCGAGGGCGCATCATGAGACCGTGAAGACGGTCCTCGTGAGATGGCAGCCGGAGGCCGACCGATTCGAGGCGGAGGGCGGGCTGCGTGGCCACGTCGTGCAGATCAATGGCCCGCACGAAGGCCGCCCGGCGGGGTTCTCGGCGAGCGAGCTGCTGCTGGCCGCGGCCGGCGCCTGCTCCGCCTGGGATGTCGTGGAGATCCTGCGCAAGCAGCGCCAGGACCTCACGGCGCTGGAGGTCAGCGTGGAAGGCGAGCAGCTGGATGGACCGCCGTTCGCCTTCACCACCGTCGCCCTCGTCTTCCGCGCCAGCGGCCACGGCCTGGACCCGGTCAAGGTCCAGCGGGCCGTGGCGATGAGCGAGGAGCGCTACTGCTCGGTGATCGCCACGATCCGCGGTGTGGCCCAGGTGACGTGCCGCTCCGAGGTCGCCGAAGCGGCGGCCTGAGGCCACCGCGATGACGAGCGCCGCCATGACACCCTCCCAGCGCGGCGGGCCCAGCGGGCTGCCGCGATTCCAGCGTCTGGGCCTGCTCATGGCGCGCCGTCGCTGGTGGGTCATCGGGACGTGGGCCATCGTCCTCCTCGCGGCCCTGCCGTTCGCCCCGCGCGCGGGCTCCGCCCTGCGGGCCGGTGGCTTCACGCTGCCCGACCTGCCGTCGGAGGAAGCGCGCGCGACCCTCGCCCAGCTCGGCGTGCCCCCGTCCGTCCTGGCCATCGTCATCCAGGCCACGGGGTCGGCCAGGGCGGGGGAGCCGGCGTTCGAGACGGCAGCCGCGGCGGCCGTCGCCGACGTCACCCACGCGGCGCACGTGACCGGCATCCAGAGCCACCTTCTGGCGCCCCGCCAGGTCAGTGCTGACGGGACGGTCGCCTACGACATCGTGGACCTGGACCTGTCGCCGGACGACTCGCCCCAGGCGATGGCGCCGGTCCAGGCGGCCCTCCACGACGAACCCGGCATCCGCACCTTGATCGGCGGAGCGCCGGCCTTCTACGGCGACATCCAGACCGCCTCGGAGGAGGATCTGCGGCGGGCCGAGCTGGTCAGCCTGCCGCTGGCGGCGATCGCCCTGGTCCTGATCTTCGGCGGCATCGTGGCCGCCGGCGTGCCCCTCGTCGTGGGTGGATCGGCCGTGTTGCTGGCCCTTGCCGCGATCTTCCTGCTGGCCAGCGCCACGCCGATGAGCATCTTCGTGCTGAACCTGGCCACTCTCCTGGGGCTGGGCCTGGGTGTCGACTACTCGCTCCTGCTGACGAGCCGCTTCCGCGAAGAGCTGGGCCGGCGGGGCGGAGGGCGCCTCGCCGACGGGTCGATCGACCGGGCGGCCGTGGACGAGGCGGTCGGCGTGACCGTGGCCACGGCGGGCCGGGCCATCTTCTTCAGCGGCTTCACGGTCCTGCTGGGCCTCATCGGCCTGGTCCTCTTCGACTTCATGATCCTGCGCTCCGTCGGCGTCGGTGGCGCCATCGTCGTGGGCATGGCCGTGCTCGCCGCCCTGACGCTGCTGCCGGCCATGCTGGCCGTCCTGGGGCCGCGGCTGGGGGCGCTGTCGGTGCGCAGCCTGCTCCGCCGTCCGCCGCCCGACCCGGCCGCGCCCGTGGCCGAGAGCCGTTGGGCGCGGCTGGCACGCTGGGTGATGCAGCGCCCGTGGCGGGTCTTCATGCCCACCCTGGGCATCCTCGTCCTGCTGGGGGTGCCGTTCCTGCACGTCGTGTTCGACGCGCCAGACGAGACGATCCTGCCGGCGAACCTGGAGTCCCGGCAGGCCTACGACGTCCTGGCGAACACGTTCGGGGAGGGGACCTTCGCGCCGCTCGAGCTGGCCGTCCGGGCCACCGGCCCGATCACGGACCCGACCGTGCTGGGCAAGCTCTATGACTACTCCCGCCAACTCGCCTCCGATCCGCGCGTGGTGCGGGTCGACGGGCTGGTCGACCTGGACCCGCGGCTCACGCGCGCCCAGTACCAGCTGCTCTATGCCGCGCCGGGTGGGCCGCCCGACCGGTTCGCCGCGGCCGCCCTGGCCGCCACGACCAAGGGCGACCTGACGGTCTTCACCGTGACCACGCCCTACGGGCCCAACGCCGCGCCCGGCCGTGACCTCGTGGCTGCGCTGCGCGATCCCGCCTCCCCGCTGGCCCCGCCGGCGGGCCTCACGGTGCAGGTCGCCGGCGGCGCGGCCGAGGTCACCGACGTGGTGGCCAGGATGGGCCAGGACTTCCCCCGCACCGCCCTGTTCATCCTCATCACCACCTACCTGGTGCTGTTCCTGCTCCTGCGCTCGGTGGTGCTGCCGCTCAAGGCGCTGATCATGAACAGCCTCTCGATCATCGCCAGCTTCGGGGCGCTGGTGTGGATCTTCCAGGACGGCAACCTCTCGGCGCTCATCGGCTTCCAGCCGCTGGGCTACGTGGAAACGACCCAGCCGGTGATCCTCTTCTGCGTCCTGTTCGGCCTGTCGATGGACTATGAGGTCTTCCTGCTCAGCCGCATGAAGGAGGCCTATGACGCCGGCGCGGACAACCGCACGGCGGTGGCGCGCGGGCTCGAGCGGAGCGGCCGGATCGTCACCAGCGCCGCCCTCATCGTGGTCATCGTGGCCGGCTCGTTCGTCTTCTCGCAGGTCGTCCTCATCAAGGCGCTCGGCCTTGGCATGGCCATCGCCGTGGCCCTCGACGCGACCGTGGTGCGGGCCTTGCTGGTGCCGGCCACGATGCGCCTCCTGGGCCACTGGAACTGGTGGATGCCGGCCCGGCTGGCGCGCTGGATCGCGGCCCGCCTGCCGGTCGTGGAGGGGGCGACCCTGGTCCAGGCCGTCGTGGTCGCGATCCTGGCCGCGTTCGTGCTGGGGGCGTGCTCGGCGAACGGGGCCCTCCTGGCGAACGCGCCGGCGGCCCATCCGCAGGTCCCGCGCCCCAGCGCCACCCCGGCCGCCGCGCCCGACCCGCAGCCGCTGGTCTTCCCGCGCGACGACGGGCCGCACGACCGCCTGACCGAGTGGTGGTACTACACGGGCCACCTGCGGACCGCGACCGGCGCGACGTACGGGTTCGAGGACGTCATCTTCCGCGCCGAACGGGGCGCCTTCCAGGTGACCTGGGCTTCGCACGTGGCGGTCACCGACGAGCAGGGCCATCGCTTCCTGTACGACCAGCGCTCGGAGGTGGGGCCGCAGGTGGACGCCGCGCAGTCCGTGTCGAGCGGCCCCTACGGCTTCTTCCTGGCCATCTCCGGCACGCCCGCCGCGCCCGGCGGGGCGCCCGCGGATCCGTGGGTGATGCGTGGCTACCTGGGCCACGACCTGCTCGGGGTAGCCTCGGCGAAGGGTGGCTTCGGCTTCCAGCTGGCGCTGGACGCCGGCGGACGGCCGCCAGTCCTGCACGACACGATCGGCTACGTGCCCTTCGGCGCGGCCGGCGGGTCGTACTACTACTCGCGTCCGACGATGCAGGCGGCGGGCACGCTCACCATCGGCGGAAAGGCCGTGGCCGTCACCGGGGAGGCGTGGTTCGACCACCAGTGGGGCGACTTCGTGACCGTCGGCGGCGGCGGATGGGACTGGTTCGCGGTCAACCTGCCCGCCGGTGCGGCGGTCACGCTGTCATTGATCCGCGACGCGGATGGGACGTATCCGCTCGCCTACGGCACCTACGTGACCTCGGACGGCACGGCCGTCCACCTTGCCGCGACCGACTTCACGGTCACCGTGACCGACCACTGGACCAGTCCCCACACCGGCGCCGTGTACCCATCGGGCTGGCGCGTGGCGATACCCAAGGCGGGCCTCGTCATCACACTCCGGCCCACGGTGCCGGACCAGGAGCTGGACACGCGCGCGACCACGGGGGTCGTCTACTGGGAGGGTTCGCAGGTCGTGACCGCCGCCCGCGACGGCTCGCCGCTCGCCGCCGATGCCTACGTGGAACTGACGGGCTACGCCACGGGGCGCTAGCGCTGCCGGGCGCCGCGTCGGCCGGTTGACTGGTGCCGTGTCGGCTTGGTGGCACACCGCGCGTGCTACGTTGACGCAGGATGCGCCGGTCGAGCGGGGATCGCGCACGCTCGCAGCAGAGGATGGGGCGTCCGATGGGCTCTCGTCTTGGTAGGGGCCTGGCCACCGCCTCGGCCCTCGTGCTCGTGGCCGCGTGTGGTGGGACGGCGACCCCCTCGCCATCGGTGACGGCGCCGCCGACGGCGAGTCCGGTCGCGTCTCCTTCCACGCCGCCGGCGTCGCCGTCGTCCTCGCCCGCGTCTGCCCTGGACCAGCAACTCTTCGGCACCGATTACGCGCCGCGAACCAGCATCGGGGTCGCCCCCAACGGGACGCTGGTGATGGGTGAGTGGTCGCCGCCCGACTCACTCAACCTCTGGTTCGCCAGCAGCTTCTCGACCCTCGAGGCGATGCAGCCGGCGATGCGGGGCTTCGTCGCGGTGACCTCGGACGGCAAGTACATCCCCGACCTGGCGATGACGGTGCCGACGCCCGAGAACGGGGGCGTGGTGATCAACGGCACGACGTTCGACGTCAAGGTCACCCTCAAGCCCAACCTCGAATGGTCGGACGGCGCCCCCGTGACCATGGACGACTACGTGGCCACGTGGGAATGGGCCACCGACAAGGCTCAGACCGGCTGCATCGGCTGCAGCACCGGCTGGCCTGACATCGGCGCCATCGATGAGTCGGCCGACAAGCTGACGGCGACGATCCATTTCAAGGATCTGTACTCCGGCTGGCTGGGCTTCCTGACGAGTGGCCCCTGGCCGGCCGCCTACCTCCGATCGGTGCCGGTGGCGAAGGCGTCGACCTTGTACCCGCTCAGCCCCGAGGTCTCGAAGGTGCCATTCGACGGCCCCTTCGTGATC
>DATBOX010000211.1:0-35117 GCA_036561685.1 Candidatus Limnocylindrales bacterium | reverse complement strand
GTGCGCTCGGTAGCCGGGATGACGCCGTTGAGCGGCCCGCGGTTCGTGCCGGTCGACGTCACGAGCACCGCGACGGTGTCTCGCTCCGCGACGATCGCCTCGATCTCCATCCGCAGGTCCGGGAACTGGGCGCGCAGCCAGCTCGATGCTTCCTTGAGGTGCGCAGGCCCGTCGACGCGTCCGGGCGTGTCCTGGCTGAACGGCGCCGTCGCGTGCTCCACGAACCTCTGGGACACGATCCGGTCCGCGCGACCCGCGTCCCCCGTATTGAAGACCGCGACCCAGTCGCGCACCAGCCCGTGGGTGTCCATGGCAGCGCTCCATCCGAACTCCCGCGCCCGTCGCGAGGGATCCTGACCCACCGTAGGCGACGCGAAGCCGCCCGCACATCCGTGGATCCACGGATTCCGACTACGGAAGGGGCCCTGGTGGTCGGGGAAGGTCGACCTCGACGGCCCAGGCCGCGACCTGGGTCCGAGACTGGAAGTCGAGCTTCTCGAGGACGTGCTGGACGTGCGTCTCGACGGTGCGCTCGGACAGGACGAGCCGATCCGCGATCTGCCGGTTCGACGCGCCGCTGGCGATGAGGCCAGCGATCTCCGCCTCTCGTGACGAGAGTCGGCGACTCGAGTTGAGCCGATCGGCCAGGCCTGATGCGCGGGCGACGAGGCCTCGCATCCCCAGCTGCGTGGCCGCCTCGAGCGCGAGGGTCGCTTCCCGGGGGGCGCGCCGCATGCCCGCGCTCCCGTCGAGCGCCAGGGCCTCCGCCAGCGCCAGTCGGCTGCGTGCCGCCCACGGCCCGAAGCCACCCTTGGTGGCGAGGGTGGTGGCCGATGTCGCGTGGGCGACGGCCGCGGCCGCCTCGCCACGCAGACGGTCCACGATCCCCAGGAAGTGGGCGACCGGGCCGACCGCGCCGAGGGCGCTCACGATCATGGCGCCGTCGAACGGGGCCAGGCGCTCGCCGATCGCCGTCGCCAGCTCGACGTCCGAGAACGCGGCGGCCAGCTCGACAGCTGCGGTCAGTGTCGGCAGCCCACGCCGATCGAGCGCGATGTCGTCCAGGCGGTAGCGGACCGCCTCGAGTGCCAGACGAGCCCGCGCCCTATTGCCCAGCTCCAGGTCGAAGCGCCCCGTCATGGCGATGGCGATGAGCGGCCCGCCGACGATGAATCCGCGTGCGTCGACCGCTTCCTCGGGCTCGTGAGCCGTGTCGGTGCTGATCAGCAATAGCTGCGCCGCGAACAGTGGCTCCGTGTGCGGCCGCTGGTCAGGCGGGAGGGCGGCACGCGCCTCGCGGGCATGGACCTCGGCGTCAGCGAAGCCGCCCAGGGCCTGCTCCAGTCCAGCGCGCGCCAAGAGCGCGTTCCATCGGTCGAGCGGACGACCGGTGCGGGTCGCATGGACCTCCAGGGCGGCGATGTCGTGGCGCGCCCCGGCCGTATCACCGACGCGCAACCGCCCCTCGAGGCGACATGACCGGGCCAGGAGTCCGGCGTCCGGGTCCGGCGTTCGACCGGCGTCCGCGAGCATCTGCTCGCCGAGATCGGCGAGCGCCAGCCCACTGCCCACGCCAGCGATGTCCAGTTGTCGTGCATGCCGGGCTGCGATGCCCGCCATCGGGTCCTGCGTCGAGTCGGCGAGTGAGCCGGCCGCCTGTGCTTCGGCGCGGGCTTCATCGAACCGCTCGAGCAGGTGGAGCGCGACAGAACGCTGGCCGTGCAGGCGCGCGGCGAGAGCGACGTCCGCCGGATCCTGCATCCGGAGCGCCTGGCGACAGAGGTGCTCGGTCGCCGTGGCCATCCTCGGATCGGGCACTCCGGTCCAGGCGAGTGCCGCCGCCAGGACCGCGCTTCGATCTCCACGGGCGACGCCGGCGTCGGACGCCAGCAGCGCGAGATCGGCAGCGGCTGCCAGGTGCCCCTCGTCATACGCCGCACGCGCGCGCCCGACGATCGCCGCGGGGTCGAGGTCACCGAGGTCTTGGGGTCGGTGCGCTTCCACTCACGCATTCTGCCGTGCGACGCTGGCGAGCAGTTCCCGGGCGAGGGCGTTGGTCAGCCAGGCCTGATAGCGCTCGTCGCTCCAGCCCCGGGCGAGGACCAGCGCGTCGTATACGGCGAGGGAGCACAAGGTCCAAGTGATGTCGCTCCCGGCATCGACCCCGAGGCCCGGTAGCAGCACGCCCCGGTCGGCGAGCATCCGCACGAACCGCCCCTGTCCCTCGAGCCGCCAGGCCTCCATCTCGTCCCACAGCCGCCGGAGCTCGGGATCGCTCCCGCTGGCGTCGCGGAGGGCGCGCAGGAGCGGGCCCGCACGGCGGTGGATCCCGGGCTGCGTCGCGGCGTAGGCCGCCACCTGCCTGCGCGGATCCGGATCGTCGCGGATGGCGCGGATCGCCGGCCGCTCCCCGACGGGGACCTCGCCCCGGCCGGCGCCGCCCGCCAGCAACGCCTCCACCACTGCCCGGAACAGCGCGGCCTTGCTGCCGAAGACCCGGTAGACCGTCTCGACCACGACGCCGGCCTGGCTCGCGATCTCGGCCAGCGGCACGCCGTATCCGCGTTCGCGGAACAGGAGGCCGGCGGCCGTCACGATGTCGCGTCGCGTCTGCGCGGCCTGCGCCGCGCGGCGCGCCGACTGGTAGCGACGACGGGGCTTGACGCTCTCGGTCATTTCGTGTCACAGTGCCTTATGTGAAATCACGTTGGCTTGCGCGATGATAGGCGAAGGAGCGTCCCATGTTCGCAGTCGTGGTCCGTGAGGCGGGCGATGCGGCGCAGATCGATGGCAGCGGGGGCATGGTGAGTGCGAACGTGGCGCCGCGCGTGCGCGAGGCGCCAGGCTTCGTCTCGGCGCTGTGGATGAGCGACGGCGCCGGCAGGACGCTCAACGTCCTGGTGTTCGGGTCCGAGGATGCCGCGCGCGCCGCGCTCGAGGCCGCCCGCGCCGCCCCCCGACCCCCGTTCATGCGCGTCGAGTCCGTCGACCTGTTCAGCGTGCTGGCGAGCGCATAGACGGTCGGCATCGAGGCGCAGGCCATCCGTCGGGTCAGCGGTGGTCGGGACGACCCATCAGTGGTCAGGGCAAGCCGCGATCAGCCTGCGGCCAGGTCCAGGACTGCCAACAGCCGCCGCCCCGCCTCGATGAGCGCCTCCGGCCCGTATCGCGTGAACGCAAGGCGGATGCGCCCGGTCGCCGCGCTCGGGATCGGCCCCGCATAGAAGCTGGGCCCTGTCATGAACCCGACACCGGCGGCCTCCGCCTTCCGCAGCAGCACCCGAGCGTCAGTGCCTGCCGGCAGCGCCACCCACGCGAAGTAGCCGCCTCCCGGCCGTCGCCAGTCGAGCGCGGGCCGACTGGACTCTCCCAGCGCGTCGAGCAGCGCATCGCGACGCTCGCGGTAGGCGGCCCGCAGGCGCGCGACGTTGGCACTGTAGTCGCCGGAGCGGGCGAACTCCGCGACCACCAGCGAGCTGAAGTGGCTCACGCCACCGCCGGAGTCGAGCTGGCCAGAATCGCGGAACCGCTCGACGATGGCCGCGTCGGCGGTAAGGAATCCCGCCCGCAACCCGGGCGCGAGCGACTTGCTGAACGAGCCAAGGCGCACCACGACCCCGGGGGGCGCCAGGCTCCACAAGGATGGGGGCCGAGGCGCGTCATAGGCGAGCTCGCCGTAGGCGTCGTCCTCGACGATGACGATGCCCGCCTCGGCCGCGAACTCGACCAGCTGCCGCCGGCGCTCGGGCGGCAGGGATGCGCCGGTCGGGTTATTGAAGGTGGGCACGCAGTACAACAGTCGCGGACGCCCCGATCGTCCGCCGTTCGCCTGAAGACCTGCGCCCCCGCGGCGCAGCGCCCGCATGATCCCGGGCAACGCTTCGACCCGCATGCCGTCCTCGTCGGACGGGATCGGCACCAGGTTGAGGGGGTGGTCGCGCAGGATGCGCACGGCCAGGTGGTAGGTCGGCGCTTCGACCAGCACGGAGTCACCGGGTTTCGTGAGGATGGTGGCCACTTGGTCGAGCGCTTGCGAGTTGCCCGCCGTCGCCAGCACTGCCTCCGGATCAGGTTTCCGCCCATCGATGGCGCCGAGGTGATCACAGAGCCACGCGATGAGCGGCCCGGGGCCGGTGGGGTAGCCGTAGCCGAGGGCGTCGGCCCCGTACCGCGCGAGCACCGCGTTCGCCGCCCGCTGCAGGCCGCCGATGGGCAGGAGCGCCGGGTCGGGGTGGCCCCAGGCAAGGTCGATGATCCCGTCGCGGGCGACGAACTGCCCCAGCGGCAAGGCTCCCGAGGCCAGCCCGTACATCAGCCGCTGACGAGTCGCACGCTCTTGACGACATCCACGCGGGCGCGCTCGTCGATCTCGACGACGGCCCCCATCAGAACGCCTTCGGCGTACTCGCTACCGGGATTGACCGCGGTCGTCGGCCCGATGCGGCGCACGCCTTTGGACTCGTGGATATGGCCGTGCAGAGAAAGCATCGGGCGGTAGCGTTCGATCGCGTTGCGCACCGCGGTGCTGCCCACGGGCATCAGCTCGGGTCCACTTCCCGTCAGCTTCATGCGCAGCTGGTCGTCGAGCCGGGCGGCCGTGTCGAGACCGCTGTCGTAGGGTGGGACGTGGAAGTCGAAGATGGCCCGCTCGGGGTCACGAAGTTCCGCGGCGAGGCTCGTGAGGCGGTCCTCAAGCTCGGCCTCCGGGATGTCGCGGGGGCACGCCCACGGTGTCTGATTGCCGTAGCCCATGCCGATCACCTCGATGCCGCCATCCAGCTCCAGGCACCGCCCGTTGGGGTCCTCGACGACGGAAGAGGCGGCCAGGACCGCATCGACGGAGAAGTAATCGTCATTGCCTCCGCTCACGAGGCACCGCACGCCCGTGCCGCGAAGGCGCTGCTCAGCCAACTCGAGCCACGCGCTGACCCGTTCGCCCACGAGGCGCTGGAACAGGGCGTCCTGGGCCTGCGGGTCGCGGGCGATCTGGGCGTGCTCGTCGGGGGTCATCTCGAACGCGTATTGGCCCGCATCGGCGATGCGGCGTTGGAGGGTCGCGAGCTCGGCGTCGGTCGACGTCCGCCGTTTGACGCCCAGGAACTCGGCCTCCGCGTGGCCGTTCCGCCGCCGGACGATGGGCACGATGAACTTCCCGGTGATGTCGCCCCCGACCACGATGACGTCGGCGTCATAGAAGCCGGGGGCGGCCAGGAACTTCCGCCAACAGACCTCGGACCCATGGATGTCGGAGCAGAAGTAGAGGCGCACGTCAGCCTGCTTCGCGCCGCCTCGGGGTCCGCGGTCCGCTGGTCATTCGACAGGGATCTCCTTGAAGGCCTGATCGACGGCGGTCCCTTGCTGTTGCCGGATCATGCGGGCCGCGTAGAACCACACGAAGCCGACGATGAAGACCGCCACCGTGACCTCGATGGAAAACGTCGTGCTCGCCCCGAACGTCTCGTCGACGATCGCCCGGTAGAACAGGAAGCCGGAGAAGATCGCCCCGACCACCGCTGCGATCGAGATCACCGGGATACCCGCGACACGCATGGCGGCCGGCGAGCGCTCATACACCTCCCGCTTGAGCCACGGGAAGACGATGCCCGTGAGGCTCACGACGAGGAAGGCGATCGAGAAGGCCAACAGACCGGAAAGGATCGACACCAGCGTGGTGAAGGCGTAGACGGCCAGCCAGATCTCGGCCAGCACCGCCACGACCAGGATGGCCACGACCGGCGAGTGGTACCGCTCCGAGACCTGGCTCAGGCGCGCCGGCGCGACGCCATCGATCGACCAGGCGAGGAGTGCCCGTGAGGCGTACAGGATGTTGCTGCCCAGGGCGTACGGGATGATCAGGATGACCCACAGGTTCATCAGGATCGTAAGCAGGGGGTTGGCCGCGAGGATCGACGCCAGCGAGTTGATGAACGGCTCGATCGGGAGCGGGAACTTGTCGGTCGTGACCGCGCCGATCATGAATTGGTCGCTCATGGCGCCCCGGGCGAAGAACATGAAGCCGACGAAGATCAACCCCGCGGCGACCATCGAGCCGATGATGCCCCAGAGCGGCCCGCGCCCGATGTGCTTGATCTCGCCGCTGAAGGCCACCATGTTGACCGAGAAGAGGATCGAGAACGCCGGCCAGACCATGAAGTTGAGGGTGTCCGGCACGGTGTAGGCCGGAACGGTGACACCCGACGTGATCGCCTGGTAAGCGCCCGAGCCGGCCAGCGCGTCGAACGCCGGCTGGAAGTGGAAGATGCCGGCCGCACCCATGGCCAGGACCACGATCGTCAGGACGGCACTGGCCAGACCGATGAACGTGCCCCACCGCTGGAAGGTGAAGTAGGCCCGCATGCCGCGGAAGACCATGAAGGCGACCAGCAGCAGCAGGCACGTCCCGGCGATGAACATCCCCCACGGGTCGGAGAACCACGTGCCGATGCTCGTGAGCGTGTCGTTGCCGGTCTGGAGACCGAGCGTCGTGAACAGCGGCGACAGACCGAACAGCGAGAAGAACGCGCCATTCAAGCCGAAGTAGAAGATGTACCAGAAGGCCTGCACGAAGCTGATGACGAAGCCGATGTCCGGCCGGAGGATGCGCGAGAGGAAGACGTACTCGCCGCCCGACCGGGGATAGACGCCCGCCAAGAGCGCGTAGACGATCCCGACGCCGATCGCGCCGAGGGTCGTGATGATCGTCGACCACTCGTATGAGGCGCCCGGGTAGAGCGCCCACGACGTCATCGTGAAGGTGACGTAGGCGATGGTGATCGCGTTGAGGCCGTAGATCACGGTGTCGCGGGTGCCGATGTCACGCACCAGGCCCGAACTGGCCCGCACGAACAGGCCTGGCGAACCTGCTACCGGTTGTTGCGCCACGGGAGCCTCCAACTTCCTCCCACCCTCAGTGGTGTCGATGGTTTGGGTTGCCGATATCACGCATCCCTCGGATCGGTCGCGCCCTCCTTCCTGGCAGGGCGGGCGGCCCGGGCTTTCCGCAGGTCGCCATAGACGGTCGAGCGGGAAACGCCCAGGTCAGCGGCCACGTGGGACGCTCCCCCGCGCAAGGCGAAGACGCCGTCGTTGTCAAGGCGGCGCAGGAGCTCGACCCGCTGGGCGGGATGGAGGCGGCGTCGCGGCCCACGACCGATCACGGCGGCCACGGCGGTCTGGGTCAACTCCTCGATGTCCGAGGCGAAAGAGAAGAGCGGCGGCGGCGTGCGGTCGGGCGGCCCCAGGTGCGCGTCGATGAGATCGCGGGCACGCTCCAGCCCGGAGCGATCGACGTTGATGCATAACGCTCCGACGATGTGACCGCTCCGGTCGCGGATCCACGAGGTCGAGGCGAGCAGCTCCCGACCAGTCGGCGTGATGGCCGTGCGACGCAGGTCGTCTTCGGTGAACTTGTCCACCTCGCCAGGGAGCAACTGTCGATCGGGCACGGGCGCCCCGACCCGGCGGCCGGTGAGGTCACCGCTGATGGCGATGACCGAATGCTCCGGCTGGCGCAGGTCGTGCACGACGACCTCGCACTCGGGGCCGATGGTCGCCACGACGGCCCGGCCGATCCGGCCCAACAGTTCGAAGGCGGCGGGCAGCTCGGTCGCGTCGAAGCCACCGGGGTGCGGCGAGGCGGGTCGGCTGCGGGCCGCAACCGTGTTCGCGCTACGAGCCAGACGGGTCGCCACGACGCCTCCTGTGTTGGACGGCCTGTCCAATCTTGACGATTCGTCCAGCCCGGTGTCAATCTGCACCGTGATGGATGGCGGACCTCAGTGAGTCGCGACCTACATCTGGCGGCCGATCTGACGTGGCCTGAGTTCCGCGACCGCCTCGGGCAACCCTTTCTGGTGCCCCTCGGGGCGGTCGAGCAGCACGGGTACCACCTGCCGCTTGACACCGATAATGTGGTCCCGACGGGCCTCGCACGCGCGGTGGCCGAGCGGGTCGCGGGCGTGGTCATGCCGTCCTTCCAATACGGCTACAAGTCGCAGCCGACGAGCGGCGGCGGCGGGCTCTTCCCCGGCACCACGAGCTTCGACGGCCACACGTTCGTTTCGGCCGTGCGCGATGTGGTGACCGACCTCGCCCGTCAGGGCGTGAGGCACTTCCTGTTCCTCAACGGCAACTACGAGAACACCTACTTCGCCATCGAGGGTTTGGACCTGGCCGTCCGGGCCGCCCCGCCGGACTCCATCAAGACCCTGCTCGTCAACTGGTGGGAGCAGGTGCCCATCGATACGCTTCAGGAGATCTTCGACGGCAGGTTTCCTGGGTGGGAGGCCGAACACGCCGGCGTGGTGGAAACCTCGCTGATGATGTTCCTGGACCCGGAACGAGTGCTTCCGGACCGCATCGAGCCCGACGTGACATGGCCAATCGCGACGTACACGACGTTGCCCGAGCCGCCCGGCTTGGTGCCGCCGTCAGGTGTCCTCCGCGGGGCGTCGGGCGCCTCGGCCGCCATCGGCGAGCGGATCTTCCGGTTCCTGGTCGATCGCCTCGTTCAGATCGTGGATAAGGAGTTCGGCCGGTGACCGCTTCACGCTGGGGCACCCGATCCATCCGCACCCAGTCGCGCGTGCCCGAGGCGATCAGTTCCTGCGGCGGATGATCAGCACCACGTACAGGGCCACGAACACAGAGACGAACACCGCCACCAATGCGCCGATCGGCATTCTCTCCTACCTCTCTCGCAGGCGCCCACGATCCGGGGAAAAAGACTTCACAGCGATCATCGCACAGGACTCGGGTCAGGCACCGAGTTCCACGAGGCGGCCATGGATCGGGCCCGCGTCCGTGTACTCCTCCGCGTGCGCGACACCGACTTCGGGCAGGCCGAGGCCTATCGCGGCGGCGTCGGTGAGCAGCAGGTACGGCCGCCGGCCGATCCGCTCTCGGACGGTGTTCTTGAGCAATCGATGGGCGATCGTCACGGCCGGGCCCAGGAGGTCGCTGCCAGCCCCGACCGCCTGGCGCACGGCCTGACCGCGATGGAGGGCCACCTTGAGGTCGAGGTGGGCCACCGCGGGGCAGGCGGTGCAGATATGGTCGTTGGCCGGGATGGCGCGCGTGCGACGGTCTGAGAACGCCTGGTACATCACCTGGATCTTGGCCAGCACCCGGTCGCCTTGACCGTCCAGGCCGACAGCTGACGCGGCGGCGAAGACCGCATCGCCCTCCAGCTTCACGACCGTGAAGTCGGGCTCGACGCCCTCGACGACGGCATCGAGGAGCCCGCCCAAGACTCCGTATGCGGCGGGGATGCCGGCGCTGAAGTCGACCCCATGTTCCTGCTCCACGCCCGCCATGAAGCCCGTATAGCCGGAGATGTCAGCCAGCAGGAGATAGCGCTCCCCCGCCATGGCGGCGGGCCCAGCCGTCAGCCCGGATCCCTCTGCATCGTTCATGGCGGAAGTATGCCGGGCGGCTGGGGTTTCGGTGACCGGGACGCGTTCGCGGTCGCGGTAGGATCGAAGGCGTGAGCACCCTCATCGGCCGGATCATCGCGATCGGGGCCGAAGCGGGCGATGACGATGACACCCGGCTGCGCAAGTTCCTCCTCCTGGTCGCCGCCCTCATCGTCACCGCGCTCGCGGTGGTGTGGGGGGCCATCTACTGGCTGGCTGGGGCCCCGGAGGCAGCGGTCGTCCCGTGGATCTACGTGGCCATCTCGCTGGTGAGCCTGCTCGGCTTCATGGTCAGCCACCGTTACGAGCCCTTCGCGATCGGGCAGTTCGTGCCGTTCGTCACGCTGCCGTTCGTGCTCATGTGGGTGCTCGGCGGCTTCGTCGCCGGCAGCGGCGTCGCGGTCTGGGCCGGTTTCGGTCCGATCATCGCCGTGCTGCTCGGGCATCGGCGGCTGAGTCTGGTGCTGGCGGCCGAGTACGCGGTGCTGATGGTGCTGTCCGCCGTCCTCCCGACCCCGAACCCGCCCGCCTTCCCGCAGTCCCTCCAGCAGGCCTTCTTCGTCCTCAACCTCATGGCCGGACCACTGCTGATCTGGCTCCTGGTCCGCCTCTTCGCGACGGGACAGGAGGGCGTCCTGACCTCGGTCCGTGAGACCCTGCGGCGATACTTCCCGCCCGAACTCGCACGGGTCCTGCTGGCCGATCCGCATCGCGCCGACCTGGGCGGCGACCTCGTGGTCGTCACCGTCCTCTTCGCCGATCTCGGCGCCTTCTCGACGTACGCCGAGGCGCGCTCACCGACCGAGGTCGTGGGCTTGCTCAACCGCTACTTCGCGGCCGCCTTGCCGGCGATCCTGGAACAGGGCGGCCTGCCGACCCAGCTGGCCGGCGATGCCGTGATGGCCGTCTTCGGCGCCCCGCAGGCACAGCCCGATCACGCCCTCCGCGCCTGTCGGGCGGCGCAAGCGATCCTGGAGCGCACGGACCAGGTCGCGACGGAGGCTCCTGCGGGGCCGCGTTTTCACATCGGCATCAACACCGGCCGTGCGCTGGTGGGCAACATCGGGAGCCAGGAGTTCCGCAACTTCACCGCCATCGGTGACACGACCAACGTCGCCGCGCGTCTGCAGGGTGTCGCCAGCCCGGGCGAGGTGGTCATCGGGGCCGAGACAGCCCGCCAGCTCGAGGGCGCCTTCCCGATGGTCTCGCTCGGCCCGGTGACGGTCAAGGGCAGGGTCCAAGCCGTCGAGGCCTTCGCGTTGCAGCTCGGGAGATGACGATGGTGGATCGCAGCCACGACCGGGCCAACGAGGAGTCGCGGGCCGAGATCGCCGAGCTGGTGGCCAGGCTCACGCAGCTACAGCTGCGGGCGGATCTGGGCGAGGGATGGAGTGCGCTGTCCCATCTCGCGCACCTGGGGTTCTGGGACCGTTGGCAGGGCGAGCGCTGGCGGTCGATGCTGGCGGGCACGTGGACCGCCGACAGTGCCTCGGTGCTCGACGCCGAGGACCTGGCGAATGAGGCCCTCTCGCCGTACTGGGCGACGATCGAGACAGCTGACGTGCCCTCGTTGGCCCTGGAAGCGGCCGCCGTCGTGGACCGGCTGATCGCCCGTGCGCCCGACTCGCTGGTCGCCCAGCTGCACGACAGTCCCGACCAGTTCCTGCTACACCGCCATCGGCATCGGCGCGAGCACCTGGGCTGGATCAAGCGCGACCTCGAGCGGGCCTGACGGGTCACGACTGCGCACGGCTACGAGCCCGGGCGATCAGCCGCCTTCAGCCGGCGCCGAGGGCCTGGCCGAACCAGGTCGTCGTCCCATCAGAGGCGAGCACGCCGCCGGGCAGGAGGAGGGCCTGCGCCTGCGCACTCGGGATGTCCCCGGAGAGGGCGAGCGCCGTCCAGCGCTGGCCGTCGGTCGAGACCAAGGCGGCCGCGTCCGAGCCACCGCGCACCGCGACGAGCCGATGACCGTCACCGATGAGCGTCCCGTTCGGCTGCGCACCGCAGTTCGCGCCTGCGCACTTCGTCGCCCCGAGGGGCAGGAAGGTCTGGAGCGGCTGCCATTGCCGGCCATCGAGGGAGCGCCACCACAGGGCCGCGCCCGGGGAGCTGCCGATCCCCACGGCGATCATGCCGTGGTCGCCGACCATGAGCGTCACCGCATCCGAGGCGGCCGGCCTCGCGGAGCCTGACGCCGCGGTCGGCAGGGGGATCGGCTTCTCGGGCCAGGTGCGGCCGTCGGCGGACCACAGCGTCGCCGCTCGGGCCGAGCCGCCCGTCATCCACCCTCCGATCGCGACATAGCCTGTCGAGGTCCCCTCGAGGTCGGCGAGCGCGAAGTCGGTCGGGAACGCGTTCGGCGGCGAGAGGACCCAGTTCGATCCGTCGGACGAGGCGGCGTAACGGGCGGCGAGGCCGCTCGTCGCGACGACCAGCCCATCCGGTCGGGCGGCGACGAGCGGTGGAGAACCCGTCGGGCCCGAGAGCGCATCGACGGGCAGGGTGGTCGCATGGGTCCAGCTCAGGCCGTCGGTCGACGTCCAGGCCATGACGGGCGGAAGGTAGCGGTACAGGTAATCGTTCATCGCGGTGACGGCGACGAAGCGCCCCGCGAGGGTGGTCAGGCCGATCACCGTCAGGCCCGACGCGAGCGTCGCCGGCGTCCCGCTGTCGGGCGGCCGCCAATGCGTCCGGTCCGTCGACGCCCAGACCGTCGTCGACGTCGTCCCCTCGATGTCACCGATGGCGACGGACGTCTCACCGGAAGTCACCTCGGCCCTGACGATCCCAAGCGGGTCGTCGGGCGCGAGTCGGCGCCAATCAAGACCCGCCCACGCCTCGGATAGCGGCGGTCCGGCAGTGGTGAAGGCGACCGGCAGCGGATGGGAGAGGTGGGGCGGCAGAGCTGAAGCCGGGGGTTGGGCTGACGCAGGACCGGCAGCGGCGGAGGGGCTGACCGCGGCAACGGCGGGTGGGCTCGAGGCCGCAGGCCGGCCGGTGTCACCCCATGGCTTGGCGATGGCGACGGCGAGCCCCAGCACGACGATGAGGACGGTCACGATCGCCAGCCGGTCGCGACGCCGCCCGCGGGCGAACGGTGCGCCGTAGAACGAACTGCCCTCAGCCATCGGTGCTCGGGCGCCTCAGAACTGGCCGATGCCGCCCAGCAGGTTCTGCAGCGGCGACTCGCCCTTCTCCTGGACCTCGACACGTTCCAGGGCGATGGCGATGGCCAGGCCAAGCGGCACCTCGAAGCCCGGCGAGATCTGGACCCCGTACGCGTCGTGCATGCTGAGCCACGCTCGGGACGCCGTCATGACCACCTGCCCTGCCTGGTCCTTGACCTGGAACTCGCGGTCCATCCAGTCGCCCTTGAGCGTCAACTGCTGACCGCTCGCCAGCGTGATCTTGAACTTGTCGCCGGCCAGGTTGAACACCGCCTTCTGGACGGTCGCCGCAGCCTGGCCGCCCTTCGTGATGGTGATGGTGTCGTGGAGGTGCGGGGCGAGCGGCTTCGAGATCTCGTAGAGCGCCTGGCCGCTGACGTCCTTGAGCACATGCGTGCCGCGCAGGCTGAGGAGCTGGCCGTCGACCTCGAAGGCGTGATGGCCCTGGGCGTCTTCGATCCACAGGTCGCCGGTCAGCGAGATCATCTTCTGGTTGAGGACGTAGAGCTGGGTCTGAGGGGGCTGCGCCGTCGCGGCCGGTGGTGTGGCCTGAGGCGCCGCCGGAGTCTGCTCGGGCGAGGCGGTCGAAGCGGCGACCTTCTCCTGGGTGAAGGACGTGGCCCCGCATTGCGGGCACTTGGCCGCAGCGCCGAGCTGCTGGTAGTGGGCCCGGAGGGCGAACTGGTCCTGGACGCTGCCCCCGATCAGCGAGGTGAACTGGCCGGCGATCGACCTGACGTCCGGCCGCTCTTCCGCGATGTCGGCCGGGACCGACCAGGTGTGCTGGCACTTCTTGCAGGTCCGCTGGTACACGCCGTCCGCCATGTCAACCTCCTGAGCGCCCGCCACGATCGGAGCGCGCCCATGGTAGTCGTCGCCGGCCCAACGGCTGCACGTACGCTTGCCACGGGCGGTCCGATTCACGAGACTGACGGCCATGGCCAAGGTCAAGCCACACCGCAAGGGCGCGACGATCCGGGCAGCCCAGAAGCCCAAGCTGCCCTGGCGCAAGGACTAGGTCGTGGGTCCCGTCGAAGTGGTCACCTTCATCCTCGGCGCCTTCCTGCTGGTGCTCGCCCTGTGGGACCTGTTCGAGACGATCGTCGTGCCGCGGCCCACGCCCGGCTGGTTCCGCATCGGCCGGTACCTCGTCCGGGGGTCGTGGCGCGCCCTGCGCACCCTCCGCGACGGGCAAGGCGGCAGGTCCTATGACCGCGTGCTGGGCCTGTTCGCGCCAGCCGCCACGATCGCCCTGCTCGCCGCCTGGCTCCTGTCGCTGATCCTGGGCTACGGCCTGATCCTCTTCGCGCTGCGTGACCAGCTGCGCCCCGTGCCCACCAACCTGGGCACCACGGTGTACTTCGCGGCGACCTCGGTGCTGACCCTGGGCTTCGGGGACATCGTCGCCGAGGGCCCCCTGGCGCGGATCATCGCGGCCATGGCGGCCATCACCGGCCTGGGCGTCGTCGCCCTCGTGGTGACGTTCCTCTTCTCGCTCTACGGCTCGTACCAGCGCCGCGAGGTGCGGGTGGTGATGCTCCAGGCGTCCGCAGGCGCGCCCCCGTCGGCCGTGGCCCTGCTGGAGACGTACGCCCAGCTCGGACTCGTGGAGCAGCTCCCGGGCCTGTTCCGCGACTGGCAGGCATGGGCCGCCGAGGTGCTCGATTCCCACGTGGCCTACCCGCTCCTGGGCTTCTTCCGCTCGAGCCACGACGACCTGTCCTGGATCAGCGCCCTCGGCACGGTCCTGGACGCCTCGAGCCTGGTGCTGACGACGATCGAGGACCTGCCGCGGGGCGACGCCAAGCTGTTCAAGCGCATGGGCACCCACCTCGTCGAGGACCTCTCCAACCTCGGGTTCCAGGTGGGCCGGGCCAGCGGCCTGGATCGCTCGGCGTTCGAGGCGGCCTGCGACCGCCTGGAGGGGTCCGGCTATCGCCTGGCGCCGCGCGACGCCGCGTGGCACGCGTTCGAGGCGGCCCGGGCCACGTACTCCTCGCGGCTGGAGGCGATGGCCGCCTACTGGGCGATGGCCGGCACGCAATGGCTCGGCGACCCGGTCACCCTGCGGCAACCGATCCACGCCCGCGACGACCCCTGACGGGCCTGCGCCCGTCCGCCCTCAGGCGGGGGCGAGCGAGGCGAGGCTCTCGGTGATCGCCTCGGCCGCACCGGCCGGCCGCAGGTCGAGCGATGCGCTCCTCGCCCTGGCTATCCGCTGCGCGTCATGGACTGGGGCGAGCCGGTCGAGCTCGCTGGCCGCCAGGGCCGCATCCAGCGACACGTTGACGAGGCGCCCATCCGAGCTCGCCACGGCCTCGGGCCACTCGGTCGTTTCCCGCAGCATCAGGCACGGCACGTTCAGCCAGGCGGCTTCGCGAGTCACCCCGCCCGAGTCGGTCACGACCGCCGCCGCGTGGAGCTGCATGGCCAGCGACGTCCGGTAGCCCTGCGGTTCGATGACCGTGACCCCCGGGCCCATCGACGCGCCTTCGCGCTCGAGCGCGGCACGTGTCCCCGGGTGGAGCGCCACGATCACCTGCCGGCCGGGCCGGGCGAGCCCACCCAGGAGGCTCGTCCAGGCCGCGATCGCCGCGGGCTCCCGGTTCGACTGCCGGTGGATCGTCACGAAGAGGTAGCCGCCGGGGAACAGCCGCAGGCCGAGTCGCCCGCCGATCTCGCCCAGGACCGCAGCGTCCCTGATGGACGGCAGGACGTCCGCCGCCAGGTCCTGCATGAGGTCGCCGGTGAGGCTGACCCCGTCCACGATCCCTTCGGCCCGCAGGTTCTGGACCGCCGTCGGCGTCGGGGCGAAGAGCAGCTGGGACAGCCGGTCCACGACGAGGCGGTTGAGCTCCTCGGGGATGCGCCGGTCGAACGCCCGCAGCCCGGCCTCGACGTGGGCCACGGGCAGGTCGAGTTTGGCCGCCGCCAGGGCCGCGGCCAGCGTCGAGTTCGTGTCGCCCACCACGACCACCGCGTCCGGCCGCTCGCGGACGAGGATCGGCTCGATGCCGGCCAGCATCGCGGCGGTCTGCTGGGCATGGGAGCCGCCCCCACTGCCGAGCGAGTAGTCGGGCCGGGCCAGGCCGAGTTCGGCGAAGAAGCTCCCCGCCATGTTGTCGTCCCAGTGCTGGCCGGTGTCCACGAAGACCTCGTCGACGCGGCGGCGCAGCACCGGCTGAAGCGCCCCGATCTTGATCAGCTGGGGACGCGTGCCGATGACCGTGACGACCCGCACCCGGCTCGGGCCCACGCCAGCCTCACTCAAGGGGAACGCAGCTCATGGACGACGCCATGGTAGCGAGGCAACGTCGCTGCAAGTGCCGCGCCGCTCGCCTTGATGCCGGCCGCTCGCCGGGCGCCGATGACCGGCGCCGGTCGCCATGCCTGACCCTCGTGGGTCGACGCGGCATGAACGGGACATTCGGCACTTGGCAGACGCGTGGGGCGGCCACAACCTCGTGGTGCACCAGCAGCAACGGGGAGGCATGCATGTCCGTTCTCGTCGCCTATGCCAGCCGGCACGGAGCCACCCAAGGGATCGCCGAGCGGATCGCCGACCGTCTTCGGCAGGACGGGGTGGCGGCAGAGGCACTGCCGGCGAACCAGGTGCAGGACCTTGCCCCCTATGACGCTTGCGTGGTGGGCAGTGCGGCCTACATGTTCCACTGGCTGGCCGACGCCAACCGCTTCGTGCAGCGCAACCGGCACGAGCTCGCGGCGCGACCGTTATGGCTCTTCAGCAGCGGGCCGCTGGGGACGGACCCGGTCGACGCCAAGGGGCGGGACCAGCTCGTCGCCTCCGAGCCCAAGGAGTTCGCCGAGCTGAAAGAGGCGTTGCATCCGCGCGGCGCGCAGGTCTTCTTCGGCGCGTTCGACAGGAACGCCACACCCATCGGCCTGGCCGAGCGCCTCACCCGACACCTGCCCGCGGCTGCGCGGGACGCCATGCCGGCCGGCGACTTCCGCGACTGGGCCACCATCGACGCCTGGGCCGACGGCATCGCTGCCGCCCTCGCGCCCGCCGCCTGACGGCGCAGGGCCCGCCTACTCCGGCAGTTCGAGTCCGGCCAGGACCTTGCGCAGGAGTCCCTCGAGCGCCTCGATCTCCTGCGGATCGAGGCGCTCCAGGAGCTGACGATCGCTGGCCGCGTTGGCGGCGACCGCGGCGTCGACGATCTCCGTACCTTCATGGGTCAGCTCCACGATCACCCCGCGTCGGTCGTCGGGGTCGGGTAGCCGCCGCACGAAGCCGCGGTGCTCGAGGCGATCCAGCCGGCTGGTCACACCGGCGGATGACAGCATCAGCCCGTGCCCCAACTTGGTCGGCGAGAGCCGATGGGGCGGTCCGGCCGTGCGGAGGGCGCTGAGGAGGCCGACCTCCCCGCGGCTCAGCCCGAAGCGGCCGAACACGGCCTCCTGGCGGCGGGCCAGGTGCGGCCCGATGCGGGCCAGGCGCGCGGTCACCTGGAGCGCTCCCACCCCGATGTCGGGGCGCGCGGTGTCCCAGCGGACGAGCAGGCGGTCGGTGAAGTCATCAGCCATGCGGCCATTGTATCTCTACTCTTGTTTCATGCTAGTATCTCTCTTACGAGATACTTACCGTAGAGAGTTCTGGAGCTCCCGATGGTCGCCGACAGTCAGGGATTCGCATCGCAGCCGGGATGGACGCCCGCGACCGGCTTGGAGCCGGCCTCCGACGCGGCCCTGGTGGGCGCGCTCGTGGCCGGGTCGGAGGATGCCCTCGCGACCCTGTATGACCGGCACAGCCCAGCGGTCTTCGCCTCTGCCCTTCGCTACAGTGGAGACCGCTCGATCGCGGCGGAGGTCCTCCAGGACACGTTCATGACGCTCTGGAACCGGGCAGAACAGTTCGACTCGTCACGCGGCTCGCTGGCCGGCTGGCTGTCCTCGATCGCCCACAACCGCGCCATCGACCACCTCAGGACGGCCCGCCGCCGGGGCGCCGCGCCGTTCTCGTCGTTCGGCGACGAGGAGACCGACGGCGAGACGGTCGCGCAGTGGCTGGAGACGAACGGCCGGCTGCTGGGGGCGGCGCCACCAGAGGTCGGGCCGGAGGCGGCGGTGCTGCGCCTGGAGGCCGGCTCGGCGATCGCCGCCGGGATCGCCACCCTGGGGCACGCTGAACGCCGCGTGATCATGCTGGCCTACCAGGAAGGGCTCTCCCAGGTGGAGATCGCGGCCCGGCTCGGATGGCCCCTCGGAACCGTCAAGACGCGGACGCGTCGGGCCCTGCTGCATCTGCGTGAGCGCCTGGAGGAGTCGCGCTCCGCGGAAGGCGTTCGACGATGACGCAGCCTGCCCGGATCGTCGTGCTCGGCGGCGGTTTCGCCGGCGTGTCGACGGCGCAGGAACTCTCCCGGCTGCTCCGCCGCCAGGGCCGCCTCGTCACGCGCCAGGCGGCCGGGGGCGAGGCCGGGCCCGGGGCGGAGCACAGGGTGTCGGTGACGCTCATCAATCGGGACAACTACTTCGTCTTCCAGCCGCTGCTCGCCGACATCGTCTCGGGCGCCATCGAGAGCACCCATGTGGTGGTCCCCCTCCGGCGGATGCTGCGGGGCGTCGATGTCGAGGTGGGTTACGTCGAGGAGATCGATACGGTGGGCCGCCACGTCCACGTTCGACGTCGCCAGAGCGGCACCCGGTTCACCATCGACTACGACGCCCTCGTGCTGGCCCTGGGCAGCGTGACGGACTTCGGCATGGTGCCGGGCATGGCCGAGCACGCCATCGGGGTGCGCAGCCTGGGCGACGCGTTCTACCTCCGCAACCGGGCCCTGTCGATGCTCGAGGAGGCAGTCAACGAGACCGACCCCGAGCGCCAGAAGGCGCTCCTGACCTTCGTCGTCGTGGGCGGTGGATCGACCGGCGTGGAGGTCGGGGCCGAGCTGGCCGATCTCCTGCACACCGCCCGACGGACCTTCGCGAGCCTCCCCGCGCCCGAGGTCGTGCTCGTCCACAGCCGCCCGCACGTGCTGGCCGAGTTCGGGGAGCGCCTGGGCCGCTACGCCACGAAGAAGCTGGCCCGGGCCGGGGTGCGTCTCGTGCTCGGCCGCCGCCTCGTGCGCGTCGAGCAGGACCACGTGGAGCTGGACGACGGCTCGGTCATCTCGACCGCCACGGTCGTCAGCACGGTCGGCAATGCGCCCCATCCGGTCATCGCTCGCCTGGGCCACGCGGCGGACGGCCGGGGCTGGATCCGGCCCGATGCCACGTTCGCGGTCCCCGGGCTCGATCGGGTGTGGGCGCTCGGCGACTGCGCCTCGATCCTGGACCCGCGGACCGGGCGGCCCATGCCGGCCACCGCGCAGCACGCCGTACGCGAGGGGCCCCATGCGGCGCGCAACATCCTGGCCGTCCTCGACGGCGCGGCGCCCCTGCCGTTCGACTACGGGCAGCAGGGCATGCTCGTGTCACTGGGCCGCTTCAAGGGGGTCGGCGAGGTGCGCGGGCTCAAGGTGTCCGGCCTGGTCGCCTGGTTCCTGTGGCGGACGTACTACCTGCTCCGCCTGCCCAGCCGCGATCGCCGCCTGCGGGTGGCGCTCGACTGGGCCCTCGAGCTGTTCCTGGCCCACGACGTGGTGGAGATCAACATGCGCCGCTCGCGCACCCGTCCCGGCGAGGAGGTCGGCGAAGTGACGGGTGAGCCGGTCTCCGTCGGGGTGAGGAGCGAGGCACCCGAGGAGCTGGTGGTCTGAGCCGGCCGGGCCCTCACGGCCTCCCGGGCGCGAGAGGGGGATACTGGACTGGAGCGATAACCACCAGGCGATGAGGAGTCAGGCCATGGCACCAGACCAGAAAGGGACATGGACGGAGCAGGTCCGGATCGATGGCGACCGCCTCCTGACCGAGGTCAAGCGGTTGATCGCCGAGGGCAACGTGCGGCGGATCAGCATCCGGCAGGGTGACCACACCGTGGCCGAGTTCCCCCTGACGGTCGGCGTCGCCGGGGCGGTCCTCGCGCCCTGGCTCGCCGCGATCGGGGCGATCGCCGCGCTGGTCACCGACTGCAGCATCGTCGTCGAGCGCATCGAACCCCCGGCACCTTGACCCGCACGGAGCCCAGCCCCGCGGAAGGACCGGCCGCAGTGGTCGAGACGGTGGACCGTCCGGACCATCGTCGCTACGAGCTGACGGTGGACGGCGTCCTGGCCGGCTGGGCCACCTATCGCTTGTCCGGCCGCCGGATCACCTTCATCCACACGGAGGTGCCGCCGGCCTTCGCCGGCCGGGGTCTGGCCCAGCGCCTGGCACGGGACGTGCTCGACGACGCGCGGGCCCGCGGCCTTCGCGTGCGGCCGCTCTGCCCGTACATCGCCAGCTACATCCGCGCCCATCCGGCCTATCAGGATCTCGTCATCGGTTCGGAGGTGTCTCATGGCTGAGGGCTACGACATCGACCCCAAGATCCCGCCGAGCGGCCCCGGATGCGTGGAGTGCCTGGCCGCCGGCGGCTGGTGGTTCCACCTCCGCCGGTGCGCCCACTGTGGGCATGTCGGCTGCTGCGACTCGTCGCCCTCCCAGCACGCCAGCCGCCACGCCGCGTCCGAAGGCCACGCCGTGGTGCAGAGCTTCGAGCCCGGCGAGGACTGGTTCTGGGATTACATCCGTGAGGAGGACTTCGACGGCCCCGTCCTGGCGCCGCCGCGGCATCATCCCCTGGACCAACCGGTGCCGGGCCCGGCCGGTCGCGTGCCGGACGACTGGGCGCAGCGGCTGAACTGACCGATGACCCTCCCCGAGCCGCCCGCCGCACGACCCGATCATCCGTACGCGGCCGCGCTCGAGCTCGAGCGGCGCGGCTGGTACGAGATCTCTGCCCTCGTGCGATCCCTGACACCGGAGGAGTGCCTGGAACCCGGCTACCAGCGTGACCCGGACTGGACCGTGCGCGACGTCGTGGCCCACATCGGGACGTGGCTGGCGGAGGCGCAGGTGCAGTTCGAACGGCTGGCCGTCGGGACCTACGAGGGTCACGACATCGACATCGACGCCCTCAACGCAGTGTTCCTGGCGGCCATGGCCGACCAGCCGTGGGACGTCGCCTGGGTCCAGGCCAATGCCGCTCGAACGATGATGGTCACCACCTGGCACGGCCTGACCGACCCGTCCGAGGAGGCGGCCTGGTGGATCCGCAAGTCGGGCGGCGACCACTATGCCGAGCACCTGGGCCGCCTGCGGGCGTGGGTCGGCGAGCTCATCGCGCGACGCTCCGCGCGGCACGGCCGGTGAATGGCGCTGGCAGGCGGGATGGTCGGGACGCCTGGCCGGTGCTTCCGTGGCGCGATTGGGAGCCCACCATGTCCACGCTGCACATGTGGGTCCAGATCGTGGGCAAGGTCCGGATGGCCCTCGCGCCGCCGCTCAACCACTGGTGGCACGTCCCGCTGTACTCGACCGCGCGGGGCCTGACGAGCTCGCCGATCCCCTACGGGGCCCGCCTGTTCCAGGTGGACTTCGACTTCCTCGACCATCGCCTGCAGGTCACGGATAGCCTCGGCGGCTCCTTCACGGTGGCGCTCGAGCCGAAGTCGGTCGCCCGGTTCTACGACCAGTTCATGGCCGGCCTGCGAGACCTCGGCATCGAGGTGCGGATCTCGACCAGGCCTGTCGAGGTGGCCGATGCGACGCCATTCGAGGGGGACGAGCGACACGCCGCCTACGATCCCGGCCACGCGCAGGCGTTCTGGCGCGGTCTCCTCCAGGCCGACCGGGTCATCAAGGCCTTCCAGAGCGGGTTCGTGGGCAAGGCCAGCCCGGTGCAGTTCTTCTGGGGCAGCTTCGACCTAGCCGCCTCCCGCTACTCGGGTCGGCCGGCACCGCTCCATCGCGGCGGCGCCCCCAACTGCGCGAGCTGGGTCATGGAGGAGGCGTACGCTCGGGAGGAGCACAGTGTCGGTTGGTGGCCCGCCAGCAGCCCACCCGGGCCGGCCTTCTATGCCTACGTGTACCCGGAGCCGGGCGGCCTGAGGGCAGCATCGCTCAGGCCGGCGGGAGCGTCGTTCGACGCCGATCTGGCGGAGTTCATCCTCCCGTATGACGTCGTGCGGCAGGAGGCCGATCCGGACGCCGCCGCGCAGGCGTTCTTCCAGTCGACCTACGAGGCGGGCGCCGACCTGGCGCACTGGGACCGCGCCCTCCTGGAGCCCCGCGTCGCGCCCGACCGACCACCGACCCGGCCCTGGTCCACGGTGCCGACACCGGGCGATGCCCCGGCCCGGGCCGCCCACCGCCACCTGGCCCGCGAGGAACGCGGCTCGGCTTGAGCGCGGGCGGGTGTACCGTGGCGCCATGAGCGTGCGCACCCGGTGGTGGGAGTGGCTGATCCCGGTCGTGTGGCTCGCGGTGGTAGTGCTCTGCCTGCTGGCCGGCCTCACCTGGCTGGCCCTCGTCGTGCTGCTGGCCCCCGGGATCCTCTTCGTGCTCGCGCTCCTGGGCTTGCGCCTCTACTGGCAGCGCCACCCCGAGCACCGGCGCATCGGCGACTGGTTCACCGAGGAACACCACATCGGCCACTGGTGAGACCCCGAGAGGTCACAGGAGCTGGCTGACCAGGGCCTCCACCTGCTTGAGTGTGGCCGGCGTGCCGGTCGCGGTCACCTCCGCCCCTACCGCCGGCTCCGCGACTGAGGCGTGACGGCGAGGCCGGGCCACCGTGCCTCGAGCAGCGCCGCGGCCACCCCGTCGATCGCGATCGTCTTGCGCCGGCTCGCCGCTCCCAGGGCAAGGCGCACCGACGTCCTGGGGGATCCCAGCTCGCCGGCCAGCAGCACGAGGAGCGCGGCGTTGGCGGCGCCATCGGCCGGCGGCGCGGCGACCCGCACCAGGAGGACGCCGTCTTTGCCGACACCGTCGACGCGGTCGCTGCCGCCACGTGGCGTCAGCCGGACCGGGAATCGGACCTCAGGCATGGGCGGAGGATGCAACAGACTCGCAACGCACGGAGGACGCCCCGTGAGGTACGCCGCGGGCCATGGCCCCCACCATCACGAGATGGAACCTTTGGTGGTCCTGATCATCGCCGCCGCGACGCTCCTCGCCAGCGGCCTCGCGGTCAGCGCGCTGCCGGTCGCCCAGTGCGACGAGTGCGAGCACTGTCGACGGCTCAAGCTGGAGCGCGAGCGGGAGCAACGGCGACTGCGCGCCGAATACGCCCGTCAGTGGGGCATCCGCACGAAAGAGCCTGGCTCCTACCCGGACGACGATTGCTGACCCGCCACCGGGGCGGGGAGTCGGCTACGACGCAGGGGACGGCTCGTGCCTGGTGGCCAGCTCGATCGCCTCGACGAGACGCTCGCCGGTGGGGAGTCCGACGAGCGGGACGACCCGGTGGGGCCCTTCCGTCTCCACCCAGTCGAGCTCCATGCCCGACGCGGTGAGCACCACCGGCTTGTCCGGGTAGAGCTCACGGAGGCCGTCCACCAGGGAACGGCCGCCGTCGCTCTCACCGGTCGACAGGACGTCGTAGACCAGCACGTCGGCGCGCTCGGCCGCGGCACAGGGCTCGCCGCGCATGACCGGGCAGCTGTGGTACTCCGGCCCCCAGCACTGTTCGACCTCGATCCCGCGGCGCCGCAGGCTGGCGGTCTCCTGATCGGCCATGTCGATGTCGTGGTGGACGACGAGGGCGCGCATCTTGAGCCTCCGGATGGGGCGTCGACGTCGCGGCTGCGAAGCCGGCTGTTGGGGGAATCCTCGGCCGCCGTGGCCGGCGGGCCAGAGTCCAAGTGCCCCAACCGGAGGGTCGTCTGGCCCGCGGCACGGCCGGCGGAGCCGACGCGCGGTCGCGCGTATGCTCCAACCGTCCAGGCCAGGAGGGACCGTCCGCCAAGGGGGAGAGTCGATGCCGAGAAGGGTCGTCGCCAGCACCTACGTGACGCTCGATGGCTACATGGACGAACCGGGCAAGTGGTCCTTCCCGTTCTGGTCGCAGGAAGCCTCCGACTTCAAGGCCAGGGAGTTGTTCGCCAGCGATGCGCTGCTGCTCGGCCGCCTCACCTATGAGGGCTTCGCCGCCGCCTGGCCGACGATGCAAGGGACCGGCGAGTTCGGCGAGAAGATGAACAGCATGCTCAAGTACGTCGCCTCGCGGACGCTGGACAGCGCCACCTGGAACGCCTCGATCATCCAGGGTGACGTGGCCGAGGCCGTCCGCCGGCTCAAGCAGCCGGATGGCGGCGATCTCCTCATCGGCGGCAGCGGCCAGCTCATCGACTACCTCAGCGGCCATGACCTGATCGACGAGTATCGCCTGATGGTGCATCCCATCGTCCTTGGCGGGGGTGAGAAACGCCTCTTCCGGCATGCCCCCAGGCGCACCCTCAAGCTCGTCGACAGCGTGACGCTCCCCACCGGCGTCGTGATCCTCACCTACCATCCGGCCGGCGCGCCCCACGCGCCCGCCGCGGGCGAGCGCTGACGTGCCCGATGCCGCGGGGGAGATCCTGATCGCCGGCGCCACCGCGCTGGCCCACGTCGACGGCCTGGAGCCGAGCCTGCAGGTCCTCACCGACGCGCTGGCCCGGGCGGCGGATGCCGCATCGGCCGTGGTCGTGAGGGTTGGCGGACAGGGCGGTGGACTGGAGATCGTTTCCTCGGTCGGGCTGGAGGGCGCGGCACGGACGGGGCTGGCCGCGGCGATGCAGGACCCGCACCATCCCATCGCCCGGACCTCCGCGACCGCCGAGGCCGGCTTCGACGTCCAGCCCACCGCCCCGGGCGGGCCGGCGCTGCGCAGCCACCTGCCGCTCGTCGTCACCCGTGGCGGCACCAGGACGGTGCTCGGCGTGCTCGCCCTTGCCCACGAGCGGCCGATCCCGCCTGCCCTGCGGCCGATCCTGCAGGCCGGGGCAGACCTGGCGGCCGTCGTCGTCGAGCGCGACCGCAGGCCCTGATCCGCGCTCCAGCGGGATCGGTGGCAAGCTGAGGGCCACCGTCGCAGGCGGTCGGGCTCGCTCGTCCGCCCAAGAGGGACATCTCCGCGAGGCTCCAGATGCGCGTCGACACTTCCAGCGCCGGACCGGGCGGCCGGGGGCCGCGGTGGCCCAGGAAGGTCGCGGGCTGGATCCAGGGCCACTGGCTCCGCCTCATCGCCCTTGCCGTGGCGGGGAGCATCGCCGGGTCGGCGGCCGTGGTGACGGACACCCTGGGGGCCGGCTACGCCTTCAGCCGCGTCGTCGCGCACGTGGAACTGTGGCTGGATCCGCCGCCCGACCGCCCGACCGTCGCGACCGTGGAGGTCACGCCCGAGCCGACGGACGCGCCGACCCTGGTGCCGGCCACCACCGTCCCCGGATCGCCGGGCGCGACGCCCGTGGGGACCGTCGCGACACCGGCCCGCCTGCCCGTCGACGTGAACCTCGTGCCCGATCCCAACGCCGTCTTCATCTCCGAGATCAAGGACGTGTGGTGCGCGCCGGCCGGCACGACGATCGTCCTCAGCATCCTGGGCCACGGCACGAACACGACGGCCTTCGAGACCCACCTGGCCGGGCAGATCGGCCAGTGGGACAGCTGGTCGGACAGCCATGACGGGGGCTGGGGGCCGGCCGCGATCGCCCTGGCGCTGGGTGCCTACGGCGTGCCCGGCTACCAGGTACGGGCCTACACGACCCTGTCGTCCGAGATGCGGGACGCGACGCTCGCCCTCACCACGACCCACGAGCCGGTGGTCCTGATGGCCTGGTACGGCGCCCACACGTGGGTCATGACCGGGTATCGCGCCTCGGCCGATCCGACCATCTTCCACAACGCCACGATCTCCGGGGCCTACATCCTGGACCCGTGGTACCCCCGCGTCTCATCGATCTGGGGCCGGTCCGCCGCGCCGGGCGTATTCCACACCATGGCCAACCTGGCCGTGAACGTGCTGCCCTGGCGACGCCCGGAGGGTTACTACCCGGCGCGCGACCTCAAGTTCATCGCGGTGGTGCCGACGGTCGTGGCTCCGCCGGCGGGTGCTGGTCAGTAAGCGGCGGACCGGCGACCAGGCGCCGGCCCCGGTGGATGGCGAAGGTGCCGAGGGCCACCACACGGACCGTATACCCGAGGGCATAGGCCACCGGCACGCCGGTGACGCCCAGCCGGGCGACGAGGGCGGGCGCGGTCAGCGCCAGCACCCCGAAACCGGCGGCGGCCGCGCCGACCGGCAGCAGCGTGTTGCGCGTGGCGTACACGGCCCGGGCCAGCAGCTGGGTCAGGCTCTCCAGGGGGATGGCGAAGGCGAAGGCGATGAGGACGGCGGACGTCCGGGCGACGGCCGCCTCGTCGAAGGCCGCGCCACCCAGGAAGGTGCCGATGATCGGTCGCGCGAGGAGCCCCATCAGGATCGCGCCCGCGCTCGAGAGGGTCACGATGGCCAGTCCGGCACGGCCGACGGTGGCCATGAAGCGCCGCCGATCGCCGTCTGCCGCGGCCGCCGCGAGGGCGGGGAAGGCGACCACCGAGAAGGCGAGGCCGACGATGCTGACCGCGCCGCTCTCGAAGTTCCAGGCGAAGATCACGGCCGTGACGCTCCCCGAGGCGAGCGTGGAGGCGATGGCCGTGGCCACCAGGCGCGTGAGCGGATCGATGGGCTCGCCCACCATCTTGGGGAGCATCAGGACGAGGAATTCGCGGAAGGCCCGCGTCCGGACGGCGAAGGCCGGCCGCACCGCGAGGCCGGTGGCGCGCAGGTCCCACAGGCGGATGGCCAGGTGCAGCGCCGCTCCCACGGCCGCGCCGAGCGCCGGGGCGACCACGCCCAGCCGATCGGCCAGCAGGAACGTGCCACCCGCGATCCCGCCGTTGTAGAGGACCGGCGCGAGCCCGTAGCCGACGAAACGGCGGTGGGCCACCAGCAGCTCGCCGACCGCGATCGAGGCGGCGAAGAGGGCCGGCGTGACGGCCACCAGCCGCAGCACCGTGACGTACTGGTCACGGCCCGCGGCGTCGAAGCCCGGCACGGCCAGCGCGGCCAGCCATGGCGCCCCCACGAACAGGCCGACCGCCACCACGACCATGGCCGTCACGCCGGTCCAGATCACCGTTCGCCCGAACACCTGGGCCGCTCGCTCATCGTCGCGCCGCAGACGGGTGAAGAGCGGCACCAGGGCCGCCTGGACGCCACCGGCCACGACGATGTCGAGCAGCAGCTCCGGCAGGATGACCGCGCTGTTGTAGGCGTCGAGCGCCGGACCGGCGCCGAACGACCGCGCCAGCACGCGATCACGCAGCAGGCCCATGAGCGCCTCGCCCAGCGTCAGCGTCGCCAGCAGCAGCGCGCTGCGCGGCAGGAACGGGTCCACGGCGTCGAGCAGCCGGGTGACGGCCGACCGCACGCGCTGGCCCGTCGGATCGCCGGCTGGCACCGCCATGTCCGCGCCACGATACTCGTCGTATGAGTCGGTCGACAGGGTGAGGATCGTGGGTCTGGCGCTCGCCGCCTGCCTCGTAGCCACGGCCTGTGGCAGCCAGACGAGCTTGCCCAGCGTGACCCCGTCCATCTCGCCGACGCCTTCGCCGGCCCCGACCGCGACCGCGACACCCACGGCTGAGCCGACCGCCACGCCCACGCCAAGCAGCCCCACCGCGACCATCGCCCAGCTGATCGGGCAGAAGCTGGTCGTGCGCATGGAAGGCACGACGCCCAGCACCGACCTCCTTGGCCGGATCGGCCGCGGCGAGGTGGGCGGGGTCATCCTCTTCGGCGCCAACATCACCACTGCGGCCGCCCTCACCGCCCTGACCGGCAAGCTCCGCGCCGCGGCCGCCGCGGGGGGCCAGCCGCCGCTCCTCATCGCCGTCGATCAGGAGGGCGGCACGACCAGCCGGATCAGCTGGGCGCCACCGACCCTGTCCGCGCCACAGATGGGACGCGACGGACGCGCGGCGACGGCCCGGGCCCAGGGCGCCAGCACCGGCGTCGCGCTGGCGGGGCTGGGGATCAACATCGACCTGGCGCCGGTGGCGGACGTCCCGGCCTCGAGCGCCTCGTTCATGGAGCGTGATGGTCGGACCTTCTCGTCCGATGCGGACCTGACGGCCGTCCTGGCCGACGCGTTCGCCTCGGGGCTCGAGTCGGCCGGGGTGATCGCGACCATGAAGCACTTCCCGGGCCTCGGCTTCGCCACCCAGAACACCGATGCCGTGGTGGTGAGGATCAAGGCCTCGAGCCTCAGCCTGGCGCCTGGACTGCAGCCTTACCAGACGGCGATCGCCCACGGCCTCCCGCTGATCATGCTGTCGAACGCGACGTACACGGCCTACGACCCCGCCAACGCGGCCGGCTGGTCCGTCGCGATCACCCAGACGCTCCTGCGCCAGGAGCTCGGCTTCACGGGCGCCACCATCACCGACTCGCTCGACGGCACGGCGTTCGCCCGCCGCCTCTCCGACGACGTCCTGGCGGTCCGCGCCGCGAAAGCCGGCACCGACCTCATCCTGGTGACCGGCACGGAGGCCACGAGCAGGGGCGTGTACGCCACGCTGCTCGCGGCCGCCACCGACGGCACGGTCCCGATGACACCGCTGCAGGCCTCGTACGAGCGCATCCTGGCCCTCAAGGCGCGCCTCTAGCCGCGGGCATCGATCGAAGTTGTGGATAACCACCTTGCGGTGCGGCGCCTCCGAGCGTATGAACGATCCGAGCTGCGCGACTCGGTCGCGAACCTGACGGCCGGTCATGACCAGCTCACGAGGAGCGCAGAAGATGTCTCGACAGGAGAACGAGTCGGTTGCCCGGCAGGTCACGGATGCCTTCGCGACGATGGACATGGCCCGCCTGGACGCGCTCATGGCCGACGACATCGTGTGGCACGAGATCGGGTCGTCTGAGCCTCGCCGAGGCAAGGCCGCCCTACGTGCCGCCGCGCCCGGTGGCGGGGCCGACTACGAGGTCACCGGCAAGCTGCATGACATCGTGGCCAGTGACGACCACGCCATCGCCCTGGTGGAGGCGACCGCCACCCGCGGCGGCAAGAAGCTGACCTACCGGACGGCCGAGATCTACCACATCCGCAACGGCCAGGTCGTCGAGCGCTGGGCGTTCTCGGACGACACGGCCGCCATCACGGCGTTCTTCGCCTAGAGGACCGAACGGAGCTCCACCGCCGACCGCCCGTGCACGAGGCGGATCACCACCAGGACGCCGAATGCCGCCACGACCAGGATGGCGGCCGCCGCGATCGAGGCATCGAGGCTCGACTCGAACTGGCCGTAGACCAGTAGCGGCAGGGTCTGCGTCAGCCCCTGGATGTTGCCCGCGAACATGATCGTGGCGCCGAACTCGCCGAGGGCGCGGGCCCAGCTCAGGACCAGGCCGGCCGCCAGGGCGGACGAGGCCAGCGGCACGGTCACCAGCCGGAACACGCTCGCCTCGGACCCGCCGTCGACCCGCGCCGCGTCCTCCAGATCGGCGGGCACGGCGGCGAAACCGGTCCGCGCCGACCGGACGTAGAACGGCGCGGCCACGAACGTCTGGGCCAGCACGACCGCCGCCGTGGTGAACGGCAGCTGGATGCCCAGGTCCTGCAGCAGGCCGCCGAAGAGGCCGTTGCGCCCGAGCGCCAGCAGCAGGGCCAGGCCGGCCACGGCGGGCGGCAGCACGACCGGCAGGTCGATGAGGGCCTCGACCAGCGCGCGGCCGCGCCAGCGGCGGCGGGCCAGGAGGTACGCCAGCGGCGTGCCGAAGGTCACGGTCAGGACCAGGCTCGCCGTCGTCGTCAGCAAGCTCAGCACGAGGGCGTCCGCGATGGCCGGGTCGCTCGTTTCGGCCGCCAGCGAGCCCCCCAGCACCGCCCGTCCCACCAGGATCGCGACCGGCAGGCCGAGGAAGCTGAGGGCGCAGACCGACAGAAGGGCCGCGACCAGGGGTGTGGCCGGGCCACGGCCGGAGGATCGGCGAGGGTGGGGCATGGCGCCGGCTCAGCCGGGCGGCGGCAGGAACCCGTACTTGGCCAGGATGGCCTGACCGCCCGGGCTGACCAGCCAGCTGATGAACGCGGCGGCCGCGGCGGCGTTCGACGAGGCCTTGACCGCTACCGCCCCGTACGTGGCGGGCACGTTGGCGGCGGTCGGGACGGTGATCGTGGTGACCTTGCTGCCGGCGGTGCTGGCGTCGGTGACGTACACGATCGCGGCATCACCTTCGGCGAGCTCGATCTTGCTCACGACGGCCGCCACGTTGTCTTCCTTCGACACGATGTTGGCGGACACCGCCGCGACGAAGCCGGCCGGGTAACTGGGCTGCTTGGCCAGGTTGGCGAGCAGCATGTTGGCGTACTTGGTGATGGGCACGGAATCGCCGGCCGCTACGAACTTGAGGCCTGTCCTGGCCAGGTCGGCGGGCGTCTTGATCCCGGCCGGGTTGGCCGGCGGCACGATGACGGTCAGCAGGTTGCCCGCGAACGTCGTGATGGCACCGGCCGCCAGGCTCTTGCCGACCAGCTTCTGCGGGTTCGACGTGTCGGCCGAGGCGAAGACGTCGGCGGGCGCGCCCTGCTCGATCTGCGTCTCGAGCGTGCTGGAGGCCCCGAACGACAGCGTCAGCGTCACGCCCGGGTTGGCGGTCTGGTAGGCGGTCTTCATCTCGGTGAAGGCTGCCGTCAGCGACGAGGCGGCGTAGATCGTCAGGCTGCCCGCGGCGGTGCTCGCCGCGGCGGCGGTCGGGGTCGCTGTCGGCGTGGCCGTGTCCGCGCCGGAGCAGGCGGCCACCACGGTCACCACGGTCAGGACCAGGCCGGCCAGGCGCCGGTCAAGCTTCACGTGGTCCTCGCGGGGCGGGCCCCCGGGATCTCCACGACCACGTTGGTCGACTTGACGGCGCATACGACCGCGTCGCCCACCTTGAGGTCCAGTTCGATGACGGCCTCGGCGGTCATCAGGCTGACCAGCCGGTGCGGCCCGGCCTGCACCTCGACCACGGCGGCGACCCGGTCCCGCTCGACCCGCGTCACGACGCCCTCGAAGCGGTTCCGCGCCGACTGCTTGGTGATGGTCCGGTCGGGCGCCGCCTGGCGGCGCTCGGCCAGCAGGCGATGGACCTCCTGCGCGTCGACGAGCCGCTGTCCGCCCGGGGAGCGCATCGTGGTCAGCCGGCCCTCGGCCTCCCATCGGCGTAGCGTGTCCACGCTGACACCGAGCATCGGCGCGACCTGGCCCATGCGGAGGAGACGAGCGTTGTCGACGGGCGCATCGGATGGTGACATGCCGCGCTATTTTGCCATGATCCGCCATCCATATCTTGGTACTCCAGGCGGCGCGCGTTCGCATGTACCGCGCATCCAGGCAGTGTCCGCATGAGGTTGGAGGCGGCTGCTCGCGAGCCGCACCGGCGCCGGGTCGACCACGACGTGGCCCTGCTGTTCGCGGCGCGCGCAGTCCGGATGTTCGGGTACGGCTTCCTCGCCGTCGTCCTGGTGCTCTACCTGTCCGCCCTGGGCTTCTCGGGGGCCGCGATCGGGATCCTGCTGGCGCTCACGTTGCTGGGTGACGTGGTCGTTTCCCTCTGGCTGACCACGCACGCCGACCGACTGGGGAGACGCCGGGTCCTGGCGGTGGGGGCGGTCCTCATGCTCGCGGCGGGCCTGGCCTTCGCGGCCACGCCCGTCTACGCCGTGCTCCTTGCCGCTGCCACGATCGGGGTCATCAGCCCGAGCGGCAACGAGGTCGGACCGTTCCTGGCTGTCGAGCAGGCGTCGCTGAGCGAGCTGGTGGGTGACCGCCGGCGCACCACGATCTTCGCCCGGTACCAGCTGGTTGGCTCCTTCGCCACTGCGCTTGGTGCCCTCGCTGCCGGTGCCATCGCCCAGGCCGCCATCCAGGCCGGCTCGAGCACCGCTGAGGCGTACCGGCTCGTCATCGTGGGCTACGCCCTGATCGGTGTCCTCCTCGCGGCGGTCTTCACCCGCCTCTCACGACGCGTGGAAGTGGCCCCGGACCGGCTTGCAGACGACACGATCCGCACGCGGCTGGGCCTTCATCGATCCCAGGGCGTCGTGCTGCGCCTGTCGGCCCTGTTCGCGCTCGATGCCTTCGCCGGCGGCTTCGTGATCCAGAGCTTCATCGCCTTCTGGTTCCAGCAGCGTTTCGGCACCGACCCCGCCGCGCTGGGCGGTCTGCTGTTCGGGGCCAACGTCCTGGCCGGGTTCTCGGCGCTCGCGGCTGGCCGCCTCGCGGCGCGCTTCGGCCTGGTGCGCACGATGGTCTTCAGCCACCTGCCTTCGAACATCCTCCTGCTCCTGGTGCCCTTCATGCCCACGTTCGAGCTCGCCGCCGCGGTCCTCCTGGTGCGCTTCAGCATCAGTCAGATGGACGTGCCGACACGCCAGTCGTACACGATGGCCATCGTCGCCCCGGACGAGCGCTCGGCCGCGGCCGGCGTGACCGGCATCGCCAGGAGCCTCGGCGTGGCCGCCTCGCCGCTGATCGCGGGACCCCTCTTCCTCAACGCGGCGCTGTCAGGCGCCCCGTTCGTCATCGCCGGCGGCCTCAAGGTGGCCTATGACCTCCTGCTGTATCGCCGGTTCCGCGCGCAACGGCCGCCGGAGGAGCGCTAGCTCGGCGCATCGGCGGTCAGCGCCAGCGGGTGAGGATCGTCTCCCGTCCGAAGAGGGCGACCGCCAGGCGGAGTCCGCCGACGGCGATCAGCAGGAGCACCGTCGCCCCCGCGAGGTACGTCGGGCCGTCGACGAGGAAGCCGCCCGCACCCTGCAGCACGATGAGGGCCACGATCGGCAGGATGACGATGCCCCCGATCTGCTGCGCCACCCGTGGGTCGTTCACGCGCGAGCTGACGATGATGCCGGCCTCGACGGAGATGAGGCCGATGGCCGGCCCCAGCACGAGCACGCCCGCAAGCCAGGAGCCGTCCGTGATCACCGGCAGCAACTCGGGCGCGACCAGGACGGCGGTCAGCAGCAGGAGCGTGGCGTAGGCCAGCCACGAGGCGAGGACGCCCGGCACGAGCGCGGCGATGGCCTTGCCGGCCAGCAGCTCGCTGGTGCGGAGCGGCGTGGACAGGACCGCCTCCAGGCTGCGGGTCTGCTTCTCGCCGACGATCGAGTAGCTGGCGATGGCCAGCGGGATGTACGCCGGCAGGATGAGGAACGTGGCCAGGAACTGGGAGATGGCGAACGCCATGACCACCTGGCGGCTGTCCAGGCCGGACCAGGACGGGTGGCGGGCGATGAGCTGCGCCATCTGGTCGGCGGGCAGCGCGGCCGCGGCATGCGATCCCAGGGCGATGAGGAGGATCGGCGAGGCGGTGAGCAGGACGGGCGGCAGGATGATCGAGAAGACCAGCAGCCGGTTGCGGATGATCTCCCGGGCTTCGCGCCGGACGACCGCGCCGACCATGGCGCCCCGGATGAGGCGCATCAGGGCGGTCCCCCATCGGTGGGTGGGCGGGCCCCCATGACCTCGAAGTAGACGTCCTCCAGCGACGCCGTCCGCGCCCGCACGCCCACGATCGCGGCCCCGCCCTCGACGAGGGCCCGCACGAGGCCGGGCGTGGCGCGAGGGACATCGGCCACGCTCACCTCCAGGGTCAGCCCGGCGACCTCCACGCCCTGCACCTCCGGCCGCCCGCGCAGCCGCTCCACGAGGTCGGCCGGGGGTGCGGCCGCCAGCTCCACCTCCAGCACGGCCCTGCCCCCCAGCCCCCGCAGGCGTGCCGGGCTGTCCAGCCGCAGCAGGGTCCCGCGCAGGAAGCCGATCCGGTCGCACAGTCGTTCCGCCTCGTCCAGGTTGTGCGTGCACAGGACGATCGTGCGGCCCTGACCCTTCAGCGCGGCGATGGCCTCGCGCACGACGAAGGCCGCCTCCGGGTCCAGCGCGGCGGTGGGTTCATCCAGGAACAGGACGCTCGGCTCGTGGAGCAACGCGCGGGCGATGGCGAGCTTCTGCTTCATGCCCTTGCTGAACGTGCCCACCAGGCCGTCGCGGCGGTCCCACAGGTCGAACAACCGCAGCAGGCGCTCCATCCGCTCCTGCCGCACCGCGGGCGACAGACCATGGAGACGCCCGAAGAACTCCAGGTTCTGGACCGCCGTCAGGCGCTCGTACAGGCCCGGCGTCTCGGTCAGCACACCGATACGGGCGCGCACGGCGTCGGCATCGGCGACCACGTCGAAGCCGTCGATCGAGGCGCGACCCTCGCTGGGCGCGATGAGCGCCGACAGCAGGCGCACGGTCGTCGTCTTGCCTGCGCCGTTGGGTCCCAGCAACCCGAAGACCTCGCCGCGGGCGAGCTCCAGGTCCACACCCCGCAGGGCCCACTGCGACCCGAAACGCCTGCCAAGGCCGACCGCGCGCACGGCCACGGCCTCCCCGCCAGGCAGCAGGGCCGGGACCGTGACGGTGGACTGGGTCATGGCGCGACAGTGTGGACGATGGCGCGGCGGCCGGAGCCCTCGTGCGGCATCGAGCGCTAGTGGACGATCAGCAGCGCCAGGATGGCCGGGCCCCCGGCGGCCAGCGTGGGCAGCCACGCGGTCGTCAGGTGCTCCAGCGCACTCGTCTCGAACCCACCGCGGGACGCCAGCCGGCGGACCAGCATCGTGGCGACGGACCCGTGCGGCGTCGCGATCGCCAGCAGGTTCGTGCCGATGAGGTAGGCCACGACCGCATCGGGCGATGCGCCGTGCAGCCAGATGGCGCCGAAGGCTGCCGCGGGCAGGTTGTTGACCGTCGCCGCCAGGGCGCCACCGATCAGGGCGATGAGCGGCAGAGCCATGATCGGCGACAGGCTCGCCTGGGGCGACGGGAACAAGGACGCCAGCCCGCTCGCCGGTCCCACCGCCACGGCCGCGAACAGCACGACGGCCACCGCGACCGGCGGTATGGAGCGAAGCACATCGCTCGCGCCGACCCCGGGGCGACCTGACGCCACGGCACTGGTCACCACCACGGCGGCCGTCACGGCGAACACGACGGCGACGTCGCCGCCTGCCAGACCGACGATGATGGCCGCCACTGCCCCGGCCGCGGCGGCGAGCCCGCCCAGGAGCGTCCAGCGTGGCGCATCCGAGCGGTCCAGCGCCGCACGAGCGTCCTCCGGGAAGTCCTTCAAAGGTTCGTCCTGGACCGTGGCGCGCGCCCGCACGGCAAGCAAGAGGGCCGTGCCGGCGATCGCGAGCACCTGCGGCCACCACGCGGCGCCCACATATGCGGCGAACGTCGTGCCGGTCGCGGCCACCAGCACCAGGTTCGTCAGATTGCTGAACGGGAACAGCAGCGACCCGACGTTGGCGCCAAGGATCGCCCCGAACACCTGCGAAGCAGCGGCCTCGCGGCCCCGTCTCGCCGCCAGGCGCAGCCCGACCGGCACCGCCACGACCGCTGCCACGTCAAGGGTCAGCGTCGCGCTCACCACCGTCCACAGGCCGTACGCGGCGAGCACCTCGGTGCGCACGGACAGCCGCGCCCGCTGGATCACGCCCGCCACGATGCCCGCCCAACCCAGGACCTCGAGTGCCGCCGCCAGGGGCGGCAGGACGAGCACGAGCAGCATCGTGCCGGCGAGCGGCCCGAG
>DATBOX010000210.1:0-19735 GCA_036561685.1 Candidatus Limnocylindrales bacterium | reverse complement strand
GTCGGGATGGCCAGGGCGACGACCCACCGCCTCCGCCACAACCCCAGGTAGAGGGGCACGAAGAGCATGTAGGCGGCCACGATGAAGAGGGCCACGTACGTGTCGTTCATGGCGATGCGCGACTGGGCGAAGAACATCCCGTCCACCAGCACCAGGCCGGCCGTCAGGAGGGCCACCGCCCGGCGGCGGAAGAGCATGCGCACAAGGAGGTAGAGGCAGCCCAGCAGGAGGGCGCCGGCCATGACGCCGATGATCCGCCAGGCGTAGGCGTGGTCGCCGATGTCGACCACGGCCAGCTGGCCGGCCGAGTCCAGGGCCAGGAGCTGCTGGCGATCCTGGGCCGGGCGCTGGGGCTGCGTGTCCAGGGCCATGGCCACGGTCGAGAACGGCAGCCGCGCGTCGGCGAAGACGGCGTTGCCGTGCGGCTCGACGACGTACACCGTATCGCTGCTGCCGTCCGCCGTGCGGCCCAGGACGTGGATGATGTTGGAGGACTCGTCCCAGGCCACGTCCCGCACGGCGCCGGGCATCTTGAGGGTGCCGCCGAGCGTGGTGCCGCCCGAGGCCGGCACGGACACCCAGCTGAGCGACGACTCGCCCGCCGCGTAGATGGTGGGCTGGTCGAGCCCGTTCATGAGCACCAGCCCGGTGGGCGCCTCGGGCAGCGTCAGCTTGCTCGTCGAGACGAGCGTCGCCGCGTCCCGCAGATCCAGGGTGTCGCCCTCTGCCACCGCCACGGCCCCGGCCCCGGAGTCCGTCGGCACGGCCACGAGGGCGGCGGCCGACGGATCGGCGACCGAGGCCGACTGGCTGCCGTCGGCCGTGGCCAGGCTGACCAGCTGGTGGGCCGTCGTGATGGCCTCGAGGTGGGCGCCGTCCGAGGAAGTGATGAGCGCCGCGACCGGCCCGCCGAAGGTGCCAAGGCTCGTCGCGACGGGCGCCGGGGCCGACGGAGAGCCCCGCAGGGCGTCGAGGTCGGCCGTGGGGATGCTCCACAGGCCCCCCGCGTCGTCGGCGACGTAGAGCACGTGGCCGCCCTCATCGACGGCCAGGCGCACCGGCACCCGCCCCTGGCCAAGGGCCACCGTCGCCACGACCTGCCGCGTGGCCAGGTCGTACGCCACGACGCCGCGTGGCGTGGCCGTGTAGAGGCGGTCGCCGTCGCGCTGGTCGGGCTGCTCCGGCGGGCTCCAGCGCGTCTCGACCACGGCGTCGGTGATCGGCCCGCCCAGGTCGGCCGTGCCCGTCACGTTGTCGTCGCCAAAAGCCACCAGGCCGACCGCGATGAGGTACTTGGCCAGGTGGGGGTGGGTGAACTCGTAGATGTCGTGGGGCTCGCCGTAGCGCCAGTCCTGCAGGAACTCGGTCGCCGTGCGGGCGTGGTAGACCTCGTCGAAGATCATGCCGAAGGGCTGGCCCAGGTCCCAGGTCCGCAGGACCATGGCGGCCACGATGAGGATCAGGACGACCAGCCCGTCCAGGCGGTCGGGCAGGCCGAAGGGCTCGCCACGCAGCTCGCCGCTGCGGTCACGCCGCAGCGAGCGGGCCATCAGCCCCCGCAGCAGGCCGGGGCCCGACCCCCGGGCGACCTGGGGTCCCGGCGCGACCGGGCGCGCCGGGATCGGCGGCCGTGGCGCCGGAGGCGGCCGGTCGTATGGGTCGACTTCGGGCGGCCGGGCGCCAAGGCCCGCCAGGCGCCGCAGCGGACCGGCGACGAGGTCGCTGACGGGGCGCAGTGACCAGACCACGGCCACGAATGCGCCCGTCTGCAGGAGGACGCTCAGGAGCACCCCGCTGAAGCTCCGCATGTCGGCGCCGAACGGCAGGCCGGTGACGTTGGCCGTGCCGTAGTTGCCGACGGTGAGGATCCCGTGGAGGTTGATGAACGAGCCGACCGCCAGCACCAGCGTCAGCACCCGGAAGCGGCGCGAGTTGACGGCCAGCAGCGGCAGGAAGACGAAGACGGGGAAGAGGTACCGCTCGTGCACGCGCGTGGGCAGGATGAAGAAGGCCAGTGACAGGAAGACGGCGGTCAGCAGGAGCGAGCGGCGTGAATCGCGCCAGGCGAGCTGGATCGCGCCCACGGCGAACCCGAGGCCGAGCAGGAGGGCCCCGATGGTGAAGCCGTTGAGCCCCGCCAGCAGCGGCACCTGGTCGGACGACCAGCCGCCGCCGGCGGCCAGCGAGGCCTGCCCGCCGGAGCCGATGAGGGCCCACGGGTCATAGGCGTTGACGCTCAGGTAGGGGTAGCCGGCGGCCGTGTCGCCCATGCGCGAGATCAGCGTCGGCACGTCGAGGCCGAACGGGGTCATGAGGGCGAACAGGACCACCGCGCCCACCGCCGCGCAGCTGATGAGGCGCCAGAAGCCCTGTTCCTCCACGACCCAGGAGCGCAGCATCCGCGGCACCGCCGTCGCCCGTGGCCCGGAGCCGATGAGGAAGAGGTGGCGTCGCAGGAGCGTCACCCCGATGAGCGGCGCGAGGACGATGCCGAACTGGGGCTTGACCAGGGCCGCCACCACGGCGAACCCCACGGCCGCCTCGGAGAAGCCGTCGATGAGGAAGGCGATGGCGACGAGCATCACCAGGGCGCCGACCGCGTCGATCTGGCCCCACAGCGCCGAGTCGTACCAGGTGACCGGGTTGAAGAGGTAGAGCGCGGCCGCGCCGAGGGCGGCGCCGCGCGCGTCAGAGCGCGGCCCCAGCCAGCGGCGGACGAGGCGGTAGAGGAGGTAGGCGATGCCCAGGTCGGCGGCGATCGCGGGCAGCTTGATCAGCCCGCCGACGATCGTGTCGGGCAGCGGCAGGACGAGCCCGCCCAGGGTGATCGTGCCGCCGCCCAGCAGGTCGGCCACGCCGCTGCCGATCGAACCCAGGATCCACAGCACGTAGAGATAGCCGGGCGGGTAGTCAGCAAAGCCGGCGTTGGCGTAGAAGCCGCCGGGGCCGCCGTGGGCCAGCGTCAGGGCCCACGAGGTGAAGCTGCCGATGTCGCTCTGGAAGCCGGAGCCCGGGAAGAGGACGTATGCGATGATGAGTCGCAACGCCAGCCCGACCAGGAGCAGGATGGCGATGGCGGGGATGGCCGAGGGCGACCCGTCCGAGCGTCTCGGCGCCGTGCGCCCCGGTGCGGCCTCACCCGGCCGAGGCGCTGTCGAGTCCAACCGGCCTCCTGCACGAGCGACGAGTGGCCCGCAGTATAGCAACGGCCCGCCCCGGTCCCCCGCCTCGCCCAGGGTCAGTCGCGGACCGCCTCCGGGCGCGTCTGGACGACCTGGACCCGACCTGGATCGGGGTCGCCGTCTTCGTCGCGGCGCTAGTCATCTACGTCGCCTCGAACCCGGCGCGGCAGAACGTCTACGACCACTTCGTATGGCAAGCGGACGCCTACCTCCATGGCCGCTTCGCCATCACCTGGCCGGTCGTGACGGATGGGTTCCGCAACGACTACTTCCAGGACGTCTACCCGCTGGCGTCGGCACCCGGCTACGCCCTGCTGCCCTTCCCGCCGCTGCCAGCCGTGCTGCTCACGCCGTTCGTGGCCCTGGGCGGCCTGGGCACCGACGCGGCGCTCCTCGTGGCCTGCCTCGGCGCCGTCAACGTGGCCCTCGCCTGGCGCCTCACCTCCCATGTCACGAGCGATCGTCTGGCGGCCCTCGTGGCGACCGTCTTCTATGGCTTCGGGACGGTCGCGTGGTACGCGGCGATGCTGGGCAGCACCTGGTTCGCCGCCCACGTCGTGGCCAGCTTCTTCCTCTTCCTGGCCATCACCCTGGCGGTCGACGGCGAGGACCGGGAGCGGGCCCGGGCCGCCGTCCGGCGCCTGCCCCTCGACGGGCGCCAGTTCGTGGCCGGCCTCGTCTTCGGCGTGGCGGCCATGGCACGCCTGACGACGATCCTGGGGGTGCCGTTCTTCGTGCTCGTGGGCAGCGGGGGGAGCGTCTGGCGGCGCGGCCTGTCGGCGGCCCTCGGCGCGGCCATCCCGGTGGTGCTGCTGCTGGCGTACAACCTGGCCTCCTCGGGCCAGCTCTTCGAGCCGGGTTACGACTACCTGTACCAGACGGAGACCGTGCCCATCCCCGCCGGCCTGCTGGCGCAGGTCTTCCCGTCCCTGCAGGCCATCGGCTACCACCCCGGCATCTGGAACGCGGAGGACCTGCACTACCTGCCCCAGAACCTGCTGATCATGCTGGCCTGGCTGCCGACGGTCCAGCCGCAGTGCGGCCTCGAGGGGCTCTTCTCCACGACGTGCGCGCTGGTCCGGCCCGACCCGCTCGGCACGAGCCTGCTGCTCACGAGCCCGGCCTACCTGCTGGCCATCCCGGCCCTGCTGGCCGGCTGGCGCGACCGCCTCGTCATCGGCGCCACGGTGGCCGTGGCCCTGATCGCCGGGGCCGACCTGATCCACTTCAGCCAGGGCTGGGTCCAGTTCGGCTACCGCTTCAGCAACGATCTCGCCCCGTTCGCCCTGATCCTGGTCACGCTGGGCGTGGCGCGGCTCGGGCTGCGGCGTGCGGTCGTGGGCCTGGTGGCGCTGTCGGTCCTCATCAACGCGTGGGGCGTCTTCTGGGGCGTGGCCCTGGGCTGGTGAGGCGCCTCTATACTCGCCGCGATGTCGAACCCTGACGGGGTGGCGGCCGCCCCGCCAGGAGCGAGCGCGACCATCGTGCCCGCCCTCTCGTACTTCTTCCCCGCCCACGACGAGGCCGAGAACATCGAGGCGCTCGTGGCCGAGGCGCTGGCCGCCCTCCCCGCCCTCGCCCAGCGCTTCGAGATCATCGCCGTCGACGACGGCAGCCGTGACGGCACCGCCGCGCTGGCCGACCGCCTCGCGGCTGACCACCCCGACGTCGTGCGAGTCGTGCACCACGAGGTGAACCAGGGCTATGGGGCCGCCCTGCGAAGCGGCTTCCGGGCGGCACGCTACCCGCTGGTGGGCTTCACCGACGGCGACCGCCAGTTCCGCGTCGCGGACCTGCGCCTCCTGCTCGACCGCCTCGACGCCCCCGACTCTCCGGACGTGGTCGTGGGCTACCGCCTCAAACGGGCGGACGCCACGGTGCGCCTCGTCTATGCCCGGGTCTATCGCTGGTGCCTGCGCCTGCTCTTCGGCCTCGACGTGCGCGACGTGGACTGTGCCTGCAAACTCTTCCGTCGCGAGGTCCTGACCGGCGTGCGGCTGGAGTCCGGCGGGGCGTTCCTTTCCGCCGAGCTGCTCATCAAACTGCGCGCCCGCGGCGCCCGCCTGGCGCAGGTCGGGGTGCCGCATCACCCGCGCGTGGCGGGCCAGGCATCGGGTGCCAACCCGCGCGTCGTGCTCCGCGCCGTCCGCGACTTCTGGCGCCTGCGCCTCCGCCTGTGGGTGGCCCGCGACCGCGCCCTGGCGCGCGGCCTGCCGGTGCTCGGCAGCGAGGGCTAGCTCTCGCCCTCCGGCGGGTCGGGCACGTCCAGCGAGTTGACGAACTCGCGGAACACGGACAGGCGCTCCTCGTCGATCGTGTCGGCCTCTGCCGGCGTCACGCCGGCGCGTTCCAGGACGTCGTCGGTGGCGTAGATGACGACACCCGCGCGCAGGGCCAGGGCGATCGCGTCGCTCGAGCGGGCGTCCACGTCGACCGTCCGGTCGCCGAGCTCCATGATGAGCCGGGCGCGATAGGTCTCGTCGGCGAGTTCGGAGATGATGACCTGCTTGAGCTGCACGCCCAGCTCGTCGAGGGCCGTCGCGAAGAGGTCGTGGGTCAACGGCCGCTCGGGGACCACGCCCTGGAGCCGCCGCGCGATGGCGTCCGCCTCGTTGGCCCCGACCCAGATGGGCAGGTAGCGGTCCCGGTCGGCTTCCTTGAGGATCACCACGTGCTGCGACGTCAGCATGTGGATCCGCACGCTCTCGACGACCATCGCGTTCAGCCCTGGCGGCATGTCGGCGATTCTACGCCCGGTTCGGCGTGGCTCAGCGCTTGGGGGTGGCCTTGGGCTTGGCCGTCGGCTTGGGCGTGATGTGCGGGCTTGGCGAAGGGCTGGCGGAGGGCGACGGCGAGGCCCCCGGGCCGCTGATGGCGGCCAGCGGGCTGACCATGACCTGGTCGGCGGTGACCCACACCAGCGCCGGCGGCTGGCCCGCCTTGCCCAGCACGACGGCCATGCCGCGCAGGCCGTCGAAGCCGGTGCCGCCGTCCGGCACGAGGAACTGGCCGATGTAGCTGCCATCGGTGCGCGAGAACTCGACGATCCGGGCATGGCTCGCGTCCCACACCCACAGGCGATCGGTGGGGGCGGCGCCGGTGGCGTTGAGCAGCCGGTAGTCATGACCGGGCCGCAAGTCGCCCTGGTCGGGCGGCACGTCCAGCGAGAACGAGCTGGCCTGGCCGCTGAAGTAGCGGGTCAGGCCGTCGCTGGAGAGGGTGAAGACGTAGCCGTCCACGATGTCCAGGTCGTGCACGCCCGTGAGGTCCGTCGGCACGGTCAGGTAGTCGGAGCTGGTGACGTAGCCGCCCCCGGCCGCGGTCGGCTGGTAGCGCACGATCTGGCGCCCGGCCGGATCGACCGTGTAGAAGTTGTAGAGGCCCGTGTTGAAGTTGCGCAGGTAGGCCGCGATGGCCGACACGTCCGGGGCCAGGGGGGTCGGGGCGGTGACCGAGAGGCGGGCCAGCGTCCCGTCGCCCTTGGCGTCCGACGGGGCCCAGCGCCACAGGCCCTGCGCCGCATCCACGATCAGGACGTCCGGCCCGGCCGTCGTCAGCAGGCGCGGGGCGGCGATGCCCTTCTGGCCCTTCTGGACGACGATCTTGGCCGTTCGTGCCGCCAGGTCGACGCGGATGACGGAGCCGTTGGCCGTGTCCACGATGTAGGCCGCGCCATCGGGCCCGACGATGAGGCCCTGCAGGTTCGGGTGGGCGTCGATCTTGTCGAGGACCAGGAGCGCCTGCGAGCTCGTGTAGCCCACGTTGTAGAGCTGGTCGAGCGCGGTCGACACGCGCCCCTTGAGGTCGGCCAGTGCCGACGCCGGGGCGCCGAACGCGGTGGCCTGGCTGAGCTGGTGCCAGGCGTCCTGGAGGATGGTGTGGGCGCGCGTCGGCTCGTTGACCAGGAGGTTGCCATCGGTCACCTGGGCCATGTCGTCGGTGGCGGCCTGGATCGCCTGCTGCGCGTTGCTCACAGCTGCGACATTCGGATGACTCAGCCCGCCGATGAACCAGACGACGCCGGCGAGGGCCACCAGCAGCACGAGGAAGCCCAGGAAGGCGATGGCCAGGCGCCGCTGCGAGGCGGTCCGGTCGGCCAGCGGCACGACGCGCCGATAGGCGGTGCGGCGGCGGGGCAGCAGGTCGGTCAGGTGCTCCATGGCGCCCGCGGCAGCCCCCGACATCGCCTCTCGGGCGACGCGTGCCCCGCCCTGCACGGCGCTGGCGGCCCCCACGAGAGGGTCCGCCAGGGGGATCGGCGAACGGTCCGGCGCACCAGCCAGCGGCTCGGCGGCTCGCACCGGGATCAGCTTGCGGTCCGTGCGCGTGGCCGGCATCTCGGCCGCCTCCATGACCATCAGCGCGTCCGACTGCTCGCCGCCGCCGGCCACGAAGAGGTGGTGCAGGTGCTCCGCCGCGGACTGCGGGTGGAGCGTCACGGCGGCGTTCTTGATCTCCTCCAGCCCGACCGTGGTGGTGACGTTGTGGGCGCTCAGGATCAGGGTGTCGCCGACGACCATGTCGCCGCGCCAGACGTCCACCTCGACCTCGCCGGCGGCCGGGAGGCCCGCGCCGCGCTCGTCCTCGGGCAGGGTCAGGAGGCGCGCCTGGCGCACCAGGAAGGCGTCCGCATCGCCGATGGTCGCCACGTACAGCTCGTGGCCGCGGACGACGGCCACGGCCGCTCCGATGGCCCCAGAGGCCAGGCCGTGACTCTCCCGGCCGTGCCGCAGCCGCTGGTTCGCACTGCGCACGGCCTTCTCGAGGCAGACCGGGATGCCGGCCGACTCGTCGTAGTAGTACTGCCGCTCGATCGTCTCGGCGACCAGGCGCGTGGCCTCGGCGGCCCGGCTGCCGCTGCCCGGCCGGCCGGTCACGATGGCGTACAGGTTGCCCTTGGAGCGACTGGTGGAGCCGATCGTCGGCTCCTGCACCACGACGGTGTCGGGCGAGGTCGGCAGGCGGTCCGCGGCGGCCACGAGGCCCGGCTTGAGGTGCAGTCGGACGGCCATGGGGCGCCTAGTCTACACGCGCCCGTCCGGCACTCCGCCGGCCGCGCCCGGCGGCCGACCGGAAGGTCCGGGGGCCCGGACGACGACCCGCAGCTCCCGCATGTGGCGGCCACCGGGCGCCTGGGCGAAGGCGGCCAGCAGCTCGTCCGCGCGCAGCATCAGCTCCTGGGCCACGATCGGGGACGGCGCCGCGGCCACGATCGTGCCGTCCTCGCGCAGATCCAGGAGCGTGCTCGTGCCGGCCGCGGCGGGCACACGTTCGGCGACCAGGCGGCTCCACGCCGCCATCGCCCGGCCGCGCATCAGCGGCTCCTCCAGGCCCAGCGCCTGGGCGGCCGGGGGCAACAGGTCCCCCAGGCGGCGCATCGGGCGGCGCCGGTTCGTCACGCGGCGCTCCGTTCGACGCGACCGGGCGTGACGCGCCAGGCGGTGGAGGCGGCCACCAGCTCGGGGTCCAGATCGGCCAGGGCAGTGGTGGTGATGAAGGCCTGGGGCAGGGCCTGGATGCGCCGCACCAGGTGGGCCCGCCGCAGGGGGTCGAGCTCGCTGAAGACGTCATCGAGCAGGAGCAGCGGCGGCTCCCCTTCCGGTGACGTCAGGAGGTGCACCTCGGCCAGCTTGAGGGCCAGGATCGCCGTGCGCTGCTGGCCGCGCGAGGCGAACGCGGCGAGCGCTCGATCATCGAGCCGGAAGACGATGTCGTCGCGGTGGGGCCCGATCAGGGTCGCCCCGTTCCACAGCTCCTTGTCGGCCGTCTCGGCCAGCCGGCGGCGGATGGCGTCGGCCGCCGACTCGCCGCCCTCGGCCGGCGCGTTGGTGACGTAGCCCATCGCCAGGCGGCCCTCACCGGGTGCGATCTCGGCATGGGCCGCGGCCAGCGGCCCGTCCAGGTCAGCCAGCGTGGCCAGGCGGCCGGCCACGATCGCCCCGCCCTCGTCGACGAGGAGCGCGTCCCAGTAGGGCAGCTGGTCGCGTGCCGCCGTGCCCTCGCGGATGGCTCGCAGCAGGCTGTTGCGCTGGGCCAGGGCCCGCCCATACGTGGCGAGCGCCCGGCCATGGCCCGGTGACCGCGCGGCGGCCAGCGCGTCCAGGGCGGCCCGCCGCAGGGCCGGCGACCCCACCACGAGCAGCATCTCCTCCGGGGCGAAGAGGACGACCCGGAACGCCTGGCCCAGCGCCGGGGCGCGACGCGGCACGCCGTTGATGCGGATGCGCTTGCGGGCGGCCGCCCCGACTGCCGGCCGCGGGATGACGACCTCCAGGACGTCCGGCCCGTGTGCCGGCCCGTGGCTGACCCCGGCCTCGAGACGGGCCAGCTCCCCCGACCAGGCCACCAGTTCGCTGTCCGCGGCCCGGTGCGAGCCCCCGCGGGCCAGCACGACGAGCGACTCGACCAGGTTGGTCTTGCCGGCGGCGTTCGCCCCGTACAGGATCTGGGGCCCCGGCGGGGGCTCGACGACGAGCTCGTCGTAGCTGCGGAACCCCGTCACGACCAGGCGATCGACGCGCATCGCTGCCCTCCGGCGCGTGCGGGCACGGCCGGGTCGCGGGCCGTCAGGACGGGGTGCGGACCGGCATGATCACGTGCACGTAGCCCGGGTCGCCGACCGGCTTCATCACGCCCGGCGACAGCGGCCCGCTGAACTCCAGGGCGACCTGCTCGGCGCGCACGTTCTGGAGCGCCTCCTGGAGGTACCGGGCATTGAAGGCGATCGTCATCGGCTCGCCCTCCACGGCGGCCTCGACCTGGCCTTCCGTGTCCCCCACGTCGGCCGCCGCGGCGATGGTCAGGAGCCCGCTCGAGGCCTCTTCCACCCGTACCTTGACGACGTTGGCCGAGTTGCTGGCGATGAGCGCGGACACGCGCACGGCCTTCAGGAGGGCCTCGCGATCGACCACCGCCCGGGCCGTGAACGAGCTTGGCATGACCTGCTGGTAGTTGGGGAATTGGCCGTCGATGAGGCGGCTCACCAGCTCGGTGCCCTCGAGGTGGAAGACGACCTGGTTCTTGGCCGGCGCCAGCAGGATGTCGACCGGGTCATCCGTGTCGGTCAGCAGGCGTTCCAGCTCCATGTACGTCCGGGCTGGGACCACCACGCTGGTCTCCTCGACGGGATCGAGGGTGGTCAGCGTCTTGACCGCGATGCGGTAGTTGTCGGCGGCAGCCAGGGTCACGCGGTCGCCCTCGAAGCGGGTGAGGACGCCGGTCAGGATCGGGCGGGCCTCATCGGTGGCGGCGGCGAAAGCGACTTCGCTGAGCGCCTGACGCAGGGCGCGCTGGCTGATGCGGGTCGTGGGCCGCTCGCCGGCGGCGGGGATGACCGGGAACTCCTCGGCGTCGATCCCCCGCAGGGCGGCCTTCTGGCGCCCGCAGTGGAGCCGCATCGTGCCGTCCTCGACCTCCAGGTCGACGCGCTCGGACGGCTGCAGCGAGTTGACCACGTCGGACATGAGGCGGGCCGGGACGGTCAGGGCCCCGTCCGTCTCGATGCGGCCGGGCACCCAGACGGTGATACCGATCTCCAGGTTGGTGGCCGTCAGCTTCAGGCCGGCGTCTTCCGTCCGCAGGAGCACGTTGGCCAGCACAGGCAACGCACTGCGGGAACTGACGGCCCGGCTGACGACCTGGAGGCCGCGCGCCAGGTTCTCCTGCATCACCGAGAGCTTCACGGTCGGGGGTCTCCCTCGACCCGGGGGGCGGCCGTCGCGCGGCTTCCACGGGTCGGTCGTGGTAGGTGGTCCTTCTTCCTGAATCTTCTCATCTACTCATCACCGTCATATGCCTGTGGAGACGGTGGAGGCCGCTGTTCGATCAGGCGTCAGGGGCCGGTGGATGGACCCGGGGGAGAGGGTGGACAGCCGGCCCCCCGGACCGGACGGACGGTGGGAAGCTGCGCCGTGGAGTGTGATGAGGTCGCCCGTGATGAGGTCCCGTGGCGGGTGGCTTGTCCACAAGTGACCCCTGTTATCCACAGATTCAGGCGGCTTCTCCACAGGAATGGGGCCGAGAAGGGGTCGAGGCGACCTCTGGCGTCGACTGCCTGGCAGGTCCTCAGTCCGCGTAGAGCAACTCGCGGACGGCCGCCAGCTCGCGGCGCAGCTCGTCATTCTCGGCCGTCTCGCGGGCGATCTTGTCGCATGCGTACAGGACGGTCGAATGGTCGCGGCCGCCCAGTTCGGCGCCGATGCGCATGAGCGAGACGTCGGTCTCGGAGCGCATCAGGTACATGGCGATCTGGCGGGGCGTGACGATGGCCTTGTCGCGCTTCTCCCCGCGCAGGGCATCCAGGTCCACGCCGTAGTAGTCGGAGACGGCCTGGGCCACGCGCTCGGGGGTGACGCTCCGCTTCTTGGGGTTGTACAGGACGTTGGAGAGGACCGCCTGGGCCAGCTCGATGGTGATGGGTTGGCCGCCCATGCTGGCATAGGCCACGATGCGGTTGAGGGCGCCTTCCAGCTCGCGGATGTTGCTGGCCACCTTGCGGGCGATGAACTCGATGACGTCGGAGCCCACGCCGACGGCCTGGTCCTCCGCCTTGGCCCGCAGGATGGCGATGCGCGTCTCCAGGTCGGGGGCCGTCAGGTCGGCGATGAGACCCCACTCGAAGCGGCTCCGCAGGCGCTCCTCCAGGGTCAGGATGGCCTTGGGCGGTCGGTCGCTGGAGAGGACGATCTGCTTGCCGTCCTCGTGGATGGCGTTGAAGGTGTGGAAGAACTCTTCCTGGGTCCGTTCCTTGTCGGCGATGAACTGGATGTCATCGATCAGCAGCAGGTCGATCTTGCGGTAACGAGCGCGGAACTCGTCGATCTTGCCCTGCTGGATGCTGGTGATGAACTCGTTGGTGAACTTCTCACTGGTGGCGTAGACGACCCGCTTGCGGGGCAGCCGCGAGAGCACCTGGTTGCCGATGGCGTGCATGAGGTGCGTCTTGCCGAGGCCCACCCCGCCGTACAGGAAGAGCGGGTTGTAGGCATGTCCGGGCCGTTCCGCGACCGACAGACTGGCGGCGTGGGCAAGGCGGTTGGCCGAGCCGACGATGAAGGTGCCGAAGGTGTAGCGCGGATTGAGGCCGACCGCCGCGCCCTCGCCCCCCACACGGGTGGGTTCCAGGCGGACCGAGCGGGTCTCATCGGTGCTTTCGCGCACCGGAGCGGGCGCTTCGCGCACCTCGAACTCGACGGTCACGCTGTAGCCCACGACCCGCGCCAGCGTCTGGGAGATCAGCGAGCGATAGCGGGTCTCCAGCCAGTCCTTGGCGAAGCCGTTGGGGACCGCCACGCGGAAGCGGCTGTCATCCACCTCCACGAGCGCGGTGTCGCGCAGCCACGTCTCGTAGTTGGCCGGCGAGAGGGACACCTGGAGCTCGCCCAACGCGGCGCGCCACACCTGCTTCGCGTCCATCGATAGCACGACCCCGAGACTGGATGTTGACCATGGACTGGGCTGCGGGACTCACTGCCGGCCGACCCCGACTGGGTTCGGGCGGGCGGCTCGAACAGGCGGCGACGGGCTCTCGGGCTGGGTCCCGGGCATGACCGGCGGGCCGTCTTCTGGCGCACCTCCGGCGTCCCGGCGCTGGGGGTCGGGAGAGAGTAGCACCGGCCCGAGCGGCCCTGCAACGATGAAGTTCGGATACTCCCTGGGAGTATGGACGATCGACGGCCCGCGGGGCCGGTGACGGGGGATGATGCCACTCCGCGGGGGCGCCTGCTGGGCCGTCGCGCAGCCCCCGGCGTCAGGCCACGGGATCGCCCGGCGCGGCCCCCTCGTCGACGCTCAGGAGGGGGATGCGGCCGTCCGCCGGCAGCGCCCCAAGGACCAGGACCTCGCTGCTGAAGCCGGCGATCCGCTTGGGCGCGAAGTTGGCGACCACCACGACGAGGCGCCCCACGAGCGCCGCCGGATCCGTGTACGTGCCCGGCAGCTGCGCCGAGCTCCGTCGCAGGCCGCCCGGCCCCAGGTCGACCGTCAGGCGGTAGGCCGGCCGGCGCGCCTCGGGGAACGGCTCGGCGGCCACGATCCGGCCGACCCGCAGGTCCAGCCGCTCAAAGTCCCCCCACGTTGCCGAGCCGGGCGGCAGGAGGGGACGGGTGGTGCTCATCGACCGATGGTAGCCGCGCGAGCGTTCGCGGCGTGGCACCACTGGCCCCGCGCCCGAGGCGCGCCCCGAGGCGGCGGCCCGGCCCTGAAGCGACACAAAGAGCCCATATCGGCGACCGAGCTGCCCGAATACCGCGGCGACCGGGCGTTTCGTAGCCGATCCGGACACCAAGCGTCGCAGCGCAGCCACGCAAGGGCCTGGAGCCGTCCCCTCCGTGGTCGTTGCGGGCCTTTGATGTCCCATCCGTGGCTCGCGCGGGCCTCGCGACGTTGAACGGCGGGTTGAAGCCACCGGCCCGAGCGGCAGCGGTAAGCTGCGCCGATGGATCTGGGCCTCCAACTCGACCTTGCCCTGCGCATCCTGCTGGCCGCGATCGGCGGCGCGGCGATCGGCCTGGAGCGGGAGATCCACGACCACCCGGCCGGCATGCGCACCCACCTGCTCGTGGCCATGGGCGCCGGCCTGTTCGCCGTCCTGAGCGGCACCGGCTACCAGGACGCCTTCCACCAGGGCATCGCCGCCGCGCCCGACCCCACGCGGATCGCCGCCCAGATCGTCACCGGCGTGGGCTTCCTGGGGGCCGGCGCGATCATCCACCAGGGCAACATCATCCACGGCCTGACCACCGCCGCGAGCCTGTGGGCCACCGCCGCCGTGGGCCTGGCGGCGGGGACCGGCCAGTACGTCCTGGGCTTCGTGGCCGTCGCCATCATGCTCATCAGCCTGGGGCCCCTCAACGCCATCGCCGCGCGCATCCACCCCTCGGGCTCACATGCCGTGACGATGCGCGTCGAGATCGCCGCCCTCGACGTCCTGGGCGCCGTGTCGGCGCGTATCGCCGCCGCCAACGCCGATCTGCTGTCGATCACCAGCCGCAAGCTCGGGAAGGGGCGCTACGAGATCACGCTGGGGGTACGCCTGCCGCGCCGCACCTCGGCCAACGAACTGCTGGCCGGCCTGAGCGGGGTGGAGGGAGTCGACAGCGTCGACGCCGCGGACAACGCCGAGACGTGAGCCGGCCTCGGCCGGCCCCGGCGTAACGGACGTACTGGACCAGTACACACGTTTGACGAGAAAGGAGATATGGCTCTCGCAAGTGTCGCAAACCCGGACGCCCGCATGAGGTAGAAGCGGCTCCCAGCCTTTCGGGATCAGAGAGGTGTAGTGTCCAGAACAGCCGAGGCCGATTCAAGATGACCCGGAGGTAGGCCCTGATGGCGGCCAAAGAGATCTTCGGAATTCTGAGCGGAATCGCCATTCTGGACTGGCGGAACCAGCGCGCAGAGATGCGCGCGATCATCGGCGACGGGCAGCTCAAACATCAGGAGCACGCTAGAGAGCTCGAGCGCGAGGACACCGCCGTCGCAGCCAAGGCCGAAGGATTGGGCATCGAGGCGAAGGACGTGATCGTCCTTCCTGAAGGCGTGGACGAAGCACTCTTCATGAAGATTGCCCTCATGACCCCCTGGGCAAGCGTGGGCAACCTCGCGGCCTTCGCGGACTCTGATGGTGACTATGGGTTCTGGCAAGCACTCAGGGGCAACCCATTACGCGGTGACTCGTTGGGGGCCCGCGGCAGTTCAAGAGGCCTCTCAACCCGCGCGCACGGCCGGCCCAGACCTTGCCGACCAGATTCGCAAGCTGGGTGGGTTACGCGATTCAGGGTTGATTAGCGAGGCCGAATTCGATGCCAAGAAGGCCGAACTGCTATCCCGAATGTGATCCGCCATTGGCGGAGGTTGCGTAGAAGTCGAGGCTAGACGGATTCGGCGCTAGCCGGCGTTCGCGCTCATCGGGCTCCAGGAGAACTCGGACGGCGCGCACTTCGTCCCAGCTGTCCTCCTCATCCAGGGTCGCCTCGAGTTCGACGATGACAGGCTCACCGGTTTCGATAACCCCAACCCAGCCAGTACCAGCTAGGTCGCCCTCAACGGAATCCGAATAGTCAGCCACATCCGTCGGCGACGGCGCGGTCGCTACCCACTTGACGGCCGCCAAACCAGCAATTTCGAACTCTGCCGTGACCGCGACAGAATCCTGTTCGAGTACCTCACGGACCTCGACCGCCGTCGCGATGAATTCCTCCACGGTCGCCCGATCAATCGACCCCTGCACCTGGTTTGGCGGACGGTACTCGGCGACGGGCAGCCCGTGCGAGATGATCGCCTGAGCGACGAGCTGCCCTAGCGATGCGGTCAGTTCCTCCGTCAGTCGGCGGTCAAGGCGCTCCTCGCCGGACAGCTCCTCCAGTTCCACGATCTCGTACGAGACGTTCTCCGCCTGCAAGTCGGTCACCACCCGGAGCGTCAGGCGGGCCGTCGTCTCTAGTTCGACGTCCGCGTAGTGGTCGTTCCAGTCGGGGTTGGCGACGCTTACGCGCGGGTCGTCTTCGATCTCATATACGTCGCCCTTGAAGACCTTGAAGTCCAGCAGCAGGTCCGTGACGGCTATCAGTTCGAGAAGAAGCTGGTGCTTGGGAAGCTGGCGAGCGGATATCAGGTCGACATCTTCGATATCGAACGAGACTGCGTGCGGGTCGTCCTCGAGGTGCAGGTTCAGATACAGACCCTCTTGGGGCAGCGGCCTGTAGGCGAGTTGACCTGAGATGGCTTCGATCAATCGCCCTCTCGTCGTGGGATTCTCGAGAAGTCGAGTGGCACGCACATCAGCGGCGCCCAATGGCGGCAGGGTGACCCGGACGAGCTCTCCCAGACCGGCGAACAATTGGACGCGGTCTGGCGGAAGCCCCGCGCGCGCAAGATCGTCAGCAAGGGTCGGTGCGAGTCGCGGCGGCTGATTGCCATCCCCGAAGTCATTGGTGTTCTCGGAAACCAGGAACACCTGGCCGGTTTCGGCTGCGAGCTCGAGCGTCGTTAGCCAGATGAGCGCATCAGGTAGACCGCGACCGTTCTCGTCGAACGGTTTACGCCCATCGACGGCCCACGGAATCGCCTCTAGCGAAGCCTTCGGGTGACCGGCGATCTGCACCCCACGGGTCGTCAACCGAGCGCGGAGCGCCCGCTCGTAATCGTCCGCCAGGGCGCCGACATCAACTTCCGCCATGAGGGGCGGCTCCAACCCAAACCGCGGAAGCTCTTTGGCCATCGACCCGATCGCGGTGCGAGCGGTCTCGACGGCCTTCTTCGATTCCGTCGGGAACTGGCGTACAAGTTCGAGAACGACGACCTCGGGTACGACGACGTCGTAGTCACCATTCGCGGCCCCCTCCAGAAGGATGTTGAGCAACTGGCGTTGGGCGTAGCGATCCCCAAAGAACACGTTGGTGTCTAGAACCACGACCGGCTTCGCGCCGGCCGTAGGCCTCGGGGTCGCGGGGCGCACGGAAGGAGCCGGCTGGGCGTCAGGCATCTAGAGGGGTAGGCCTTTCCGCGGCTATCGCCGCTTGGGTTGATCCCGCAAGCGGATAGGACTCGCCGGGCCCGGAAGCCTCCTCCGGGGGTTCAATGCCCCAGGACGCAGACAACACCTCAGCCTGCTCAAGAACCGTTCGCGTCGCCTGCTCCTGGTGATCGGGCGGGTAGCCGTACTTCCGCAGCGTCCGCTTTACGAGGAGGCGGAGCTTGGCCCGAACACTCTCCTTCTCTGCCCAGTCGATCGTGGTGTTCCGTCGAACGGTACCCACCAGCTCGCGGGCGATGGTTCGAAGCGTGTCGTCGCCCAGCACGGCGACGGCGCTGTCGTTCGTCTCGAGGGCGTCGTAGAAGGCGAGCTCGTCATCGCTCAGGCCGAGCTTCTCGCCCCGTTCCTTAGCTTCCCGGATCGTCTTCGCGAGGTCGATGAGCTCCTCGATGATGGCGGCCGTCTCGATCGCCCGGTTCTGGTACTTGCGGAGTGACTTCTCGAGCATCTCCGAGAACGCCCGTGACTCGACAAGGTTCCGCCGTGACCGTGTCTTGATCTCATCGGTCAGGAGCTTGCGCAGCAGTTCCACCGCCAGGTTCTTCTGAGGTAGCTCGCGGACCTCGGCCAGGAACTCCTCGGACAGGATCGAGATGTCTGGTTTGGGCAAGCCGGCAGCAGCGAAGACGTCGATGACCTGGTCAGTGACGATCGCGCCGGCGACGATCTGGCGCACGGCATGCTCGATCTCCGCTGGGCCGCGGGATCCTTCCGCCGGTCCCTTCGGCAGCGCCGCCCGGACGGCCTGGAAGAAGGCGACCTCGTCGCGAAGGGCGAGCACATCCTCATGGGGCACCGCAAGGGCAAAGGCTTTCGACAGCGCACTGACGTTCGCCAGCAGTCGCTCGCGGCCGTCCTCCTGGGCGAGCACGTGCTCGAGTGCTGCTGGCAGGACCGAAACCCGTTCGGTCGAGGTGCCATGGAAGAACTTGGTGCGGTCGAACCCATAGAACAGGGCGGCCACGACCTCGTATCGCTCCTTGAAGGCGGCGACCGCCTCGGCTTGGTCGATAGCGGTCCGGCCAGTGCCACCGCTGGCGGTGTAGTTGGCGAGGGCCTGGCGCAGCTGATCGGCCAGGCCGAGATAGTCGACCACGAGGCCGCCGGGCTTATCGCGGAACACGCGGTTGACCCGTGCGATGGCCTGCATCAGCCCGTGGCCGCGCATCGGCTTGTCGAGGTACATGGTATGGAGGCTTGGCGCGTCGAACCCGGTCAGCCACATGTCGCGCACGATGACGACGCGGAAGGGGTCATCGGGATCACGGAAGCGCCGGGCCAACGCCTCGCGCCGGCCTTTGTTGCGGATGTGGGGCTGCAGCACAAGTTGATCGGACGCGGACCCGGTCATCATGACCTTTAGGGCACCCGCGTCGTCAGTGGCGCCGTGCCATTCGGGGCGGAGGCGAATGAGCTCGGTGTAGAGCTCGGCGGCGATGCGCCGGCTCATGCACACGATCATTGCCTTCCCTTCGAGTGCCTCGGTGCGGTGGTCGAGGTGTTCGACGAGGTCGGCGGCGACGATCGACAGTCGTTTCTCCGTTCCGACGAGGGCTTCTAGCGCCGCCCACTTCGACTTGATCTTCTCCTTGATCGCGTCTTCCTCGCCCTCGGTCACCTCTTGGAACTCCGCGTCAACACGTGGCTTCTCGTCCTCGGGCAGGGCGAGCTTCGCGAGGCGACTCTCGTAGTAGATGGGGACGGTCGCCCCATCGTCGACGGCCCGCGTGATGTCGTAGATGTCGATGTAATCGCCGAAGACCGCCGGCGTGCTCCGATCGGCGAGTTCGATCGGCGTACCGGTGAAGCCGATGAACGTCGCGTTGGGCAGCGCGTCGCGGATGTTCCGGGCGAAGCCATCGATGAAGTCGTATTGGCTGCGATGGGCCTCGTCGGCGATGACCACGACGTTCCGTCGGTCGGTCAGGCGCGGGAACCGCACGCCGCCCTCATCGGGCAGGAACTTCTGGATTGTGGTGAAGACGACGCCCCCGGACGCCACCGACAGGAGTCGCTTTAGGTGGGTGGCCGACCCTGCCTGCACCGGCCGCTGGCGGAGCAACTCGGCGCACCGCGTGAACGTGCCGAAGAGTTGGTCGTCCAGATCGTTGCGATCTGTAAGGACGACGATCGTCGGGTTCTCAAGGGCAGGCTCAAGCACCAAGCGTCCCGAGAAGAACGCCATGGTGAGGCTCTTACCGGAGCCCTGGGTGTGCCAGACGACACCTGCCCGCCGGTCACCTGCCGGTCGGCTTGCGGCGACGGTCGCCTCAACCGCCCGGTTGACGGCGTGGAATTGATGGTATCCGGCGAGTTTCTTGGCGGTGCCCGAAAGCTCGTCCTCATAGACGACGAAGTGACGGAGATACTCGAGCAATCGCTGCGGACTCAGGAGGCCGCGGATGAGTACTTCGAGCTCCGGCAAGACCATCGGCGCAAGCTCGACGCCGTCGATCGTGCGCCAGCGCATGAACCACTCGCGGCCTGACGTCAGTGACCCGAAGCGCGCCTCCACTGCGTTCGACGCGATGAGCAGCTCGTTGTAGTCGAAGATTCCCGGGATCTTGGACTTGTAAGTCTGAAGCTGATTGAACGCCGACCAAATGTCTGCGCCCTCGGTGGTCGGATCCTTGAGTTCCATGAGCACGAGTGGCAGACCGTTGACAAAGAGGACGACGTCCGGCCGCCGGTTCTCGCCCCCCTCGATGACCGTGAACTGATTGACAGCCAGCCAGTCATTGGCGCCGGGCCGGTCGAGGTCAATGAGGCGGATCCGTTCTCCGGCGACGCGGCCCTCTCGAGCGGCGTACTCCACCTCGATGCCGTCGACGAGCAGCCGGTGGAATCGGCGGTTTCGGTCTATTGCGTTGGGTGCGGCCGGGCGCAGCACGCGCCGAAGCGCATCCTCGCGGGCCGATACCGCGGCTGTTGGGTTGAGGCGTTCGATCGCGTCGGATAGCCGGCCCGCCAGGACGACTTCTTCGTAGCTTCCACGCTCGGCCCACCGCTCGCCTGGGGC
>DATBOX010000209.1:0-3696 GCA_036561685.1 Candidatus Limnocylindrales bacterium | reverse complement strand
ATGGATCAGGAAGCTGTGGCCTTCCACGTCTTCCTCGCCGGCGTTGTGGACCTTGGGCCCCACGCCTTCCGGCGCCGCCGGCTTCTTCTTGGTCGCCATGTCGGACCTCTCAGTCTGTGCTGTGCTCGGTGCCCGTGAACCAGCTGCCGGTCCGGGCGATGGACGTAGAGTGGGCCGCGAACGGGGCCGCGTCAACGGATCCTCGTGACAGCCTCGGTGTCATCCTGCTGACACCGCCTGGTTAGTTCTTCTGCTCGCCGTGGACGGCCGGCGTGGTGCCGGACTCTTCCTGGACGATGTCGCCGGATCGGACGTCGGCGTTCAGGCCGCGGTTGACGAACGGCGCGGGCGGGGCCGCCTCCTCGACGACGATCTCGCCGGAGCGGATGTCGGCGTTGAGGCCGCGATTGACGAACGGGGCGGCTGCGGCGGGAGCCGCCGCCGCGGCTGGAGCACCGACCTGCGGGGCGGCCAGCTGGCTGCCGATGCCGATCGAGGCGACCGTGAGGGCCGCCACGAGCAGTCCGCCGGCGGCGAGGCGGGTGCGCATCCGCTCCGCGTCCTGCGGCGTCGGGAAGCGCAGGCTGAAGGCGTGGCCCTCGACGTCGTCGCCGATGGTCAGGACCACGTCGATCGTGGCGCCGCCGGCCGCGTGGCCGCTGACGTCATACGTATCGGTGGGGGCGACCTGGACGGCGATCCGGCCCGGGACCGCGTCGCTGAAGCGGCGGCTGAGGGCCTCGGTGGAACCCGCGTCAAGCGGTTCGGCGACGGCGACCCAGCCAGGTTCGAGCTCGAGCTCGATGGAACGATCCTCGATGACCATGGCGGTTGCTCCTTCTCCCTTGCGGGCTTCGAATGGCCTAGCGCAGATGCGTCGAGCGCAGGACGACCCGCCCGCTGGGGGACGGCTGGATGGTGGCGGCCTTGGCCGCCGCGGCGGTCCGCGAGCTCACCCACGCCCGGGCGGACGTCAGGATGGACTGCAGGGGGCCGGTCAGCGACGTCATCGTGACGCGCTCGGTGTGGGGCTTGGCGTCCCGCGCGACCTTGGCCAGGTGCGCCTGATGGGCCTCGCTCAACAGCTCGGCGTGGTGGTACTTGGCGATCAGTTGGCGTTCGTAGGCTGACATCTCGTCCTCCTTGGAAGCCGCTGGAGCGACTTCGTGATGCCGCGCAGCATCAGGCCGCCGCCACCTACCCGGCCATCCGCTGGCCGACGGCCACAGGGTCATTCGTCCGCCCGCGATGGTGGCGTCCCGATGGCGCCGCAGGTGTCGCGTTGCCGACCCCGCCGTGCGCTACTGTGCCGCGGTGGATGTGCTGCGGACCTATCGCGCGCTGCTGGGCAACGGGCCGCTGACGCGGCTGCTGGCGGGGGAGTTCGTCTCGGCCATCGGCGACTGGCTGTACCTGGTGGCCCTGCTGATCCTGGTCTACGAGCGCCCCGATGCCTCGCCGGTCCTGCTCGGCGTCGTCGGGGCGGCGCGGGTCCTGCCCTATGTCTTCCTGTCCGTTCCGGCCGGCATCGTGGCCGACCGCTACGACCGCCGCCTCGTGCTGCTCGGCACCGACCTCGCTCGCGGCGCGATCATGCTGCTGATGGCGGCCCTGGTGGCCGTCGACGGGCCGCTCCTGCCGATCGTGGGCCTGGCCATCCTGGCCACCTGCTTCTCCGCGTTCTTCGGGCCGGCCATCGGCGCCTACCTGCCGCGGCTGGTCCGCGACGAGACCGAGCTGGGGCCGGCCAACAGCGCCTGGGCCTCGCTCGACAGCCTCGCCTTCGCCGTGGGCCCGGCCATCGGCGGCGCCATCATCCTGGCCACCGGCGGCCTGACCCTGGCCTTCCTGCTCAACGCGGCGTCCTTCGCCGTGGTGGCGTTCGTGCTCTGGCGCCTGCCCTCGAGCAGCGCGCACGTTCGCCAGGACGCGGTGGGGCGCGCGCCCGCGCCCGCGCCCGCGTCGTCCGAACCGCCAGTGCAGACCGACACGCCGGTCGTCGCGAGCGCGCCGGCCCCCGACGTGCTGCGGCCGCTGGCCGGCCTCGTCGTCATCAGCGCCGTGGGCGGCTTCGTCTTCGGCGGCCTGGGCGTCCTGACCGTCGTCATCGCCACCGACATCCTGCGCGAGGGTGCAGCGGGCACCGGGGCCCTGAACGCCGCCATCGGCATCGGGGGCCTGGTCGGCGCGCTCGCGGCCGGCGTGCTGGTCCTGCGCCGCCGCCTGGCCCTGCCGCTGATCGCCGGCGGGCTGGCCATGGTCATCGGCATCGCCGCCCTGGGCCTGACCTCCAGCCTGGCTCTCGCGGCCGTGGCGCTGGCCGCGGCCTGCCTGGGCAGCTCGATCGTCGACATCGTGTCCCTTACGCTGCTCCAGCGGCTGGTGCCCGACACGGCCCGCGGCCGGGCCATCGGCGTCATCGAGACGATCAGCATCGGCGCCTACGCCGCCGGCTCGCTCATCCTGCCGATCGCCGCCGCTCCGCTGGGTCTGCCGTTGCTGCTCGGGGCGTGCGCGGCCGCCTGCCTGGCCTCGATCGCGGCGGGCGTCGTCATCCTGGGCCCCGGGGCCGGGCGCGAGTCGACCATCTCGCCGGCGGCCGCGCGCTTCGTGAGCCTGCCCGTCTTCGCCGGCCTCTCCCCGGCCCGCCTGGAGGCCGCCGCGATGCGCCTCCGACCGGAAAACGTCCCGGCCGGGACGGCGGTCATCCGCCAGGGCGACGTGGCCGACCGCCTGTACTTCATCGTCGACGGCACGTGCGATGTGTCGCAGACCGCGGCCGCCGGGGGCCCCGCGCAGCATCTTCGCACCATGGGTCCGGATGAGCTCTTCGGCGAGATCGGGCTCCTGACGGGGGCACCCCGCTCGGCGACGGTCACGGCGACCACCGATGCCGACCTGCTCACGCTCGACGGAGCCGACTTCCTGGCCCTCGTCGGCTCAGGTCCGGGCTTGACGTCGAGGCTCCTCGACCTGCATCGTGGTGCGAGCGCAGCGCCGGCCCACTGACCGGCTGCGTCTGGAGGCCACCCGATGAATGGCGAAGGCTTCGCGGCAGAACGCCTGCGTGCCTGTGCGCTCTTCGCCAAGGTCTCCGATCCGCAGCTTGAGCAACTCGCGCATGTCCTGCGCCGGCGCCGGTTCCGGCGCAACGAGGTCATCTTCCACCAGGGCGACCCGGGCGACTCCCTGCACATCATCGCGGAGGGCGCGGTCAAGATCGTGCTCCCCTCGGCCGAAGGCGACGAGGCGATCATCGCCACCTTGCGCGTGGGCGACTTCTTCGGCGAGCTGGCCCTGCTCGACAGTGCGCCCCGCTCGGCGACCGCGACCGCCCTCGAGGCGACCGAGACCCTGGTCCTCCCCCGGGACGTCTTCCGCGAGGTCCTGGACCAAGAGCCCAGCCTCCGCGACGCCCTGCTCGCCGGGATGGTGGCCGAGCTGCGCCGCCTCACCGGCCAGGTGGAGGAGCTCTACTTCCTGGACCTGGCGGGCCGCCTGGCGATGCGCCTCGTGCGCCTGGCCCAGGATGCCCAGCCCGGCGCGACCGGCGTCGTGCGCCTGGACTGGCCGTTCACCCAGTCGGACCTGGCGGCCATGATCGGCGGCACGCGCCAGTCGGTGAACCGCCTCCTGGCCGACCTCGTCCGCGATGGCCTCCTGACCATCGACCGGGATACGCTCGTCATCGACAAT
>DATBOX010000208.1:0-5463 GCA_036561685.1 Candidatus Limnocylindrales bacterium | reverse complement strand
TTCATGTCGGTGAACCTGGTCACGCTGGGGATGTACTTCAGCTTCCTGTACGTCTCGTCGGCCGGCGACGGGTCGATGTTGTCGTCCATCGTCATCTCGGGTATCGCCGTCACGTTCCTGTGCGTGGCGTACGCGGGCCTGATCGCCGTGATGCCGCGCGCGGGCGGCGACTACGTCTGGCAGAGCCGTGTGCTCGACGGCATCCCGGGGATCGTCTCCGGAGCCGTCATGGTCGGCGTGGGCGGCTTCCTCGTCGGCACGGCCATCGGCGGCGACACGCTCGGCCTCATCGGCGGCATCGCGGGCGTGATCTGCGGCGGAGCCCTCGGCTACATCAAGGGCGGCCTCGCCTTCGTCCTGGCGGCCACGGGCTGGTGGTTCATCCTCGCCCAGTGGGCGCCCATCTACGGCTCGATCCTGCGCGTCGAGTTCCTGCAGCCACTCGCTGCCCTGATCGGCTCGACGGACGGCGTCACCTTCTTCTCGAGCCCCAACGGCAACTTCGTCACCTCGCTCATCGTCATCGCCCTGACCACGGGCCTCGTCTCCCTGGGCATGGCGGGCTATGCACGGATCCAGCGGTGGAGCCTGTACGTCGGGCTCATCGGCCTGGCGGTCATGTTCGTCCTGATGCTGGTGTCATCGCAGACCGACTTCCAGGCGGCCTTCGACAAGGCGTCGTCCAGCCTCTTCGGTGTCTCCGGCGCCTACAACGCGATCGTCACCGCCGGCGCTGGCGCGAACACCGATCTGGCGCCCTTCGGCATCGGGTCGGGGACCTTCGTACTGATCCCCTTCATGATGTTCTGGATCCTCTACCCGAACTGGGGCGCGACGCTCTACGGTGAGGTCCGCGGCTCGTCCGATTTCAAGCGCGTGCTGCGGGGCATGCTGGCCGGCACCTGGGTCACCGTCGTGCTGGCGATCGCCTTCCTCGTCCTCGCCGCCAAGACCTTTGGATGGGCCTTCTTCAGCTCGACGGGCGCCCAGGTCTACTCCAGCACCCCGGTCATCCCGATCTGGGGCTATCCGCCGCTGCTGGTGTCCTTCCTGATCGACAACCGGATCTTCCAGATCGGGATGGTCATCGTCTTCGGGGCGTGGTTCCTGGGCTGGTCCGGAACGCTCTTCCTGTCCTCGACGCGGATGATCTTCGCAGCCGCCTTCGACCGGGTCCTGCCGGAAGCGGCCGCCCGCGTCTCCGACGAGCGCCATGTCCCGTGGGTCGCCCTGCTGCTGATCATGGTCCCGTCGGTCGTCGTGAGTGCGGTCTACGCGTACTGGGCGCCGTTCGCCACGTACACCCTGGATGCGTCGCTGGTCATCGCGGTGATGTTCTTCGGCACCGCGATCGCGGCGACGATCCTGCCGTGGTGGAAGCCCAACCTGTACCAGAACTCGCCGATCGCGCGTTACACCATCCTCGGCGTCCCCCTCATCAGCATCGGCGGAGCGGTGACGGTGGTCGTCCTGGGATGGGTGATCTACGAGTGGCTGGCCGTCTCGACCTACGGCATCGGGGTGGAGACACCAGGCTCCATCATCTACCTGGGCATCCTCTACGGGATCGCCATCGTCATGTACGTCGTGGCCTATCTGTACCGCCGGAGCCAGGGCGTGAACCTGGACGCGATCCATTCGGAGATCCCGGCCGAGTAGCCGGTCGCCCGGCGACCGAACGCCTGCGCTGGCCCTGGCGGCCAGCGCAGGCCGCCCGGTTAGGGCCGCCGTCACCCCGTAACCCGCCCGCAAGGGACGGGCGACAAGACTGCGGCCATGAACGCCAACGACTACACCCCGTCCGTCGGGGCCGGCGCTTCCTTGGCCCAGCCGCCGGCCGTTCTCGCCTGGCTGCGGCAGCTCGTGCGCGGCCGCACCGCGGAGCCGTTCTGGGCTCGCCCCGCGCTGGCCGGCTCGGCGTTACTGGCGGCCGCCCTGTACCTGATCAACCTGACCGTCAGCGGGTACGCCAACACCTATTACGCGGCGGCGGCGCTGGCCGCCTCCAAGAGCTGGTCGGCCTGGTTCTTCGGCTCCTTGGATGCCGCCAACTTCATCACCATCGACAAGCCGCCCCTGGGCCTGTGGGTCATCGGCCTGTCGGTGCGGCTGTTCGGCCTCAGCTCCTGGAGCATCCTGGTGCCGCAGGCGATGGCCGGGGTGGCCACGGTGGTCCTGCTCTGGCTGGCGGTCCGTCGGACCTTCGGCCCCGCCGCGGCCACCATCGCCGCGGTCGTCATGGCTCTCACCCCGGCGGCCGTCCTGATCTTCCGCTTCGACAACCCGGACGCGGTGCTGACGCTGCTCCTCGTCGCGGCTGCCTACGCCTTCCTGCGGGGCCTCGAGGGCGGGCGCATCCGCTGGCTGGCGCTCGCGGGCGTCCTCGTCGGCTCGGCCTTCCTCACCAAGTACCTCCAGGCGTACCTGATCCTGCCGGCGTTCGCCGTCACCTACGCCATCGCTGGGCACGGCAGCCTGCGCCGCAGGCTGGTGGCCCTGCTGGTGAGCGCCGTGGCTGTGCTCCTCGCCAGCGGCTGGTGGGTCGCCATCGTGCAGGCCATCCCGGCTGCCGATCGGCCGTACATCGGCGGCAGCACCAACAACTCTGTGCTCGACCTGATCTTCGGCTACGACGGGCTGGGCCGGATCTTCGGTGGATCCGGTAACCCCGGCGGGACGGGTGGTGCCGGACGTGGGTCCGGCAGCTTCTCCGGCGCGGCGGGCCTGCTTCGCCTGTTCAACACCGAGCTCGGCGGCCAGGTCAGCTGGTTCGTGCCGTCCGCGGTGGTGGGGCTCGTCAGCGGCCTGATCCTGCGTGGCCGCGCGGCGCGGACCGACCTGCGGCGGGCCAGCTACCTCATGTGGGGCGGCTGGTTCCTGGTCACGGCGGCCGTCTTCAGCCTCATGTCGGGGATCATCCACTCCTACTACACGGTGGCCCTCGCGCCGGCGATCGCGGCGCTGGTGGGCGCCGGTCTGGTCGACCTGTGGGCCCTGCGGAGCCGCCGCTGGATCGGCGGGGTGGTCCTGGCGGCCACCCTGGCCGGCACGGCCTGGTGGGCGGTCCAGCTCCTGGGCCGCTCGCCCGACTTCGTGCCGGGCGTCGATGTCCTGATCCTGGCCGTGGCGCTGCTGGTGGCGTTCATCGTGGCCCTGCCCCGCCGCGTCGAGCTGGATCGTCTCAGCATGGCTGCTCTCGGTATCGGCGTGGCAGCCCTGCTCGTCGGGCCGGCGGCGTACGCCATCGACACCATGAACACGGCCTACTCGGGCGGTGATCCGAGCGCGGGCCCGGCCGTGACGGCCGTGAGCGACAGCACCCCGGGCGCGTTCGGCGGCAACCTGCCGGGCAGCAGCGGTCAGACCGGCGGCCCGCCGGCCGGCGGCTTCGGCGGAGCCCCCACCGGCACGACCGGCGGTCCGACGAGCGGCCTCGGTGGCCCCCTTGCCGGCGGGGTGGGCGCGGGTGCCGGCGGAGCCGCGGACCCGACGCTCGTCGACTACCTCGTGGCCAACCGCGGGTCGGCCACCTGGATCGTGGCCGTGGACTCGTCGATGAACGCGGGCTCGATCGAGCTGGCGTCGGGCGAGCCGGTCATGGCCATGGGCGGCTTCAACGGCGGCGATCCGGCTCCGACCGTGGCCCAGTTCAAGGCGCTGGTCGCCTCCGGCCAGGTGCGGTTCCTGCTCGTCGAGGGCAACGACCGCGCCGGCGGCCCGGGGGGCACGAGTGACTCGTCGATCAGTGCCATCGACACGTGGGCCGCGTCGGTCGGGACCGTGGTGGACACGGGCAGCTCGGCCGGCGGGACGCTGTACGACCTGTCGGGAGCCAGCACGAGCGGGTCGTGAGCGGCCCGCGACATCGAACCGCAGCCGAGGTAAGGCCTATGCCGATCGCTCGGGGGAACCATCCAGCACGCGCACCAAGGAGTCGATCTTGAACCCTGATCTCGAACCACAGGCCCCGGAGGTGGGACCCCCGCCGGCCGCTCGGCGCATCGCGTCGATCCCGACCCGTATCGGGGCGACCGTCCTGCTGGCGGTCAGCCTCCTCGCCGTGGGCGGTGTGGCGGTGGTCAATGCGGCCTCGCCGTCCGCCTCCGGGGCTCCATCCGCTTCCGGAGCACCGGCCCCATCCGGCGCGCCGGGTCACGGAGGGGCGATGCCGGGCGGCTGCCCGGGTATGTCGTCCGGCACCTCCGGGACATCCCGCTAGGACCCGGGACTCGGAAGAGCGCCTCCCGCGTGGGAGGCGCTCTTCGTTTTCTAGCTGCTGTTCGTCGGCCGTGTCAGACGCTCTTGCCGACGTTGGACAGGATGCCGCGGATCTGGCTGCCGAGGAAGATGAGGGCCAGGATCGCGATGATGGCGATCAAGGCCAGGATGAGTGCGTATTCGGCCAATCCCTGGCCGGTCGAAGCCTCCCGTCGCGTGCGCGGGAGCTGCCAGAGGTCCTCGGCCAAGGACATGGCCCACACGTAGGCACGTGCTACCACAGTTCACCTCCTTTCGTAGGACGTCGACGGCAGTATGCGGCGCGCGGCCGTCCCTGAGCCATAGTACGGTCGTCCCTATGGACGACAAAGGCGTGCGGCGCCGGCACGGTGGGGCCCGGCGGGCCGCCATCCTGGCCATCGCCGGCATCCTGGTGTACTTCCTGGTCGACGTGGCCCTCCGTGTCCTCGAGCCCCAGTACAGCCTCCTACGCAACGCCGAGAGCGATTACGGCAACGGCGCGTTCGCCTGGCTGATGGATCTGGATTTCGTCCTGCGGGGCGCGGCCTCGGCGGCCGTCGTGCTGGCCCTGACGGCCGTGGTCCGGGCCGCGGGACTCGTGCGCCTGGGGCTGAGCCTCGTGCTCGTGTGGGCGGTCGCCTCGGCGCTGCTCGCCTTCTTCCCCGACGACCTGGCCAGCGCGCCGGTAACCAGTGCCGGGCGCGTCCATCTCGTGCTCGCGGTGGCGGCCTTCGTGGCGATGAGCGTCGGAGCCGTGATCGTGGCTTGGGCTCTGCGTCGTGACGCGGCATGGCGGCCGATCATCCCGCTGCTGTCGGGGCTTGCCGTGGCCGGTCTGGTCGCACTGCCGCTGGTGGGCCGCCCGCCGCTGCGTGGCGATCTGGGCCTCTTCGAGCGGCTGTTCCTGGGGCTGGAACTAGGATGGTTGCTCGTGGTGGCGGCGTGGGCCCACCGGCTGGATGCGCACGAGCGTTCCCGAGGGTCCGTCCCGAACTGATGTCCTCGACTCGATCGCTGCTCAGGGCGGTGCCCTTGCTGGGTCCATCCGCGGCCGTCATGGCGGCGTTCGTCGTCACGCGTCTTCTCGGGCCGCTCGCCGGCACGATGCTGCTCGTGCTCGTCCTGCCGCCCCTGGCGGCGGCACTCGAGGTCCTGGGTTGGGCGGGCATCGTGGCGGGCGTGATCCAGCGGGCGCGGCTGTCCGTGCGCACCGAGGTGCTCGCC
>DATBOX010000207.1:0-2510 GCA_036561685.1 Candidatus Limnocylindrales bacterium | reverse complement strand
CCGACGGACGTCTTCGGCGACCTGGCCGACAGCCTCGCCGACCTCTTTCCCGACGTCGCGCCCGATGAGGATGAGGCGGACGACGAGGGTGACGACGCGGCTCACGACTGACCTCGCCGCGAGCGGTCGGCCGTGATGCGGCTGGCGGGGGCCGAGCTCATCGAGAGCCGCCTGGTCCTGCCGGGCCAGTGGCTCCAGACATATGCCGCGCCATGGCTCGCCGCGGGCGGCGTGCGGGCCGGCCAGTTCGTGCACGTCCGCACGCCCGACTACTCGGGCCTCGTGCTGCGTCGCCCCCTCAGCATCAACACGGTCGACCGCGCCAACGGGCAGATGACGATCCACTTCCGGATCACCGGCAAGGGGACGGAGTGGCTCGCGCGGGCCCGGCCGGGTGAGGTGATCGACATGCTGGGTCCGCTCGGCCGCCCCTTCGAGGTCGACCCGCGGACGCGGCACGTGCTGCTGGTGGCCGGCGGGCTTGGCATGGCCGGCGTGCGCGCCCTGGCCGACGAGGCGCTCGAGGCCGGCCGCCAGGTGACGCTCCTCTTCGGGGCACGAGGGGCGGCGGAGGTGTACCCCTCGTCGCTCCTGCCGCCCGAGGTCGAGTACGTGGTGGCGACCGATGACGGGTCGCTTGGCCAGCCGGGCCGCGTGATCGACCTGCTGCCCGAGTACGAGGCGTGGGCCGACCAGGCGTTCGCCTGCGGGCCCTGGCCGATGCTCTCGGCCCTGGCGCAGCTCGCCGCCGGACGGGACGGGCGGCTGGGGGTCGCCCGCCTGGGCCGCCGTCGCGGACGGCGGACCGCCGCTGCCGGACGCGGCACAGCCGCGGCTCGCCGGCGCGCCTGGCTGCAGGTCTCGCTCGAGCAGAACATGGGCTGCGCGGTGGGGGTGTGCCTGGGCTGCGTCGTCTTCGGCGTCGATGGTCCGCAGCGGGTCTGCCGGGAGGGTCCGGTCTTCGCCGCCGACGAGATCGTCTGGGAAGGCGCCACGGCATGAAGGCCCGCCGGCGGGTGGTGTCCGCGCGCAGCCGCGCGGTCGAGCCGTATCCGACGCCCCGGCGCCGCGCCGCCCTGGGGACCGCCGCCGCCCGTGCGTCGACCCCGACCGGCCATCGGTCCGCTGCGAGCACGGCGGCCCCGCCGGCACGGCGTGTCGTAGCCGTCGAGGCCGTCGACCTGACCATCGATCTCGCACCCGGGCGCCCCGACGGGCTGCACCTGCGCAACCCCATCCTGGTCGCCAGCGGCACGTTCGGTTACGGGATCGAGTATGGCGGTGTGGTCGACGTGCAGCGCCTCGGCGCGATCTGCTGCAAGGGCACCACGCTCAAGGCGCGGGTCGGCAACCAGCCGCCGCGGGTGACCGAGGCGCCCGCCGGCCTGCTCAACTCGATCGGCCTGCAGAACCCCGGCGTGGACGCCGTCATCGACAAGTACGCCGCCCTGTGGGCCACCTGGCAGGTGCCCGTCATCGTCAACGTGGCCGGTGAATCGATCGAAGACTACGTCGCCGTCGTGCGCCGCCTGGACGGCGTGCCCGGCGTGGCTGGCATCGAGCTCAACATCAGCTGTCCCAACGTGGCCAAGGGCGGCCTCCAGTTCGCCGTCGACCGCGAGGCCGCCGGCGCGGTCACGGCAGCCGTGCGGCACGCCACGGACCTGCCCCTGTGGGTCAAGCTCTCGCCCAACGTGGCCGACGTGCGGGCCATCGCCCAGGCCATCGAGGCGGCCGGCGCGGACGCCATCAGCGCCATCAACACGCTGGCGGGCATGGCCATCGACCGCGGCCGGCGGCGGCCGTTGCTGGGCAACACGTACGGGGGCCTGTCCGGGCCGGCCATCAAGCCCGTGGCGCTGCTGGTCGTGTACGAAGTGGCCCAGGTCGTGCGCATCCCGGTCGTGGCCATCGGCGGGGTGGCCGCCCTGGACGATGTGCTGGACTACCTGTTCGCCGGCGCCAGCGCCGTGCAGGTCGGCACGGCCATCTTCGCCGACCCCGCGCTGCCCCTGCGCCTCATCGATGAACTGGCGGCATGGTGCGCGGCCCAGGGGATCCGCAGCCCTCGCGAGATCATCGGGGCGGCCCTGTCGGCCGGGGCGCGCAAGGGCGTCCACGGCAAGGACCGCCCCAGCGTCAAGGGCGTGGAGTACCGGCCGTGACCTCGGCCGTCCCAGGGTCGCCGCCGATCAGGCGGATCCAAGGATCCCACCGCCTCCGTCGGCCGGATGTGGCCATAGCTGACCCCGGGGCACGTTAGGGCGATCCCGGCGGCGATCCCGGATGAGCGCCTACGGGGCGGACGCAGCGGTGAGCGTGAACCTCCGCTTGAGCTGGATCCCAGGTGCCCCGCAGGCGCCAGATCACGTCGTGACTTGCTCTAGGGTGCCCCGGAGTCACGACTGACCATATCGACGGCCGGCCGAGCAGGCGGGACCGCTGCTCGCCCTCGCCGGCATCGGCCGTGGAGCCGGCAGCGTTCCGCGCCGATCACCCGCCCGCGACCG
>DATBOX010000206.1:0-5304 GCA_036561685.1 Candidatus Limnocylindrales bacterium | reverse complement strand
CCCGGTCATCGCCCTGCACATGGCCGGCTCGATCGGCAAGCACGTCGATCTCGTGGTCTCGGACCCGGTCCAGGCGGGCACGATGGCCGTCATGGCCATCGCCGACACGGCCTCGTTCGACCTGGAGAAGCAGCGCGGCCGACGCTACTAGGCGGGGCCGACACCGCGTGGTGACCGCGGCCGTGCCGCAACCGCAACCCTTCCGCCTCGCGGCGGCCGCCGTCCCCCGCTGCCCGGTGACCTAGCGTCGGGTCTGCCGGCCCTGGCCGGTCCGCCCGGAGGATCCCATGGCCGACCAGTCGGCGCCGCTCTACGACCGCACGCTGGAGCACGACGCATGTGGCGTCGGCTTCGTCGCCGATGCGCGGGGCGGCCAGGCGGCTCGTGTGCTACCGCTGGCGCTCGCCGGCCTTGCGGCGCTTGGGCACCGGGGCGCCTTCGCGGCCGACGGCCAGTCGAGCGATGGGGCCGGGGTCCTGCTGCCCCTCGAGCGTGCGCTCCTTGACCGCCTCGGAGCGCCGCCAGGCCGCCCAGGCGTCGTCCAGGCCTTCCTTCCGCGCCGCCCCGTCGACAGCGCGGCCGGTCGCCGGCTCATCGAGGGGAGCCTCGCCGGCCAGGGCCTCACGGTGACCGCGTGGCGGCCCGTGCCCGTGCGGCCGGACGCGCTCGGTGAGCAAGCCGCCGCGACCAGACCCATGATCGCCCAGGCCTTCGTGACCCGACCGGCAGGCCTGGGGGACGCCGCGTTCGAGACCCGCCTGACGATCGCCCGCCGGCGGGCCGAGACGTCGGCTGCCGCTCGATGGGGCACGTCCGACGCGTTGACGATCCCATCGGCGTCGTGCCGCACGACCGTCTACAAGGCGCTGGTCAGCGGCAGCCGGCTGGCCGAGTTCTATCCTGACCTCGAGGGCCCATCGGCCTTCCGCTTCGCCCTCTTCCATCAGCGCTTCGCCACCAACACCGCGCCGGAATGGCGACTCGCGCAGCCGTTCCGCCGCGTGGCTCACAACGGCGAGATCAACACGGTGCGCGGCAACCGGGAGCAGTTCCGTGGTCGCGTCGCCGACCCCGTGCGCTCGCGGGTCGGGCGCGAACTGCTGGAGGCCGGGTCGTTGCTGTCGGCCGACGGCTCCGACTCGCTCGCCCTGGACGAAGCGCTCGAGGTGCTGGTGGCTACCGGCTGGTTGCTCCCGCAGGCGCTGCTCACGCTGCTGCCCGATGCGCCGGCCCTGCGGGGATCGCCCAGCCCCCGGCTGGCGCGGTTCAAGCGACGCACGGCCGGCTTCCTGGCGCCGTGGGATGGACCGGCCGCCCTGGTCGCCGCCGACGGCCGGTTCGTCGCCGCGATCCTCGATCGCAACGGCCTGCGGCCGGCCGCGTTCGCCATGACCGGGAGCGGGCTGGTGGCGGTGGCGTCGGAGGCGGGCGCGGTACCACTCGGTCCGCACGAGACCACCCGACGGGGACGACTCGGCCCGGGCGAACTCATCCTCGTGGACCTGGCGACCGGTGCCGTCCTCGAGGACGAGGCGGCCAAGGCCGCCGTGCTGGACGATGAGCCGTTTCGCGATACGGCCCGCCCCACGTACGTCGACGCGTCGCCGCCGGCGCCCGGCTCCGACCCCCGGACGACCGGACGGCCACAGCCGTCCCTCGCCTACCTCGCCGGCCTGGACGCCGAACGCCAGCGGCTCGATCTCCGCACGATGGCGCTCGAAGGCCACGAACCGCTCTGGAGCATGGGCGACGACACGCCGCTGCCGTCCCTTGGATCGGTCGACCGGCGGGCCGCCGATCATCTGCGCCAGGCATTCGCGCAGGTCACCAACCCGCCGATCGACGCCGAGCGCGAGCGTGTCGTGATGGACCTGCGTGTCGAACTCGGACCGCGCGCGCCGCTGCTCGGTGGCCCGCCGAGCCACCCGCGGACCGTGCGCCTGGAGCGGCCGTTCGTGGCCGACGTGTCCGACCTCATGGGGGCGCTGCGGGACCAGGCCGGGGCCGGCACGTCCGGCCTCCGAGTCCGGGTGCTGTCGGCTCTCTGGTCCGCGCGCCGCGGACCGGCCGGTCTCGGCGTCGCGATCGCCTCGCTGGCCCATCGATCCGTGTCGGCCTCGCGCCGCGGAGCGGAGGTGGTCGTGCTGTCCGATCGAGGCTTCTCGGGCGCGCGGCTGCCCATCCCGTCGGTGCTGGCGATCGGGGCCGTCCACGCGGCGCTGGCGGCCGCCGGCCGGCGCGGCCGCACCGACATCGTCGTCGAGGCCGCCGATGTCCTCGACGTGCACAGCATGGCGATGGCGCTCGCCTCGGGAGCGACCTGCGTGGCGCCGTGGCTCGCGTTGGCGACCGCGGGCGAGCTGGCCGGCGGGCGGGGGGCTGAGACCGTGAGCGCGGCGCAGGTGCGGGGGCGCCTGCTCGAGGCGTTCGAGGCCGGCCTGCGCAAGACGCTCGCCCGGGCGGGCCTCAGCACGATGGCGGCGTACGTGGGCAGCGGCATGTTCGAGACCGTGGAGCTGGCGCCGGAGGTCGTGGCCCGTTGCTTCCCGGCCGCGCGCGCGTGGCCGGGCCATGTCGGCTTCGACGAACTCGGCGCCCGCCAGCTGCAGCGACGCGACGCAGCCGGGCGGCTGGAGCCGTCCGAACGCTTGCCGGATCACGGCCTGGCCCGCTTCCGGGCGGACGGTGAGCGGCACCTCTTCGCGCCGCGGATCGTCCAGCTGACGCAGACCTTGGCCGAGCCGGGAGGTCCGGAGGGCGAGACGGACGGGGGCCTCACGGCCTACCGCTTCGGCCTGGCCCGCCCGCCCGCCGTGGTGCGCGACAGCCTGATCGTGCGCCGGCCCCGCGGCCGACGCCCGCTCGACCCGGCCGCGGTCGAGCCCGTGGAGGCGATCACGCGGCGGTTCATCGTCTCGGCCATGAGCGTCGGTGCCCTGAGTCCCGAGGCCCACCAGGCGCTGACACTCGGCATCCAGCGGGTCGGCGGCGCGGCCAACACCGGCGAGGGTGGTGAGGACCCCGCTTGGTATGCGGTCGAGCCGGGCGCCGAGCGGCGCGATGCTCGCATCAAGCAGGTCGCTTCGGCGCGGTTCGGTGTGACAGCGGCCTACCTCGCCCGGGCCGATCAGGTCGAGATCAAGATGGCCCAGGGCAGCAAGCCCGGGGAGGGGGGCCAGCTGCCCGGTCGCAAGGTCACGGCCTACATCGCCGGGCTGCGCCGCGCCCAGCCCGGCCAGGCCCTGATCAGCCCGCCCCCGCACCACGACATCTACTCGATCGAGGACCTGGCCCAGCTCATCGCCGACCTGCGCGCCATCAACCCCGGGGCGCGGATCGGCGTCAAGCTGGTCGCCACACGCGGGGTCGGCACGATCGCCGCCGGGGTGGCCAAGGCCGGCGCCTCGTACATCCACCTCTCGGGCCACAGCGGCGGCACGGGGGCCAGCCCGCTCGCCTCGATCAAGCACGTCGGCGTGCCGTTCGAGCTGGGCCTGGCGGAGGTCCACCAGGTCCTGGTCCACCACGGGCTGCGCGACCGCGTCACGCTCCGCACCGACGGCGGCCTGCAGACGGGGCGCGACCTGCTGGTCGCGGCGCTCCTGGGAGCCGAGGAGTTCGCCTTCGGCACGGCCGTGCTCGTGGCTCTCGGGTGCGACATGGCCCGCCAGTGCCACCTGGACACCTGCCCCACCGGCATCGCCACGCAACGCGACGATCTCCGGGCGAAGTTCACCGGGACACCGGAGCGGGTGGTGCGGTTCGCCACCGCGCTGGCCCAGGACCTGCGGCGCGAGCTGGCGGCGGTCGGCGCCAGCTCGGTCACGGAGGTGGTCGGAGCCGGCCGGCGATACCTGCGGGCGGCCCCCGGTGCGACGCTCGACCTTGACGCCGTCATCGCCGCGCCGGCATGGAGCCTGGCGGGTCGGCGCGCACAGCGGGTCCCCGCGCCGGCCTCAGCGGTCGAGATCGATCTCGTGGCCCGGCTTCGTGACGGGGGGGCCTCGCCGGCCGCGATGGCGATCGGCAACGCCGACCGGTCATTCGGCGCGGTCCTGTCGGGGGCGATGGAGCGGGGCGAGGTGACCGATCCGGTAAGTCTGTCGCTCAGCGGCTCCGCCGGACAGTCGTTCGGCGCGTTCGCCGTCGCTGGCCTTGCGTTGCGGCTGGCCGGCCAGGCCAACGATTACGTGGCGAAGGGCCTGTCAGGCGGGATGGTGGTCGTGGCGCCCGAACCGGCGCTCGCCGCCGCGGCCGGAGACGAGATGATCGCCGGCAACGCCTGTCTTTACGGCGCGACCGCCGGACGCGTCCACCTGGTGGGCCGCGCCGGCCAGCGGTTCGCGGTGCGCAACAGCGGTGCCGAAGCGGTGGTCGAAGGCGTCGGGCCGCACGGCTGCGAATACATGACCGGCGGCGTCGTGGTGATCCTGGGCCCGGTCGGCGCCAACTTCGGCGCCGGCATGAGCGGGGGCCGCGCCTACCTCCTGGGCGACGACCTGGCCTCGCCGCCTCCCATCCACGCCGGCTCGGTCGTGGCGTCCCGGCTGGCGGCGAGGGTCGGCAGTGACGCCGATGGATGGGCGCTGGCCGATGATCTGTTCCGGCTGCTGATGGCCCACCGTGAGGCGGGCTCGGCCGCGGCAGGACGGCTCCTGGCCGCCGACCGGGCCGCGACCATCGCGCGGTTCTGGCTCGTGGAACCCGTCGGCACCCCGGTCACGCCTCGCCAGGCGACCACCCCGACGCCGGCGTCACCCGCCATCGCAGGCGCACGACCGCTTGCAGCGTCTCGCCCGGCTCGAGGGCCCTGACGCCCGACTCGGGCGTCAGGGCACCAAGGGCGTTGGGCCACGCGGTCTGCGGCTCGATGCAGACGGCACCCGGCGGCGTGTACACGACCAGGACCCCGACCGGCGGCCGGAACTCGAAACGCAGCTCGAGGTCCGGCCAGGTGGCGACGACAGGGGACCGCACGTCGACGTAGGCGTGATCGAGCCGCCGATCACCCAGCCGCGGGCCGGTCCGCAGGTCCGTCCGTCCGGCCACGTCGCGGCGCCGCCCGGTCGGGATCATGTCCCTCGTCTCCAGGACCTCGTCTGCGTCCACGCGCAGGCGCGGTTCGCCGTCCGTCCGCCGGAACAAGGGGTGCCAGCCCAGGGCGGCCGGCATGGCTCGCGGCCCCGCGGTGATCACGGCGTGGAGCTCCAGGTGGTCGGACGCGAGGCGGATGCGCTGCCTGACCCGGCCGCCGAACGGCCACTCGACCGGGTCGAAATCGCAGCTGAGGACCACCTGGTCCTC
>DATBOX010000205.1:0-50911 GCA_036561685.1 Candidatus Limnocylindrales bacterium | reverse complement strand
CTGCGTGGCGGGCCCTGCCGGGCGCAGGGGCGGTGCGACGTGCACGACGTCTTCTTCGCCGCCCAGGAGGCGCTCCTCGGCCGTCTGCGCGAGGCGACCCTGGCCAGCGTCATCGACCGGCCGTGAACGTACCCGCCCTGGGGCCGCGCGGTGAGGGGTGGGTGGCCGCCCAGCTCGTGCTGTTCGCGGCCATCGGTCTTTCCGGTCTGGCCGGCATCTCGTCGATCAGCGGCGGTCCAGCGGTGCCGACTCTGGCTCCCGGGGCCGTGATCATCGCCGTGGGCCTGCTCGTGGCCGTGCGGGGGGCCCTGGACCTGGGGTCGAACCTCACGCCGTTCCCCCGGCCGCGAGCGGTCGCGGTGCTGGTGGACCGGGGCACGTATCACTTCGTCCGGCATCCCATCTACAGCGGGCTGGTGCTCGCCGGGGTGGGCTGGTCGATCGCCACGGTTTCGCCGACCGCCCTGGTGCTGACGGGCGTGCTGGGGCTCCTGTTCGACGCGAAGTCGCGTCGGGAAGAGGCGTGGCTGACGGAACGGTTGCCCGGCTATGCCGCCTACCGTGCGCACACGCGAAAGTTCGTGCCGGGCCTCTACTGAGGCCTAGACGCGGCCCTTGGGCACGGTGTGCCAGTACGTCTTGTTGAACACGATCTTGCCCAGGTGCCAGAAGCGGTTGGGCCGCGGCGGCTTGGGCGGGTGGGCATAGTCGAACTGCAGCAGGGTGCCCTTCCCGTCGCCGACCTCGAAGAAGCACATGACCTTGCCGGCGTAGTCGGCGTGCTTGCCGCTCGGCTGGCGGCCCTCGATGGCCGCGGCGACGCGCTCGGCGACGACCGGCGCCTCGAAGTGGGCCGTGGAGCCCGCCTTGGACAGCGGCAGGTCGGTGGCGTCACCGAGGGCATGGATGTGAGGCTGGCCGGCGACCTGGAGGGTCGCCCGGTCGGTCGGCAGCCACCCGCCGGGGGCGCTGGCGAGCCCGCTGGCGATCAGGAAGGGCTGGCCGGTGTGCGGCGGCACGAGGATCAGGAGGTCGTAGCCCAGCTCCTCGCCCTCGAGGCTCTCCACGACCTTGCGGTCGGCGTCGATGCGTTCCACGTTGAAGAACGTGTGCAGCTCGATGCCTTTCTCGGCCAGGATCGGGGTGACCATCTCACTGACCGACTCGATGGTGAAGGCGCGGCCGATGGGGGAGCAGAAGTGCAGCTCGGAGCGCTCGCGCAGGTGGCGCTGGCGCAGCTCGGCCTCGATGAGGAGGGCCACCTCCAGCGGTGCCGGCGGGCACTTGTAGGGCATGCCGGCGATGCCGATGACGATCCGGCCGCCGGTGAACGCATCGAGCGCGTGGCGCAGCTCCAGGGCCGCCTCGGCGGTGTAGAAATGGTGGGCCTCGGTGTCGAAATGCTCGATGGCCTCGGGCACGATGCGGCAGCCGGTGGCGATCACCAGCTCGTTGTAGGGCACCGTCTCGCCCCACTTGAGGGCGACGGTCTGCTGCACCGGATCGACCTTGACCACGTCGCCCACCACCAGGTGGACCCGTGGATCCAGGAGCGAGGTCTCCGGCCGCGACAGGTGGCTGGCGCGCTCGCCACCCATGGCGATGTACATGAACCCGGGCTGGTAGGTGTGCTGGCCGGTCGCGTCGATGAGCGTGATGCTCGTGCGGTTGTCGTCGAGGCGCTCGCCGAGGCGCTTGACCAGCAGGTTGGCGGTCAGGGTGCCGCCGACCCCGCCGCCGAGGATGACGATGCGGTCCACGGTCGCCTACCGCAGCTTCTCGACGACGATCTCGTCGTAGCCGTCCCGGGTCTCGACGCCGACCAGGCGATGGCCGGCCTTGGCGACCCACTTGGGGATGTCGAGCTTGGAGCCGCTGTCGGAAGAGAGGACGGCCAGCACGTCGCCGACCTGGGCCTCGCGGATGGCGCGGATGAGCTCCATGAGGGGGCCCGGGCAGTAGCTGCCGCGGGCGTCGATGGTGCGGGTCACAGCGGGGCCCGGGAGGGTCTCGAGCATGCGAAGGATCCTTTCCGGTCTAGATGAAGAGGCTCGCGTCGGCCTCGGTCATCATCGCGATGGCCGTGGCGGCGCCGGCGGGCTCGCCCATCTCGTCGATGAGGTCCTCGCGCTTCAGGCCGAACATGTCCATCGTCATCTGGCAGGGGATGAACTCGACGCCCAGCGTCGTCGCCGCCTCGAGCAGCTCGCGCGGGCTGGCCACGTGGTACTTCTTGCTGAGGACGCCCATCATCCACGGGCCCATGCCCATGAAGTTCATCTTGCTGAGCTTCAGATGGTCGATGCCGGGCCGCTGCATGAGCGTCAGCATCTTCTGCATCCAGTTGTCGCCGACGATGCGCTTCTGGTCCTTGACGAAGGGCAGCAGGCCCCAGAACGTCACGAAGACCTTGCAGCGGACGCCGCTGGCGGCGGCGGTCGAGGACAGGATCATGACGGGCCAGACCTTGTCCAGCTCGCCGCTCCAGTTGACGATGATGAGTTCCTTGGTCTTGACCTCACCCTCCGGCTCGGGCGCCGGGGCGGGCGATGGCTCGACGGGGATGGGCGGGGCGATCGGCTCTGCGAGAAGGGTCATGACGGGTGCCTCACTTGTGGCGGATGACGAAGCGGTAGACCGCGCCGTCAACGCTCTGCTCGACGAGTTCGTGGCCGGTCGTGCGCGACCAGGCGGCGAAGTCCTTGACCGACCCGGCGTCGGTCGCGAGGACCTCGACCAGGGCGCCCGAAGCGAGGGGCTTGATGGCCTGGGCCGTCTTGACGATCGGCATCGGGCAGCTCAGGCCGCGGGCATCGACGTGGGTGGTGATCTCGAGGGTCGCCATGGGGTGTACCTCCACAGGGCTCAGATGAAGACGACGGGGCCGTCGCCGGCCGTGATCAGGAAGGAGGCCACGCCCTCCACGCCGTCGACGAGGGGATCCAGGTCGGGCGCGTCGAGGTGCAGCAGGTCCATGGAGAGCGAGCAGGCCTGGATGTCCACGCCGCCGAGCTCCTTGGCCTGGCGGAGGGTCTCGGCCCAGGGGGCCTGGCCGGCCTCGCGCAGGGCGTCCACCGCGGCGCGCCCGGCGGCGCCGGCCTCGGGAGCCAGGCCGTGGTCGTCGGCGATGTGCGCGGCGCGGAACGCCTCGAGGGCCCAGTACTGCAGGAAGATGTTGACCGGTCGGCCGAGGGCGGCCGCCCCGGCTGTCAGCACCGCCGCCGCCTGGAGCTTGTCGTCCGTGCCCGAGAACAGGACGAGGTTGAGGGGCTGGCTGAGTTCATCCATCGACGGTCACCTCGTGGCTGACGTGAGGAGCGGGGAGGCGCCACCTTCTGCGGCGATGGCCCCGAGGCGGTTGAGGCGTCGCTTGAGCACGGACCGCATCAGGTCGCAGGCGACCGTGACGTCCGGGTCGACGAGCCGGTAGCGGACCTCGCGGCCGTCACGTTCGGCCTCCACGATGCCGGCCGTCCGCAGGACGGCCAGGTGCTGCGAGGCGTTGGGCTGGCTCATGCCCATGGCTTCGGCGAGGTGCCCGACCTCGAGCGGGCCCTTCGCCAGCGCATGCAGGATCTCCAGGCGCCTCGGGCTGGCCAGCGTCCTGAGGACCTCGGCCTGCAGGATCGTGATGTCGTCCATGGCCCGACTATCGACATATGCGCACGTGCTGATGAGTGCCGGACGGCCCCTCCGCGAGGGCCGCAGGTCACATGGCCGTGCGCGCCGAGGCAGCAGGCAGGGTGGTGACGATGCGCGCGCCGCCGGTCGGCGTCGCGGTGGCCAGGATCGTGGCGTCGTGGGCCGTCGCGATGCGCCGCGCGATGGCCAGCCCGAGGCCGCTGCCGCCCAGACGGCCCCGCTGGGCGCCGGGCAGGCTGGCGAACGGCTCGAAGACCCGCTCGCGCTGATCGGCCGGGATGCCCGGCCCCGTGTCGCTGACGGTCAGCTGGACGGACCGCGGCCCCGGCGCGACGGCCACCGTGACCTCACCTCCCGGTGGCGTGTGGTCCAGCCCGTTGTCGACCAGGATCAGCACCAGCTGCATGAGGCGATCGCGGTCGCCGAGCACGAGGGCGGCGGGCGGAGCGTCGATGATCAGCCGCACCTTCCGCTCGGCGGCCAGCGCCTCCGTGCGGCGGGCCGTCAGGCGCACGACCTCGGACAGGTCGACCGGACGCCGCTCGACGACGAGCGGAGAGCCGTCGGCCGCGGCGAGGGCCAGGAGGTCCCCTACCAGCCGGCCGAGGCGCTCGGCCTCGGCCACGATGTCCTCGGTCAGGGGTCGCCCCTCGGCCGTCACGAGGGCCTCGCGCTGGAGGACCTCGGCGTCGGCGCGGATGAGGGCGGCGGGTGTGCGCAACTCGTGCGAGGCCTCGGCCACGAATCGACGCTGCGCCTCGAACGAGCGCCTGATCGGGACCAGCGCCCGATCGGTCACGAAGAGGGTCACGACGGCCGCGCCGAGGAGCCCGAGCAGGCCGACCAGGACGATGGCCGAGACCAGGCTGGCCGCCTGCTGGTCGTGCAGGGTGAGCACGAAGCCGGCCTGGACGAAGCCGCTCAGCGAGCCGCCGGCCGCGTCCTCGGCGCCCTTGATGGGAAGCGTCAGCAGACGCACGCGGACGCCGCCCAGCGTGACGGTCCGCAGGTCCGAACCCGTCGCCCCGGCCTGGCTCGCAGCGGCCCCGACGGGCAGGCCCGCGAGCGTGACCCCGGAGGGGTTGGCGATCAGCCGGGCCGACGGATCCAGGTACAGCAGGAACGTGTCCGACGAGGCCGGCGCGTCGGACGTCTCGCCGTCATCCGACGAGGTGGGCAGTGACCCTTCCGCGCGCGTCACGGCAGCGGTCGCCGACGACGTCAAGGCGTGGTCCACGTCCGCGTCGAGGAAGGCCAGGCTCACGAAGGCGGTGACGAAGCCGGTGAAGACGACCAGCAGCGCCGTCGTCAGCAACGTCACCAGGAAGAGGCGCCGGCGGGTGCTGCGGACGAGGCGAGACAGCGGCGTGGCCATGGCGGCCGCCTACGCGGGGACCCGCAGCGTGTAGCCCACGCCGCGGACCGTCCGCACCAGCCGCTCCTGCCCCAGGCCGGCCAGCTTGCGCCGCAGGTAGTGCACGTAGAGGTCGACCACATTCGAGTAGACGTCGGGCTCGGCGCCCCATACCGCGTCAAGGATCTGCTGGCGCGTGACGACCTGTCCGGTGTGGCGCAGCAGGTACCCCAGCAGGGCGAACTCGCGGGCCGAGAGATCGACCACGCGCTCGCCGACGCGGGCCACATGGCGCGACTCGTCCAGCTCCAGGTCGCCGGCCCGCAGGCGGCTCGTGGCCTCGGGCGCGGGCCGTCGGCCGAGCGCCCGGATGCGGGCGAGCAGCTCGGAGAAGGCAAAGGGCTTGGCCAGGTAGTCGTCGGCCCCGGCGTCGAGCCCGGCGACCCGCTCCTCGACCGATCCGAGGGCCGTGAGCAGCAGCACGGCTGCCTGCACCCCACGAGCGCGCATCAGCCGCAGCACCTCCAGGCCGTCGAGGTCCGGCAGCATCCGGTCCAGGATCACCACGTCGTAGGCCGGGCCGTCGGTGAAGGCGAGCGCGCTGACCCCGTCGGCGGCCACGTCGACCACGTGGTGCTCCGCGGTCAGGACGCGCCGCACGAGGGCGGCCATGCGGGGTTCGTCTTCGACCAGCAACAGGCGCATCGAGCCGATGCTAGGGGTGGTCAGGACGCCCGGTCGAGGGCTGAAGGTCCCGTGTTGGGCGTCGTCCAGTAGCGCTCGGCCACGATGGCGTCCGGCGGTACACCGCGCGCCGCCAGGAGTCGCGTCGCGGCGGCGATGACCTCCGGGTTGCCGCAGAGGTACGTCACGGTCCGCTGCCGATCCAGGCGGTGGCGCTGCCAGGCGGCGTCAAGGGCCAGGTCGAGGTGGCCGACGGCGCCGTTCCAGCCGGCATTCAGGGGGTCGCCCGGTCGCGAGATCACCGGCTCGTAGGCCAGGCCGGGGTGGATCGCGGCCCATCGTTCGAGGCGCCCGCGGTAGGCCAGCTCGGCCACGTAGGACACCCCATGGAGCACGAGCAGGCGGGGCGGACATGCCTCCGCCGGACCTGCGAGCACGGCCGCCAGCATCGAGATGATGGGCGCCAGACCGGTGCCGCTGGCGGCGAAGACGGCCGCCCGATCCCGCCTGGGGTCCAGCGTGAGTAACCCCTTGGGCGACCCCAGGCGCAGGCGCGCCCCGCGCGGCAGCTCCCAGAGCCGCGGCGTCAACGCCCCATGCGGGACACGCCTGATGAGGAACTCCAGCTCCCCGGACGCGCTCGGCGGGGAGGCGGTGGAGTACGGACGCTGGAGGAGGCGGCCATCCGCCCAGATGCCGAGCGCGAGGTACTGCCCGGCGACATGCGGGATGGCGGGCCCATCGCGACGCACGACGAAGCGGGCCACCGACGCCGTCAGGTCAAGGCGGCGGACGAGCGTCGCGTTCGGCGTGAAGACACCTGGTGCGCCCCCGCCGGCGAGGGCCCGCGGACCTGCCGGCCGCACCGGGTCGAGGACGGCCGCTCCCGTGGCGATCCGTGTCACGGTCAGGCGTCCGGCTGGCTACGCAGCCGGCAGGAGCTCGTCGACCGCCCGGCGCGCCCGGGCCGGGTCACTGAACCACGTCGCGTCGACGAGGGCGAAGCGGGCCCACTCGGGTGGCAGCTGGTCGGACCGGAAGATGGCCTGGTTGGGGCAGGCGGTCTCGCATGAGCCGCAGTCGATGCAGCCGTCCGGGTCGATGTAGAACTTGCGGTCGGAGGCCGGATCGGCGCTGATGCAGTCGACCGGACACACGGCGACGCAGGACTGGTCCTGCTGGTCGATGCAGGGTTCGGCGATGACGTAGGACATCAGGGTGTCTCCAGTGACGCGGATGGCAGGGTGCGCTCGACGGGCCGGCTCGCCCGGGCGGGCGAGCGATGGGCGGCGATCGAGATGACGATGCGGTAGGCGAAGAAGAAGACGGCCGCGGCCACCGGCCCCAGGTAGACCCACGAGGCCCACGTGGCGCCGGTGTCGGTCCCCGACGCGATGCCGTGGGCAGCGGCCCCCGCGAACGCCAGGAACGTCAGGTAGTGGATGAGCCGCCAGGCCCGCTGGCCGATCTGGCGACGGACATAGAAGCTGCCGGTCACCAGGACCACGAGGTAGAAGGCGACCTGGCCGATGCCCACGGCGGTCGGGGCGTACGGGGAGGCGAAGGGGATAAGGATGGAGGCGGGCGTGAAGGCGTAGGTCTGGTCGCCCAGCAGCAGGAGCCCATGGAGGCCTGAGAGGCCCACGCCGACCAGCGCCAGGTCCTTGTGCAGGGCGAAGCTGACCGGCCGGTGGGCGATCGCGTCCAGGAGCTTCGTCGACAGCAGCAGGCCGTAGACGACCGAGCCGGCGACCGCGAAGTAGGCCAGGAAGCCGGTGACCCGGGCGGCGTACCAGGCGAGCTTGCCGGGTGCCAGGGCGGCCGTGGCCTGGACGAGACGGACCGCCTCCGACAGCGTGGCCCCCAGGACGGCGCCGACCACGAGGCCGAAGAGGACCCACAGGATGAGGCGGACGGGGCGGGGCAGGCCGCGGTACGCCGGCGGCCGGCCGGGGCGCGGCTGCACCCCGCTCCGCGACGTGGGGCGCGGGGCGGTCGCTGGCCGCGGATCATCCATGGTCATCTCAGCGATCCCCCGGATCGTCGAGCAGGGCCAGGGTCCGGGGCGAGGCGATGGTCTCGCCGCGATCGGTGAGCAGGACGGCGCCATGCGCCCCGGCCCGCTCGAGCAGGGCCAGACCTTCCCCCGACCCGGCGATCACCGCGGCCTTGGCCAGGCCTTCGGCCTCGGACGCCGAGCCGGCCACCACCGTCGCCTGGACCACGTCGGTCACGGCCGGCACGCCGGTGCGGGGATCGATGAGGTGATGCCGCGCCTCGCCGGCACGCTGCCAGCGATGGACCGAGGTGCCCGACGTGGCGACGCCCCACCTGGATGCCCAGGTGCCGCCCGCGGCCGAGAGGTGGAGGACCGCCAGCATGGCCCCGGGGTCGCGGGGATCGTCGACCGCCACGGCCCAGTGGCGGCCGGACGGGCAGCGGACGGCAAGGTCGCCGTCGGCGTCGACGATGGCACCCGGCCAGGCGGACAGGAGCCCCAGGGCGCGATCGGCCAGCCAGCCCTTGGCGATCCCGTCCAGGTCGAAATGGACCCCCGGTGCCCGATGCACGACCGCGCCGCCGCGGCGTCCGGAGGCCAGCGTCCAGGCAGCGGCGCGCGCGTGCGTCGCGCCCTCGATCTCCGACGCCTCGGCGGCCAGCCGGGCGTCGAGGAGGGTGATGTCCACCAGGCCAGCCGTCGCGTGGGCGGCGGACCTGCCGGCCCGCAGGGCCCCGGCGAGTGTGGGCCCGACCGGCACGGCCTCCGCCGGATCGGCGTTGAGGGCGGCCAGCTCCGAGCCGGGGAAGTGCCGGCTCAGCCGGTCGGCCCAGCGGCCCACCCGCGCCATGACGCTCGAGGCGTCATGGCGCGCGCGCACCTCGTCCGACGCGGCCCCGGCCAGGTGGATCACGAGGCGGCCGCCCATCGCCCGGGACGAGAACGTCAGCGGGTCGATGAGCGTCGTGGCGGCCCGATTCCGCGTCTGGTCGGCGGGGGCCGGCGCGACCACGGCCGTCACGGCACCACCGTGCCCGACTGGGTGGTGTGCACGACGATCGTCTTCTGCGCCGGTGCCGCGACGTGTGTGACGATCGTGATGGGCTTGGGCGCCTTGGCATCGATGACCTGGGCTCCGGGCGGCGCGGTCTGGCCCGGCTTGAGCTGCACGTACACGACGGGGCGCTGCTGGGTCACCGTCGCCGGCGACGCCGGCGCGATGGTGGCCGCATCCGTCACCGGCGCCGCCGCTGGCACGACGAAGATGGCGGTCACCAGGCCCGACAGGGTCGCGAGGCCGCCGATCCCGACGGCCACCCGCATCGGCGTCGGGTCGGGCCGGGCTTTCGGCGGTCGCCCAGGATCGGTCGCGTGGGGGGTCGGTCGTGCCTGCATCAGTGGTCTCCGCCGCCGTCATCCCCGCCACCGTCGTCGCCGCCACCCGGGGTCGGCACGGTCACGTGGACGACCTTGGGCTTGGCCGGCGGCGCCGTCTGGGTCACGTGGATCACCTTGGGCGGGGGTGCCGGCCGGACGTAGACCACGTCGGGCGAGAGCGTCTCGGGCGCGGCCGTGGGGGCAGGCGCGGCGGCGGCAGGAGCGGCTGTGGCGGCGGCTGCACGGCTGCTGAGATAGCTCTGGGCGAGTGAGAAGCCGCCGACGGTCGCGATGACCGCCACGGCGGCGACCACCAGGCCGAGGCGATGTACCGATGCGTTCATGCGCTGCGTCCCTCGAGTGTCGGTCAGGGGTCCGGGGTCAAGCGCAACGTAGGTGGCCGCGCTGTGCTGGACCGTGGGGCAGGATGAGATGGCTCAAAGAAACGGTCAGTCACCGCCCTGGTCGTCGCCTCCCTGGTCACCACCGCTTGAGCCGTGATCGCCCTCGTGGTCGCCTTGCTGATCGTCGTCGCCGACGTCGGGCTTCTCACTGGCCTCGGGGGACTCCTTGGCCTTGGGCGTGCGGGTCTCGTCGGGTCGCTCGGTCGCTTCGGGGGGTTCGCTTGCCTCGGGCGCCTCGCTGGGCTCGGCAGGCTCGGACGCCTCCGCCGGCTCGCTCGCCTCGGCCGAGACGCTCGAAAGCGCGGCGGCCCGCTCCGTGCCCACCGAGCCGGCACCGCCGGCATGGCCCAGGACCGGGCCGACCATGAGGACACCGAGCAGGGTGCCGACCGCCAGCGCGGCGATCGGCCCGGGTGCGTTCAGGCGACGTAGATCCATGCGGCACGCTCCATTCGTGATCCGGCTCGTGGGGGACCGGTGCCATGAAGAGGCGCCACGGGGCGTCGAGGTTTCACTCGCGGGCAGCCGATGGTCCTGGCGGGCGTGGCCCCGTCGGGCCATCGGCATCAGTCGTCCGAGGATGGTCCGGGTGAGTGGGCGCCGCCTCCAGAGCCACCGGGCCCGTCGTCGCCGGGGTCGCCCGACGGGTCGCCGTCCTGTTCGGAGGGCCCCGCGCTCTCCACTGGTTCGCTCGGCTCCGCCGACGCATGCGGCCCCTCGCTGGGACGAGTGGACGGGTGGGGCGTGCGGTCGGCCGGTGCCGGTGTCGCCGGATGCAGGCTGTGCACCGGCGTGGGGCTCACCAGGTCGGTGGCGGTGGGGGAGGGTCCTGCCTGGGTGACCAGCCAGCCGTGGACCAGTTGGGCGCCGCCGATGGTGGCGCCGGCGGCCGCCGAACCCAGGACGACGATCGTGGCCACGACCAGCGCGGCCGCGCGCAGGCGCAGACCGACGCCGCCATGTCCCCGCCCGCCGACGACCGCCAGCAGCGCCCCGAAGGCACGGGCCGCGTCGCGCGGGGCCAGCGCCGCGATGGCACGGGCGAAGTTCGCCGGCGGCGTGAGCGGCGCCTCATGCGCGACCGCGATGAGGACGCGCGGCAGCAGTTCGGGTGGCATGGCGTGGGCCGTGCCGCGAACGTACGCCTCCAGGTCCCGCCGCACACCGGCCAGTTCGTCGGTGCCGGGGCCCAGGTCGTCCGGCCGGTCGAGGCGCGTCATCAGGCCACGCTCCCCGGCAGCGCGTCACGCAGTCGTGCGAGGCCTCGCCGCAGGTGCGTCTTGACCGTTCCCAGCGGACGCCCGGTCGCGTGCGCGATCTCCTCGAGCGAGAGCTCCCCGAAGTAGCGCAGGACCACGGTCTCGCGGTACGGCTCGGGCAGCCTGCCGACCGCCAGCCGCACGTCCTCGGCCGCCTGGGCCGACATGAGCACCCGCGCCGGGTCCGTGGCGTCGGTGAACGGCGCGCCGGGAGCGGTCGGGTCCAGCGGCGTGGTCAGCCGGCGCCGGCCGACCTCGCGGAGCGCCTGGCGCGTGGCGATGCGTCGCAGCCAGCCCGCCAGGGACCCCTCACCACGGAACGTCGCCAGCGCCCGGTACGCCTGGACGAACGTCTCCTGCGCGGCATCCTCGGCGTCGCTCACAGAGCCGAGCACGCGATAGCAGACGCGGTAGACCATCAACGCTTCTCGCTCGACCAGGGTCGCGAACGCGTCCCGATCGCCCGACGTGATGGCGAGGACGAGCTCGTCATCGGTCACGCGGACAGGCTGCCGCACAGGGGCGCCCGACGGCATGACCCATCGGGCCCCCGTCGACGGGACCTTTTGCCGCGATCGAGCCGGGATCCATCGCTTCTCATGAGCGGCGGCGGTCGGGAAAGGTTTCAGGCCGACCCGGCCGACGGGCCGTTCGACACTGGTCGCGGGGCGCGGTGGGCGTCATCATCGGGACGTCACTGGGAGGTCCTGCCATGTCGCGCCACCTGTCCCTCGTCGCCGCCCTCGTCGCGTCACTGCTGGTCGCCTGCAGCGCCAGCCCGACCACGTCGCCGACGGCCGCTCCGACACCGACCCCGCAGCCCACCGCGACTGCGACGGCCACCCCGACCCCGACCCCCACGACCGCCCCGACCGCTTCGCCAACGGCCTCGGTCCAGGCCTCGGATGCGCTGGGGCCCTTCATCTGCGACGCGACCGTCAGCCTGCCCGCCGTCGGCACCGGCCAGGCGACCACGACCGCCGTGCGCACCGGGCTCCAGGCCGGCTACGACCGGCTCGTCTTCGAGTACGCAGGCACGCTGCGTCCGCAGTTCACCATCAACCCGGTGGTGCCGCCGTTCATGCTCGATCCGAGCGGGCTGCCCTTGACGGTCCAAGGGGCCCAGTTCGCGCGGATCCGCCTCGATGGCATCGTCGTCGGCTACGAGGGCGCCACGAGCTTCAAGCCGGGCGGCCCGTTCATCGTCGACGTGGAGCGGCAGGGCGAGTTCGAGGGCCAGCAGAGCTGGATCGTGGGCCTGACGACGGGGGCCTGCCCGCGGGTCTTCGGCCTGACCGCGCCGAGCCGCTGGGTCGTGGACTTCGGCCGGCCCTGAGGCCGCCGCTCAGCGGCGGGTAGGCAGGGTCAGCGGCACCGTGCCCGCGGCCGGCGGGCCGATGGTGGTCCAGGCGTCGCTGGCAAGGGCCAGCCCGATCATGGCCACGTTGCCGAGTTCCGTGACCGCCTCCAGGTCGACGATGCCATGTGCCTGCGCCCATGCCAGGCCCGCCTCCAGGAGTGCGGTCCCCACGTGATGCCGCTGGGCCGCGTCAGCGACCACGACGGCGAACTCCACGCGCCGGTCGCCGCACGGCTCCAGGCACAGATGCCCGACGATGCGGCCGCGGCCGTCCTCGGGCGTGGTGACGGCCACGAAGCCCTCGCGGTGCTCGTGGTCGACGACCGTGTACGACCGCGCCTCCGCCGGTGAGATGCCGGCCCGCGTGGCCATGAAGCGGTGGTGGCGGGCCTCGGGCGACAGGCCGGCGTAGAAGGCCTGCAGATCGGCCGCGTCGCCGCTGCGGACCGGCCGCACGGTGACGACCGCCAGGGGGGCCGCGGCGGCCGTCACGGGACCAGGACGGCCGTCCCGTCGAGGCTGCCGGCGCGCAACCGCTTCAGGGCCACCACCGCATCGGCCAGGGGGAACGGCTGCGGGTCGGTCTGAAGGGGGATGCGCTGGGCGAGGTCAAGGAACTCGCGGCCGTCGTGGCGCGTGAAGTTGGCCACGCTGCGGATGCCGCGCTCCCACCACAGCAGGTCGTAATCGAAGGCGGGCATGGCGTCGAGGTGGATGGCGTTGATGGCCAGCGTGGCCCCGCGGGCCAGCGTCCCGAGTGCGGCCACCACGACGCTGCCGACCGGGGCGAAGGTGACCGCGGCGTCCAGGGGCTCCCGCGGCTTCTCCGAGTAGGAGCCCACCCAGGCGGCCCCCAGCGACTCGGCGCGCGACCGCTCGGCCGGCGAACGGGTGAACACGGAGACGTCGCAGCCCCAGTGGCGGGCCACCTGGAGCGCCAGGCGAGCAGAGGCGCCGAAACCGAACAACCCCAGGCGCCCGCCGGGCTCGATGCCGCAGACCTTGAGCGCCCGATAGCCGATGATGCCGCCGCAGAGCAGCGGCGCCGCCTCCACGTCCCCGAACGACGACGGCAGCTGGTAGACGTGATCGGCGACGGCCGTGAGGTACTCGGCGAAGCCGCCGTCGCGATCCCACCCCGTGAAGCGAGCGGCCGGGCAGAGGTTCTCGTGCCCCGTCCGGCAGGCCTGGCAGGTGCCGTCCACGTCCGCCACCCAGGGCACCCCGACCCGTTCGCCGATGGTCCACCCGGTGACGCCCGCGCCAAGGGCCACGACGTGGCCCACGGCCTGGTGGCCGGGCACGATCGGCAGGTGATGGGCCGGCAGGTCGCCCATCACGAGCTGGAGGTCCGTCCGGCAGACGGCGCACGCGGCGACCTTGATGAGCAGCTCGCCGGAGCCCGGTCCGGCCTGTTCGGCCGTGGTCAGCTGCAGGCGGGCCCGCGTGAGCGCGCCCGGGGTGGCCAGTACGACGCGGTGACCCGACACGGGGCCGCTCATCGCGCCGCCGCGCCGACCGGTAGAGCAGGGCTCATGGCGGCCGCATCATCGGCCACCAGGCGAGTCCCGGCGCGGCCCGCCAGCACGGCCGCGGCGTCGTCGAGGGCGCCGATGGCCGCGAAGCCACCGGTGCGGCGGACGAAGGCCGCGGCTGCCGTCACCTTGGGACCCATCGAGCCGCCGGGGAACGTGCCGTCGGCGACGCCGGCGGCCGCCTGGGCGAGCGTCAGGACGGCGATGCCCGACTCACCGGCGGTCCCCCGGCCCAGGCGGACGGCCGGGACATCGGTCAGCAGGAGCAGCGCCTGCGCCCCGACCGCCTCGGCGAGCAGCACGGCGGCGAGATCCTTGTCGACCACGGCCTCCAGGCCGGTGAGGGCGCCGTCCGCGTTCCGCGCGACCGGGATGCCACCGCCACCCGAGGCGATGACGATGGCGCCGCTGTCGACGAGGGCCCGGAGGCTGGACGCCTCCACGATCTCCAGTGGTTCGGGCGACGGCACGACCCGCCGCCACCCGGCTCCGTCGCGCGCGACGGTCCAGCCGCGCGTCTTGGCCAGGTCCCTGGCCGTCGGCTCGTCGTAGACCGGCCCGACCGGCTTGGAGGGTGCCGCGAAGCCCCCATCAGCAGCGTCCACGACGGTGCGCGTCAGGACGACCGTGACCGGCCGGTCGCGACCTTTCGCGACGAGGCGGGCCGTGACCGCCTGGGCCAGCAGGTAGCCGATCTGACCCATCGACTCGGCCACGAGCACGTCGAGGGGCGGCGGCGGCACCGTCGCGGCGGCGGCGTCGGCCTCGAGGGCGAGGAAGCCGACCTGCGGCCCGTTGCCGTGGGTCAGCACGAGTTCGTGGCCCATCCCCTCCAGGTCCACCAGGGCCCGCGCCGCCCCCAGCAGGTTGTGGTGCTGGACCTCGATCGAACCGGCCTCGCCGCGGCGGATGAGGGCATTGCCGCCCAGCGCGACCACGACGCGCGTCATGGGCGACGCTCACCGTCGGCGTCGCCGGTGAGGACCGTATAGAGCAGCGCGGTCTCCGTGTGGAGCCGGTTGGCGGCCTGGGCCCAGACGCGCGAGGCGGGTCCATCGATGACCTCGTCGGTCACCTCTTCGCCGCGATGGGCGGGCAGGCAGTGCAGGAAGATGGCGGACGGCGAGGCCAGCCGCATCATGGCGGCGTCGACCCGGTAGCCGGCGAAGGCCGCCAGCCGCGCGGCGCGCTCGGTCTCATGGCCCATGGACGTCCAGACGTCGGCGTACACGGCGTCGGCGCCCGAGACCGCCTCGGCCGGATCGTGCGTCAGGGTGATCGTCCCGCCGGTGATGAGCGCCTGGTCACGCGCCGCGGCCACGACGGCCTCCGGCGGCTCGTAGCCCTGGGGCGTGGCGATGTGCAGCGCGAACCCGCCCAGGCCGGCGGCCTGGATGAGCGAGCTGCAGACGTTGTCGCCGTCCCCCACGAAGGCCAGCTGGAGGCCGGCCAGCGCCCCGAACTCCTCTTCCATGGTCATCACGTCGGCCAGCGCCTGGCAGGGGTGGTGCTCATCGGTCAGGGCGTTGAGGATGGGGATCGAGGCGGCCGCGGCCAGCGCCTCGACGGTGGCCTGGGCGAACGTGCGGACGGTCAGGCCGTCCAGGTAGAGCGACAGGGCGCGGGCCGTATCGGCGACGGTCTCGCCACGGCCCAGCTGCAGCTCGTCGGGGCGCAGCACGATGGGCAGCATCCCGAGCATCCAGGCGGCCGACTCGAGACTGACCCTGGTGCGGGTCGAGGGCTTGTCGAAGATCATGCCGATGCGCCCGCCGGCGAGGCAGTCGCGGAAGGCGGCCGGCTCTCGCTTGAGGCGGGCGGTCAGGTCCAGCAGCGAGCGCAGGCCGGCCGGGCCCAGGTCGGCCAGGGTCAGGAAGTGGCGCGGCGACGCCACCGGCGCCGCCGCCTCCGCGAGCATCGTCGTCATGGCGTCACACCCCGGCCAGGACGGGCGGGCGCGCCATGCGGGCGACCGGCTCGATGATCTGGCTGAGCGGCATGCCGTCCACCTGGACGAGGTCGTAGCGCACCCGGGTGATCGGCTTGTCGAGCTTCAGCACGCGGGTCAGGTCGATGGGGGTGGCCGCGAGGACCAGGTCGGCCTCGACCGCGTTGAGGGTCGCCTCGAGCTCGTGGATCTGCGTCGGGCTGTAGCCCATGGCCGGGACGAGCGGCTCGAGGCGCGGATAGCGGTCCAGGACGTCGCGGATCGAGCCCACGGCAGCGGGCCGCGGATCGACCAGCCGGGCGGCCCCGAAGCGGCGTGCGGCGACGACGCCGGCGCCGTAGGCCATCCCGCCGTGGGTGAGGGTGGGGCCGTCCTCGACGACGACCACGCGGCGCCCTTCGATGGGCGGCCCCTCCAGGGTCAGGTCCGAGCGGGCGGCCAGGACCTCCGCGGTGGGGTTCAGCTCGGCGATCGTGGCGCGGATGGCCGCCACGTCAGCCGGATCGGCCGAATCGACCTTGTTGATGATGACCACGTCGGCCATCCGCACATTGGTCTCGCCGGGGTGGTAGCGCCGCTCGTCGCCCTGGCGCAGCGGATCGGCCACCACGATGAAGAGGTCCGGGCGGTAGAAGGGGAAGTCGTTGTTGCCGCCGTCCCACAGGATGACGTCGGCCTCCTGCTCTGCCTGGCGCAGGATCGCCTCGTAGTCGACGCCGGCATAGACGACGGTGCCGGCATCAAGGTGCGGCTCGTACTCCTCGCGCTCCTCGATGGAGGTGTCGTAGCGATCGAGGTCGGCGTAGGTCGCGTAGCGCTGCACCCGCTGCGCCACGAGGTCGCCGTACGGCATGGGGTGGCGGATGACCACCGGGGTGAGGCCGCGCTCGACGAGCAGGCCGGCCACGTAGCGGGTCGTCTGGCTCTTGCCCGACCCGGTGCGGGTGGCCCCGACGGCGATCACCGGGCGGCGGCTCTTGAGCATCGTGCGGGCCGGGCCCAGCAGGACGAAGTCGGCCCCCGCGGCGAGGACGCGCGACGCGGCGTGCATGACCGTCTCATGGCTGACGTCGCTGTAGGCGAAGACGACCGTCTCCGCCCGCTCGTCACGGATGAGCCGCTCGAGCTCCGCCTCGGCCACGATCGGGATGCCCTGCGGGTAGAGGGGCCCCGCCAGCTCGGCCGGATAGGTGCGGCCGGCGATGCCCGGGATCTGCGTCGCCGTGAAGGCCACCACGTCGCTCGTGGGATCGTCGCGGTAGACGACGTTGAAGTCATGGAAGTCCCGCCCCGCGGCACCCATGATCACGACTCGCGTGCGATCCATGTCGTCTGTCTCCTATCCGTTCTCTTCGATGGCAAGCCGTGGCGTGCGTCGCGGGGCATCTGCCCCGGCGTGATGGCGCAGGCGGGCGATGAGCTGGGGCTCGGTCAATCTGGTCGACGCCTCGCAGGTCACGGCTCGCGTGCTGCGGAGGACGGTGTCGGCTGCGCGGACATGCCGGGCCAGACGCTCGTGCACGTCACCTGAGCCCAGGATCAGGATGTCGTCGCCGGGTGAGAGACGAACTGCGACTCGCTCGATGAACCGTTCGAGGTGCTCCAGCCGCTTCGGCTCACCTGCCGTCTGGGACCGGCCACCGCTGGCGTGCCCCAGGGTCGAGTCGTGGCGCACGTGACCCGTTGCCCGGTGGTGAGCGGGGACATCGGAGTCGAGCCGCTCGGCCTGCGCCCGCCCGCCATGCCAGCGCACGATGAGCGCCTCGCGCGCATCGATCCAGACCAACGTGCCGCTCGGGGCCGGGGCCCGGCCCGCTCGGTCCGGTGGTGCGGATCCTGTCATCCCCATGCCTCCAGTCGTGCCATGCCCCGAGGATGCGGCCTGGTACCGCCGGTCGCACCGGCCATTGGATGCCGCGCGGCGTGACGAACGGCCCCAATCCGGGCGCCCGGCGGACGATCCGAGCGTCACTCCCGGGCGGGCCGGACGGCCCTCGACGGGCTCTCCGCGAGCGGGGACACTGGCATGGCGGGACCGGCTCGGACCGCGGCATCGAGGGCGACGCGCCCTCCGCCACCGGGAAAGGGGATCGATGCTCGAAGCGCCGCGCACCCGGCTCGTCGCCCGCCGTCGTGGGCGCGAACTGATCGCCCAGCCGTTGCTCAACAAGGGCACCGCGTTCACCGAGGAGGAGCGCGACGCGCTCGGCCTGCGCGGGCTCGTGCCGGCGCGCATCACGCCCATCGGCGAGCAGGTCGCGCTGGAGCTCGAACACGTCCGCCGCAAGCCGGATGACCTGGAGCGCTACATCGGCCTGGCGGCCCTGCAGGACCGCAACGAGACGCTCTTCTACCGCGTCCTCGCCGAGAACCTGGAGGAGTTCCTGCCCATCGTCTACACGCCGACCGTGGGCCGGGCCTGCCAGGAGTTCAGCCACATCCTGCGGCGCCCGCGCGGCGTATGGATCACGCCCGCCGACGTCGGCCGCATCGACGAGATCCTCCGCTCGGCGACCGACGAGGCCATCCGCCTCATCGTGGTCACCGACAACGAGCGCATCCTGGGCCTGGGCGACCAGGGCGCCGGCGGCATGGCCATCCCCATCGGCAAGCTGGCCCTCTACACCGCCGCCGCGGGCATCTATCCCGCCTGGACCCTGCCCGTCTCCCTCGACGTCGGCACCGACCGCGAGGAAGCCCTCCACGACCCGCTGTACCTGGGCTACCGGGCCCCGCGCCTGCGCGGCGCGGCGTACGACGAGGTGCTCGAGGCGTTCGTCGAAGCGGTCGGGCGCGTCTATCCCGCGGCCGTCGTGCAGTGGGAGGACTTCAAGCAGCACAACGCGCTGCGCATCCTTGAGCGCTACCGCCACCGCCTGCCCAGCTTCAACGACGACGTCCAGGGCACCGGCGCGGTCGTCGTCGCCGGGATGCTCGCCGCCCGCCGCGAAAAGGGCGGCCTGGCCGGCGAGCGGGTCCTGTTCCTGGGGGCCGGGGCTGCGTCGATCGGCATCGCCGGCCAGCTCCGCCGTCAGCTTGAGAGCGAGGGCGTGCCGGCCGCGGTCGATGGGCCCACCGTGGCGCTCGTGGACCACACCGGGCTCGTCCACCTGGAGCGACCCGAGATGGCGGCTGACCAGCGCTCCTTCGCCGTGGACCCGCGCTGGTTCACCGACGCGGGCCTGGCGCCTGACGAGCTGAACGACCCGGTCGCCATCGCCCGGGCCCTGAAGCCGTCGATCCTGGTCGGCACGACCGGTTGCCGGGGGGCGTTCACCGAGGCCCTGGTCCGCGAGGTGGCCAGCCACGTCGAGCGGCCCCTCATCCTGCCGCTTTCCAATCCCGGTGATCGCCAGGAGGCGCAGCCGGAGGACATCGCCGCGTGGACTGAGGGCCGGGCCATCGTGGCGACCGGCAGTCCCTGCCCGCCGGTCCAGTTCGAGGGCACCTGCCGCACGGTCGGCCAGGCCAACAACGTGTTCATCTTCCCCGGCGTCGGCCTGGGGGCCATCGTGGCCGAGGCCCGGGAGGTCACCGACGGTGCCTTCGGGGTCGCCGCCCGGGAGCTGGCGAGCCATGTCACGGCCGAGCGCCTGGCCTCAGGCGCGATCTACCCGCCCATCAGTGAGCTGCGCCACGTGGCGCGCGGCATCGCCGTGGCGGTCGTGCGCCACCTGCGCGACACGGGGTACGGGCGCCAGTTCCGTGACGAGGAGATCGAGCCCGCCGTGGAGCGGGCGATCTGGTGGCCGGACTACCTGCCGGTGGTGGCCGGGGCCGACGCCGTCTCGTCCTCCAGCAACGGCACGAGGTAGCGTTCCTCGCGCTCGAGGTGCGCCCGCACGAGCGCCTCGAGGCTGAAGAGATGGCACTTGACGTCGACCAGCCGCGCGCTCGCGCCCTCGCCGTGCAGCGCCTGCTGATCGGCCCCCACGCGGGCGGCCATCTCGCGGATCTGGTGGTGGTCGAAGCGGGCGAAGCGGGTCACCCACGGTGAGCCCGTGCGGGACTCGATCTGGGGATAGAGCCACGACTCCTCCCACGCGATGTGCGGTTCGAGGTCGCGGTCGAGCCACCTGAGGATCTCCAGGATGCGCCCGGCCAGATCGGGCTCCACCCACCCGCCCACGCCGCAGGCCACGTCATGGATCCGCTCGATGCCGCGGGCCAGCTCCCGATGCTCGTGCTCGGTGAAGGCCCAGATCGCCCGGGGAGTCCCTGTCCTGTCAGCCATCGTTCCGTCCTCCCGGCCGGGACCGTTGTGGCGGCGATCTTCCGGCGCCCCTACCATCGCGGCCGCGGCGGCCGCGGGGCAGTCACGAAAGTCACCATCGAGCGGGCCGTCCGACACCTTCCTCCCGGTGACCGACCTCAGACGGTGAGGTTGGCGATCTCGAGCTGATGCCTCGTCCAGCCCATGAGGTTGGCCAGGCGGCGGCCGTCGAGGCGCTCGCAGGCCCAGTTCCAGTGGATGGACACGGTGTCGCCGGGCTCGACGTGGTCGATGAAGCCGGTGCCGTCACGCCAGGCCTGGACGCGTTCGATCTGCGGTTCGACGAGGGCCAGCTTCCCCTCCACCAGGCGGATCGGCACCGCCGAGACCACCAGCCAGTCACCCTCGACGGAAACGACGCGGCCCCAGCGGATGCGGCAGTCGTCGATGACCTTGAGGACGTCCGCGACATGGTCGTTGCGCATGAGGCCGGTCCGGGGGAAGACATCCATGACGTGGAAGGCGTGGACCGGCTTGGCGCCGACGCGCGGCGTGTCCGCCAGCCAGCGCCAGGCGTCCGCCCGCAGGCGCGGGCGGAACCGCGCCTCGAGGGAGGTCCCCACCTCGACCGGCTCGACGTTGTCGAGGAGTGGATTGCCCAGCCAGTAGGCCTCGACCACCTCCGGATCGAGCGGGTCGGGCCGGCCATTGGCGCGGGCGATCAGCTCCAGGTAGGGCCAGGCGCCCTCGAACTGCCGGGCCAGGGCCCGGACGTCGCCCTCGTGGTGCCCGTCGACGGCCGCTTCGAAGAGCTCGCGCGCATCACCGGGGCCGCAATAGCCGAGTCGGTTCGGGCCGAAGGCGTACCGGGCGAAGAGGAGCGGCCCGGGTACCGGCTGGGCCCCCCTGGGGCCCGCCTCAGGCATCGACCGTGACGCCCGCCGAGGTGCCGTCCGTGGCGGACCGCACGAACCGCCCGGCCCGGACGCCGGCGAACGCGGTCAGCCCGACGGCGGCCGTGATCAGGAGGTAGCCGGCGACGAGGCCGACGGATGGCACGCCCCCGGTGGTCAGCGCCTGCAGGGCGCCGGTGATGACGGCGCCGCCGACGAGGACGCTCGTGACGACGGTCGCCGGAGCCCGCTGGAGTGCGCCGAACCAGGCCGCCACGTAGCCGGCCAGGACGACACCGGTGAGCAGCACCCAGCCCCAGGCGCTCCCGCCGAGGGCGAGGATCCCGCCGGCCTGACCGCTGAGCAGGACGAAGCCGACCAGGGCCACCAGGCCGATCCCCAGCCGCCCGGCGGCCACGATGGGGGTGGCGGTCGTCCGCAGGAAGCGCCGCACGACCACGACCTCGCCGGCCCAGCACAGGGTGGCGATGAGGATCAGGGTCTCACCCGTGCCCCACACGACGCCGCGCGGCGGCAGGACCAGGAACTGGCCCACGGCGAGGACGATGAGGGCCACGATCTGGGTCCATCCCAGGCGCTCGCCGAGGAACGGCACGGCCAGCATGGCGACCCACACGAACATGGTCTTCTGGATGAACGCGGCCGACGGCGCGCTGGCCATCGACAGGCCGGTGAAGAAGAGCAGGAAGGCGATGCCGCCGCCGACCACGCCGACGACCGTGAGGGCCAGCCAGCCGGTGCGCCGCACCTCGCGGACCTGGGCCGGCCGGACCGCGGCAGCGGCGACGAGCAGCAGCAGGGCGGCCGCGACGCCGTTCTTGAGCGTGGTGTACACGGCCGCGTCGGGGACCTGCTTGACGGCGAAGGCGTTGAGCCAGATGGCCAGGCCGCTGATGCACGCCGCCACGACGGCCAGCACGATGCCCCAGCCGGGCGTATCGGGCAGGCTCGCCACGAGGCGTGGCGTGCGGCTGCGGTGGTCGTTCATCGTGGGGCTCCCATCGGTTCAAGCGTTTCGGAAGGTGGGGCCGCCGAGGCCAGCGCGACGGCGGCGGTGATCTCCCCTGCGGCGTCGGCGTCGAGCCGGCGGATGATGAGGCTGCCGGCCACGATAACCCATTCCCCGACTCCCACATCCGGCTCGATCAGGATGGAGACGAGGCGGCGCCGGCCGGCGATCTCGACGGTCGCCTCCGAGCCGTGGATCTCGGTGATGCGGCCGGGGGCCATCAGGCACATGCGGCGGCCCCTTCCGTGCGGGCGTGCTCGACGGCTTCCCGGATGGCCGCGGCGAAGCGCGGGATGGCCGCGGCGACGGGGCCGCTGAGGCCATCGCCCATCGCGAAGCGGGTGCCGCCGAGCGCCACGACGCGCCCCTGCAGCGGCCGCTCCCCGATCAGCTCAGCGAGGGCCACGGTGCCGGAGACGGCCAGGGCGTGCGAGGAGCGGGGCCGGAACGTCTCGTCCTCCAGCAGCTTGGCCAGGGGCAATTCCAGGACCACGCCGGGCTCGATGCCGGTCGCCACGTCGACGATGACGACGCGCGCCTCGGGTGGGACGGCCAGGAGGTCGTCCACGTCGAGCTGCCCGACGGACCGGACGCGGACGCCGGCCGGTAGCTCGGTCCGGACCGCCTCGCAGGCGGTCATCGCGGCGCCGTCATCACCCCGGTCGGGAGAGCCGCAGATGAAGACCTCGACCTCGACGGGCGCCGGCATCACCCTACGTCCTCGATGTGCAGCTGCAGGAAATGGGTGGCGCAGCTGATGCAGGGGTCGTAGCTCCGGATGAGCTGCTCGATGCGGTGGGTGGCCTGGTCCGAGGGGAGGCCCAGGACCTGCGGTGCGAAGATCGTCAGATCGGCCTCGATGGCGGCCTGGTTCTGGCTCGTGGGGGGCACGATCCGGGCGTCCGCGATGAGGCCCTGCTCATCCAGCTGGTAGGCGTGGAAGATCATGCCGCGGGGCGCCTCGGTCGCCCAGGCCGCGGTGCACGGGCCCGGGGTCCAGGGCGTGGCGGACCGGTCGGGCGGCTGGTACGCCTCCACGACGTCGTGCGCTTCGGCCACCGCGTCGACGAGTTCGACGGCACGGGCCACGATGCTGCGGTAGGGGTTGGTGCGGATCTCGCCGGCCAGGCCCGTCCGCGCCAGGGCGGCGGCGGCCGTGGGGTGCAGCTGGTCGGCCGCCAGCGTCAGCCGGGAGCCGGGGCCCAGGAGGTAGGGGCGGCCGTCGCGGCTGCGGGCCTGGAGGGCATGGGACCAGGCGACCTGGCCTTCCTGGAACTCGTCGAGCCAGTCGGTCGGGGCGAGGTCGAGGCCGTCCGTCGAGACGATGCGGCCCTCGTTCATGGGGTACTCGGTGGGATGGCGAAGGGCCACCATGCGGGCCTCGCGCTGGAAGTCGGGCGGCACCAGGCCGGCCACCAGGTCGACCGTGGCGAGGGCGATCTCCAGGGCCGCGGCCAGCGGCTCGCGCAGGGACGTGATCTCGGTCCTGAGGAACGTGCGGGAGAAGCCGCCGACGCGCACCGACACGGGATGGATGGCGCGCCCGCCGATGAGCTCGACGATCCTGTTGCCGGCCTTCTTGAGGTTCAGGCCGGCCTCGACCGCGGCGCGATGGTCGCGGGCCAGCTCGAGCGCGCTGGCGTAGCCCAGGAAGTCGGGCAGGTGCAGCAGGTAGACGTGGAGGGCATGGCTCTCGATCCACTCGCCGCAGTAGAGGAGGCGGCGGAGGGCGCGGACCTGGGGGTCGATGGGGATGCCCAGGCCATGCTCGAAGGCGTGCACGGCGGTCATCTGGTAGGCGACCGGGCAGATGCCGCAGATGCGGGCGACGATGTCGATGACCTCGTCGGGCGTGCGGCCCACGACGAGCCGCTCGAAGTAGCGCGGCGCCTCGAAGATCTCGAGGTGCGCCTCCTCCACGGCCCCGTTGCGGACGCGCAGGCGGAGCGAGCCCTCGCCCTCGACACGGGTCAGGCCGGCGATGTCGACGACGAGGTCGCCGCTCGTGCCGGTGGGCAGGCCGGTGTCATGCATCGTGCGGCTCCAGCTTGGGTTGGCCGGGCCCGGGCGGTCCGCCGTGGGCGTCGATCTGCGCGCGGAACGGGCCCGACCAGGCGGTGAAGCCGGAGAACAGGCGGGCCACCTCGTGGGCCGACCGGTCGTCGGAGAACCAGGCCGCCAGCGAGGTCGTGTTGGCCGCCTCGCGCGGGCCGAAGCAGCCGTAGCAGCCGCGGCCGTAGGCGGGGCAGATCGCGCCGCACCCGGTCCGGGTGACGGGGCCCAGGCAGGGCAGGCCCCGGGCCACGGCGACGCACACGACGCCGCGCCGCTTGCACTCGAGGCACACGGCCTCGTCGGGCAGCTGCGGCTTGCGACCGGTCACGAGGGCGATGAGGAACTCGCGCAGCTGGGCCGGCGAGATGGGGCAGCCGCGCAGCTCGCCGTCGACGGCCACGAAGTCGGCCACCGGCCGGGCCATGGCCAGCGACTCCACGAACTCCGTCTGGGGGTAGACCGCGGCGCGGATGGCGTCATGGTCGAACCAGTTGCGGATGGCCTGGATGCCGCCCGCGGTGGCGCACGCGCCGATGGTGATGAGGCGCGTGCTCACGGCGCGCAGCCGGGCGATCTCTTCGGCCTGCTCCTCGGTGCTGATCGAGCCTTCCACGAACAGCACGTCGAAGGGGCCGGCGGAGCGTCGGGAGGTGGCCTCGGCGAACTCCACCACGTCCACCCGCTCGGCGATGGCCAGCAGCTCGTCCTCGAGGTCAAGGAGCGTCAGCTGGCAGCCGTCGCACGAGGCGAACTTGACCACGCCGATGCGCGGGCGCTGCGGTGCGCCGGCGCGCGGCGAGTGGCGGGTGGGCGCGACCCAGGGCTGGCTGGTCATCTAGAGGCCCTCCCGGCCGAATGCGTCACCGAGCCCGGCCAGCGAGAAGACGGGCCCGTCACGGCAGACGAAGAACGGCCCCAGCTGGCAGTGGCCGCAGGTGCCCACGCCGCAGGCCATGTTGCGTTCGAGGGTCAGCCAGGTGGTCGCGGGACGCACGCCGAGGCGACCCAGGGTCGCGGCCGTGGCCTGCATCATCCGCTCGGGGCCGCACATGTAGGCGGTGACCCGGCCGCCGTTCCAGGTGGCCTGGTCGAAGAGCTGGGTGACCACACCGACGCGTCCGGTCCACTCCGGCCCGGCCCGATCGACGATCTCGGCGACCTGCAGGTCAGCCCGGCCGGCCAGCGCCCGCATCTCGTGCACGAAGAGGCGGTCCCCCGGTGTGCGCGCGCCAAGATAGAGGCGCACGGCGCCGAACCTGGGCCGCTCGGCCAGGATGCGGTCGATCAGCGGCCGCAAGGGGGCCAGGCCGATGCCGCCGGCGACGATCACGACGTCTCGCCCGTAGGCCTCGGCGACCGGCCAGCCGCGGCCCATCGGACCGCGCAGCGAGATCTCCGCGCCGAGCGCCAGGCTGGTCACGGCGGAGGTGGCCGGACCGACGGCCCGGACCGTCAGCTCGAGGCCGTCGGGCAGCATCCGCGAGATGGAGATGGGCGGCACGGCGAAGGCCGGCAGCTCGACCATCACGAACTGACCGGGTTGGGCGGCCAGGATGGCCGGATCGCTGCAGGCGAGGCGGATGGTCGTGGTGTCGACGGTCTCCGCGGCGAGGGCGCGGATGGTGGCCACGGCGTGCGTGGCCGGCAGCACCGTCTCCAGCGGCGCGGGGGCGCGGCCGGCGGCCGGCGAGCGCGGCCAGGGGATGGGCCCGCTCGGCGCGTCGGCCGGGGCGATGGCCCGCAGTTCTTCGCGCACGTCGATGCCCACGGGACACCAGGCGATGCAGCGACCGCAGCCGACGCAGCCGGGGGAGCCGAATTGGTCCCACCACGTCGAGAACTTGTGGGTCAGCCACTGGCGATAGCGATCCTTGACCTGGGGGCGGAAGTTGGCGTCTCCGGCCACGCGGCCGAAGCCGAGGCTGAAGCAGCTGTCCCAGGTGCGTGTCGTGCTGCCCTCGGCCCCGTCGAGGTCGGAGGCGACGGCCACGCTGGTGCAGAAGCAGGTGGGGCAGACGAGGGTGCAGTTGGCGCAGGCCAGGCAGCGCTCGGCGACCTGGTCCCAGCGCGGATGGTCGAGCGCGGCGCGCAGGCGGGCCGGCAGGCCCTCAGCCGGCACGGGGTCACCGATGGCCTCGCGCACGGCGGCGACCTGCTTCGTGGCCCGATCCGTCTCGGCGGCCGCGGCCGATCGCAGCCCGAGGCCCTTGACGAGGCGGGCGCCGGCGGGCGTGCCGGTACGCACGACGAATCCGTCGTCGAGCTCCGAGAGGACGATGTCCACGTCGCTCCTGACCTCGGGGCCGGTGCCCATCGAGGTGCAGAAGCAGGTGCTGGTGGAGGTGGCGCACTCGACCGCCACGACCAGGGCCGCCTCGTCGCGGGCGGCATGGTCGGCGTCGCCGAGCGGCCCGGCGCGCATGGCGCGGGTCTGGATGGCAAGGGCTGCGACCTCGCAGGCCCGCACGCCCACGAACGCCAGCCGCGGGGCATCGGGGATGACCGACTCGACCACGACCCGGCCCTCGTCGCGCCGGCCGCGCGTCAGGGGCACGACGGACGGATGCGTGAAGCGCTTCCAGCTGGTGACCGGGATCGTGTAGTCGAAGGCCCGCTCCCCGCCCTTGGAGCGGAGGCGGTACTTGCCGGGGGCCGTGTCGGCCTCCCAGCCGACCGGCAGCTGGGCCGGCGACGTCAGCTCGTCGTACACGACCGCCCCGTCGACGACGGTGGGTCCGACGACGCGTCGGCCGTCGGCCTGGAGGGCGGTGAAGAGGTGTTCCAGTTCGTTACGCGGCAGGAAGCGGCCGCTGTCGAGCGTCATGAAGCGTGACCGACTTGGTAGAGGTCCAGCAGCTGGACCCGCGTCGCCGCAAGCCGCCGGGCGACCACCTTGAGCATGCGCTGGTAGACGGCGCTGGCGAGTTCGCAGTCCTCGGCCATGGCGGCCAGCAGACGCTCGCGCTCGAACAAGAGGGCTTGCGTGGGGACGAGCGCCGTGCCCGTCGATGTGGAGCGCGACCCCGGCATGACCGCCGACCAGCCGAAGACGTCGCCGTCGTCGACGGTCAGGATGGTCTGCGGGCCGACCCCGGGCACGTTCAGCCGCAGGGCGATCCGCCCGCTGACGACGACCCCGAGCGCGGCGATGGGCTCGCCTTCCCGGATGACCTGGCTGCCGGCCGGCACGTCGGCGACGTCGGCCAGCGCCGCCAGGCGCTTGACCACATCGGGCGACATCCCCGCGGCGAACCGCGTCTTACTGAGCAGGGCACGGGTCGATGAGCTCATGGGCCCATCCTGGAGGGCGGGCTGCGGCGCATCGAGGGCCATTGGTCACGCGTCCCGGTGACCCTCGGCGGTCGTTGGGGGGCCGACCGGCGTCCATGCTCGCGGTGGCCGGCGAACCCGGCCCCGCTGGAAGGAGCCTTCGATGCGCGCCCTGCTGGCCCTCGACGGGTCACCCTCATCACGCGCCGCGAGCGAGCTCGCGGCATCGCTCGCCTGGCCGAGCGGCTCGATCGTCGACGTCGTCGGCGTGGTCGCCACCTCGACCGAGGCCGGCCCCGCACGGCAGCAGCTGGAGGAGATGCTCGACGACGCCGCCGCCGCGCTGACCGGGGAGTCACGCGTCGTCCGTCGCACCACCCTGGTGGGCCGCGCCGGCAGCGTCCTGGTGGAGCTGGCGGCCGATCTGCGTGCCGAAGTGGTCATCGTGGGCAGCCGCGGGCGGGGCCCGTTGCGCTCGATGCTGCTGGGGTCGGTGTCGGCCGAGGTCGTCGACCACGCCCCGTGTCCCGTGCTCGTCGTGCGCCGCGCGGCGGCCGACTCGTTGCTGCTGGCGGTCGACGGCTCACCGTCGGCCGACGGGGCCGTCAGCTACCTCATCGCCAACAAGATCCTGGCGGGCCGCCCGATCGAGGTCCTGAGCGTCGCGCCCGGACCCGACCTGCCCATCATGCTGCCGCCGCCGGAAGGCGCCGAGCGGCCGCTCGAGCCCGTGGAGGGCCGGCTGGTCGAGGACCGCTGGCGCGCCGAGGCCACCGCGGCCGACGTCGCCCGCCGGCTTGACGAGTCTGGCTACACGGTCCGCTGGTCGATCGGCACGGGCGATGCCGCCCACGAGATCATCTCCGCCGCCGAGAACTTCGACACGGGGCTCATCGTCATGGGCAGTCGCGGCCACACCGGCCTGACGCGCCTGCTGCTTGGCAGCGTCGCCCGCAACGTGCTGCTCCACACGGCCGCCTCGGTCCTGGTGGTGCGCGAGCCGCTCAGGGTGGCCGTGCCGGAGGAGGCCAAGGTGCCGACCCGCGTGGAGCGGCCGGAGGTCGTCTCCGTCTGAAGTGCAGAGGGGCGGATGCCGCCCCCGCGCTCCGCCCCTGCGTCGGTTCGGTCAGGTGTGCCGGCCGCCGGCCATGGCCAGCGGTTCACCGGTGCGCGTCTCCGTCGCCGCGGGCTCGTGCCCTGCCGCGACGCGCGGCGGGTGGACGACGAGCACCGAGCAGGGCGCATGCGTGACGATGTTGCGCGCCACGCTGCCCAGCACGAGCCGGGTCAGGCCGGTCCTGCCCCGCGTGCCGACGACGATGAGGTCGCTGCCCGTCGCCTCGGCGGCCCTGATGAGCTGGTCGGCGGCATCGCCGTCGCGGACGCTGCCGGTGGCCTTGTAGCCGGCTCGGACGAGCCGCTCGGCGATGGTCTTGACGAGCGCTTCCTCGTCGGCGCGGGTGGCCTCCTCGGAGGCCAGGAGCTGCGGCACGGTGGTCACCCCGCCGGCCTCGGCCATCCCCACCCACCAGGGGTAGAGGGAGGGCGCCACGGCGACCACGTGGACGGGTGTCGAACGGAAGGGCAGCCACTGGAGGACGAGGTCGACCGCGTGATCGGCACCGGCCGAGCCGTCGACGCCCAGGACGATGCCCCGCAGCCGGCTGCTGCGAGCGATGAGCACAGGCCGGTCGGACAGGTCGATGACCTCGGCCGAGACGGAACCCAGCACCATGGAGGAGAGGGCCCCGTGGCCGCGGCTGCCCATCACGATGACGTCGGCCTCCCACCGCCGGGCCTCGTCGGCGATGACCTGGGCCGGTCGCCCATCCAGGATCGCGGTCTCCACCGCGAGGGCCGGCCGGAGCCGCTCGGCGGCGCTGTCGAGCGTGGCCGTGGCGGCCGCGCGGGCCACCTCATCGATGTCGAAGGGGGCCAAGGGCGCGACGATCGGCCAGGGATTGCCGGCACTCATGGCCACCTCGTCCAGGACGGTCACGACCCGCACCACGGAGGCAGCGGGCCAGGGCTCCTGGAGGAGGAGCTGCAACGCGCGTTCAGCAGATGGGGAACCGTCGGTCGCCAGCAGCAGTCGCATCGTCATCACCTCGGGACCCCGAGGCGGGCCATCTCCGGATCCGGCGAGACGCGCTCGTGGTCGTGTCGCCATCATCGGTCGCCCGCCCTCGCGTGGGCAGGGCCGGACGGCCCGTTGTGGAAAGGGCGGACGACCCGCGCGCCCGCGGCCGTGGCGGGCCATGCTCTGTACCGCGGTGCCATCGCCGGCGCCCCGAGTCAAGGAGCGAAGATGCGCGTGGTCAGCGCGGCGGAGGCCGTGGCCGGGATCCGTTCCGGCGACCAGATCTACCTGCAGTGCGCCGCGGCGACGCCCGAGGTCCTCCTCGCCGCCCTCGTGGCCCGGGCGCCGGAGCTGCATGACGTGGCGGTCGTCCACCTGCACATCGAGGGCCCCGCCCCCCACCTGGCACCGGCGATGGCCGGCCACTTCCGCCACCGGGCGCTGTTCGTGGGGCCGAATGCCCGGGCGGCCGTGAACGAGGGCCGGGCCGACTACGTGCCGGTCTTCCTGTCGGACGTGCCGCGGCTCTTCCGCCGCGGCCTGTTGCCGCTGGATGCCCTCTTCCTCAACGTGACCCCGCCCGACCGTCACGGCTTCTGCTCCCTGGGCACCTCCGTGGAGGCCGTGCCGGCGGCCATGTCGGCGGCCCGGACCGTGATCGTGCAGCTCAATCCGGCCCTGCCGCGCACGCTGGGCGAGAGCTTCATCCACGTCAGTGCGATCGACCTGGCCGTGGAGGTCAACGACCCGCCCCACGAGCTGAAGGTGCCCCATATCGGCGAGACGGAGCGCCGCATCGGCCAGTTCGTGGCCGAGCTGGTGCCTGACGGGGCGACGCTGCAACTGGGCATCGGCGCCATCCCCGCGGCGGTCGGCGCCGCGCTCGGCGGGAAGCACGATCTGGGCATCCACACCGAGATGTTCACCGACCCGGTGGTCGACCTGGTCGAGGCGGGTGTCGTCACCGGGGCGCGCAAGGAGCGCAACCGGGGCAAGATCGTGTGCGCCTTCATGATGGGCAGCCGCCGTCTCTACGAGTTCGTCAACGACAACCCCATGGTCGAGATGCGGCCGGTCGACTTCACCAACGACACGGCCGTCATCCGCACCTTCAGCCACATGGTGGCCGTGAACTCGGCCATCGAGGTCGACCTCACGGGCCAGGTCGTGGCCGACTCGATCGGCCACCGCATGTACAGCGGGGTGGGCGGCCAGCACGACTTCGTGCGCGGGGCGCTGCTGGCCGAGTCGGGCCGGGCGATCATCGCGCTGCCCTCGACGGCCCACGACCGCTCGCGCATCGTGGCCACGCTCCAGGACGGGGCCGGCGTCGTGACGACCCGAGCCCACGCGCCCACGATCGTGACCGAATGGGGCGTCGCCGAGCTGTTCGGCCGGAGCCTTCACGAGCGGGCCGAGGCGCTCATCGCCGTGGCCCACCCCGACCATCGCGACCGGCTCCGCCACGAAGCCCGCGAGCTGCACCTCGCCTGAACAACGGCGGGCCGTTCGTCATCAGCGACCGTGACGGCGGCCTCTGGCGACGTCCCGACCTCGAGCCTACGGTCAGGGCATGACGCCCCCCGTCCTGTCCCCGCCCGCCCCCGGGCGGCTCCTCCCGCCCGCAGCCCTGCCGGCCGACGCGGCCCTGACCCTCGTCGGTGACCGCGGCCTGCGGTTGATCGAGGCCGACCCGTCCGCCGGTCGCACGGGGGACCGGTTGCTGGTAGCCCTGCGCCGCGAGCACCACGACCGCCAGTTCGAGCCGGACTGGCTGCTGTACTGGGTGGCGGCCGCCGGCCGTGGCGTCCGCCGGCGCCTGGACCGGGGCAGCCTGGAGATCAGCGGTGCCCCCTTCGCCTGGGGCACGATCCGCGTCTTCGACCGCCTCTCGGTCTTCAACACCTACGTGACGTTCGGGGGGACGATCACGCTGGGCCATGCCTCCGACGGCACGCTCGTGGCCCAGTTCGCCTCTCCGGCCCCCATCCTCCGCTGGACGGGGCGGGACCAGCCGCCGGACGTCCGAGCCGCCGAGGCGGAGTGCTTCTTCGCCCGCATCATGGTGCCCATCGACTTCACCTCGGGCGCCGAGGCGCTCGTCTCCGCCACCAGCCCCCTGGCGGTGTACGCGGCGATGCTCGTCGACCTGGAGCCGCGGCTCCACGCCGAGCGTGCCCTCGACGCGCCGGACGCCCGCCTGGCCGCCGTCGTGCGCCATGAGGCGACGCGCGTCCGCACCTGGGATCCTGCGGCGTGGCAGGAGGGTCGGGACCTGCTCATGCGCCTGGGTCTCGCCGCCGCCTGACGAGCGCGCGTGTCCCTGTCCTCGCGTCCAGGTCGGTGACGTTGGTCACCCCGGACCGGGACCTCCGACGCTGGTGGGCGCCGTTGTGGCGGACCACCGTGGAGGTGTCCGCGGGGTGGCGTCTGGCCTCAACGGGACCGGTACGGGAAGGAGGCGTGCGATGACGCTCGAACGGATCCTTGTGGCGTACGACGGCTCCGAACCAGCGTTCCGCGCCCTGGAGCAGGCGGCCGAGGTGGGCCAGGTCGAGGACGCCCAGGTCGACCTGGTCATCGTGGGCACCCCTGAGTTGCACGACCCCGAGGTGATCATCCAGCAGGCGGTCGGCTACCTCTGTGACCGCGGCTTCGATCCCGAGGTGCACATCCGCTTCGGCGATCCGGCCGGCTCGATCCGCCGGGTGGCGGACGAGGAGGGCTACGACGCCGTCTACATGGGCACGCGCGGCCATGCGGCGCACCTGAGCCCCCTGAGCCCCAGCGTCTCGGGCGCCGTCGTCGAACTGGCCCACGTCACGACCGTCGTCGCCCACTGAGGGCTGCCGCCGGCCCGCGGTATCCTCGCCGCCTGAGGAGGCATCCAGGCGGCTGAACTCGTGCCGAGCGCGAACCCCGGCCTGACCGCCGCGGCCGCGGCCGAGCGGCTCCGCCTCGACGGCCCCAACGCGTTCCCCGAGCGTGGCCAGCGGACGGTCGTCCGCATCCTCCTTGGCCAGTTCGCCAGCCCGCTCGTCCTGCTCCTCGTGGCGGCCAGCGTGATCAGCGTCGTGGTGGGCGACCGCGTCGACGCCGGCATCATCCTGACCATCGTCGTCGTGTCGGCCGGCCTCGGCTTCGTCCAGGAGGCCCGGTCGGCGACCGCCGTCCAGGCCCTGCGGGCCCGCCTGGCGCTGCAGGCATCGGCCGTCCGCGACGGAGCGGTCACCGACGTTCCCGTCGCCGACCTCGTCGTGGGTGACGTGGTCCTGCTGGCGGCCGGCGACATCGTGCCAGCCGACGCGCACCTGCTCGAGACGAACCATCTCTACGTGGATGAGTCGGCCATGACCGGTGAGTCGGCACCGGTCGCCAAGGCGGTCGCGGCCGCCGATGGTGCGGATGCCGCGGCTGCTCCGCCGCCGCCCGCCGATGGTGCGGATGCCGCGGCGCCCGACGCCGCCGGCCGGGAGCACCGCGTCTTCTTCGGCACGAGCGTCATCAGCGGCACCGGTCGGGCCGTGGTCGTGGCCACCGGGCCGCGGACCGAGTACGGCCTGATCGCCCGACGCCTCCAGGAGCGACCGCCGCGCAACGACTTCGAGCGGGGCGTCCGGCGCTTCGGGCTGCTGATCGCGCGGATCATCCTGCTGCTGGTGATGGGCGTGTTCGCCGCCGACGTCGCCCTGCAGAAGCCGCTCCTGGATTCGTTCCTCTTCGCCCTCGCCCTGGCGGTGGGCCTGACGCCCGAGCTGCTGCCGGCCATCGTGACGGTCAACCTGAGCCGGGGCGCGCGGGCGCTGGCCTCCCACGGCGTGCTCGTGCGGCGGCTGCCGGCCATCCAGAACCTGGGCAGCATGACCGTCCTGTGCACGGACAAGACGGGCACCCTGACCGAGGGCCACCTGACGCTGGTGCGGTCGATCGGGGCTGATGGCGCGGCCGCACCGGGCGCGGTGTCGGCGGCCTGGCTCAACAGCCACTTCGAGACGGGCTTCACCAACCCACTCGACGCGGCCATCCTGGCCGCGGCCCCGGGCCCGCCAGACGCGGCCGCCTACGGCAAGGTCGCCGAGCTGCCCTTCGACTTCCAGCGACGCTGCCTCAGCGTCGTCCTGGCCCGCCCCGACGGGACGGCCACGCTGATCTGCAAGGGCGCGCCGGAGGCCGTCATGGCCCGCTCGACACAGGTGCGCGGCCCGGCGGCGCCGCAGCCGCTCGATGCGCCACGACGCGCGGCCCTGGAGGCGCAGATCGCCGCCGCGGCAGCCCAGGGCCAGCGGGCCATCGCCGTGGCGACGCGATCCGACGCCGTGGGCCCGGGACTGACCGCGGCGGATGAGCGCGACCTCGTCTTCGAGGGCCTGCTCCTGTTCAGCGACCCACCCAAGGCCGGCATCACCGAGACGCTCGCGGAGCTGCAGGCGCTGCACGTCGACCTGCGGATCGTCACGGGGGACAACGACCTCGTCGCGCGGGCCGTCGCCGAGAGCGTCGGTCTGCCCGTTCGCGCGGTCCTCACCGGAGACCAGATCCAGGCCCTCAGCCCGACCGCCTTCGTCGCGCGGGCCCAGGACGCCACGATCTTCGCGCGGGTCGACCCCGACCAGAAGCTGCGCGTCATCCAGGCCCTCCAGGAGCGCGGCGCGGTCGTGGGCTACCTGGGCGACGGCATCAACGATGCCCCGCCGCTGCACGTCGCCGACGTCGGGATCAGCGTCGACAACGCCACGGACGTGGCCCGCGCGGCGGCCGACGTGATCCTCCTGCAGGCCAGCCTGTCGGCCATCGCCCAGGGCGTGCGGGAGGGCCGGCGCACGTTCGGCAACACCTTGAAGTACATCCGCATGGGCACCAGCTCCAACTTCGGCAACATGCTGAGCATGGCCGGCGCGGCCCTGATCCTGCCCTTCCTGCCCATGCTGCCGAGCCAGATCCTGCTCAACAACCTGATCTACGACGCGTCCCAGACGGCCATCCCGGCCGACACCATCGACCCCGAGACCGAGCAGCGGCCGGCCCGCTGGGACATCGGCGGCATCGAGCGCTTCATGGTCGTCTTCGGACCCATCTCCTCGGTCTTCGACTACCTGACCTTCGGCCTCCTGCTGGCCGGCCTGGGCAGCTCCGAGGCGGCCTTCCACACGGGCTGGTTCATCGAGTCGCTGGCCACCCAGGTCCTCGTCATCTTCGTCATCCGGACCGGCCGCGTGCCCTTCTGGCGCAGTCGCCCGAGTCGCTGGCTCGTCGGGGCCGCCGTCGCCGCGGTGGCGATGGCGGTGGCGCTGCCGCTCAGCCCGCTCGGCGGGTTCCTGGGCTTCACCGCGCCCCCGCCGCTCTTCTGGCTCGTGCTGCCCATCCTCGTGGCGTCGTACCTGGTGCTGGTGGAGGCCGCCAAGTGGTTCCTGCTGCGGCGCGTTACCCTCGTCGGTGACCGTGCGATCCCCGTCTGACCCGACCCTGGCGCCCGACGAGGCGCACCGCCTCGACGCGTACTGGCGGGCCGCCAACTACCTCTCGGTCGGCCAGATCTACCTCATGGCCAACCCGCTGCTGCGCGAGCCGTTGCGGCCCGAGCACGTCAAGCCGCGCCTGCTGGGGCACTGGGGCACGACGCCCGGCCTCAATTTCATCTACGCCCACATGAACCGCGTCATCCGCAACTGGGACCTGGACGCCATCTACGTCACCGGCCCGGGCCACGGCGGGCCCGGCCTCGTGGCCAACGCCTACCTGGAGGGGACCTACAGCGAGGTCTACCCGGACATCACCCCCGACGACGAGGGCATGCGCAAGCTCTTCCGCCAGTTCTCCTTCCCGGGCGGCATCCCCAGTCACGTCGCGCCCGAGACGCCCGGCTCCATCCACGAGGGCGGTGAACTGGGTTACGCGTTGTCGCACGCATATGGCGCCGCCTTCGACAACCCCGACCTGGTGGTCTGCTGCGTCATCGGCGATGGCGAGGCGGAGACGGGCCCCCTCGCCACGAGCTGGCACTCCAACAAGTTCCTGTCCCCCGTCCGCGACGGGGCGGTGCTGCCGATCCTGCACCTCAACGGCTACAAGATCGCCAACCCGACCGTCCTGGCGCGCATCCCCGAGAGCGAACTGCGCTCCCTGTTGGAGGGCTACGGCTACGACCCGAACTTCGTGACCGCCGAGGAGCCGGCGCAGGCGCACCAGGACATGGCGCGCGTCATGGACCAGGTCATCGCCACGATCCAGCGGATCCAGCGGGCGGCCCGGGACGACGGCCAGACCGAACGACCTCGCTGGCCGATGATCGTCCTGCGCAGCCCCAAGGGCTGGACCGGGCCGGCCGTCGTCGACGGGCTGCCGGTCGAGGGCACGTGGCGGGCCCACCAGGTGCCGCTCGGCGAGGTGCGCACCAACCCGGAGCACCTGCGCCTCCTCGAGACGTGGATGCAGAGCTACCGCCCGGAGGAGCTGTTCGACGAGCACGGCACCCTCGTGCCGGAGCTGGCCGACCTGCCGCCCAAGCGCTACCGCCGCATGAGTGCCAACCCGCACGCCAACGGCGGACTGCTGCTGCGCGACCTGGCCCTGCCCGACTTCCGCGATTACGGCGTGCCGGCCGCGTCACCGGGCGCCACCTCGAGCGAGGCGACCAGGGTCCTGGGCGGCTTCCTCCGCGACGTGATCAAGGCCAACCCGTCGACCTTCCGCCTGTTCGGGCCGGATGAGACGGCCTCCAACCGGCTGGACGCCGTGTTCGAGGCGACCGACCGCCAGTTCGAGGGGCAGCTCCTGCCGACGGACGAGCACCAGGCGCCACAGGGCCGGGTGATGGAGGTCCTCTCCGAGCACCAGTGCGAGGGCTGGCTGGAGGGCTATCTGCTGACGGGACGCCACGGCCTGTTCGACTGCTACGAGGCCTTCATCCACATCATCGACTCGATGTTCAACCAGCACGCCAAGTGGCTGAAGGTGACCAACGAGATCCCCTGGCGCCGGCCCATCGCCTCGCTCAACTACCTGCTCTCCTCGCTCGTCTGGCGGCAGGACCACAACGGCTTCTCCCACCAGGACCCGGGCTTCATCGACCACGTCGTCAACAAGAAGGCGGAGGTCGTGCGGGTGTACCTGCCGCCAGACACGAACTGCCTGCTCTCGGTGGCCGACCACTGCCTGCGCAGCCGCCAGTACGTGAACCTGATCGTGGCCGGCAAGCAGCCGTCACCGGACTGGCTGACGATGGACCAGGCCATCCTCCACTGCACGCGCGGCATCGGCATGTGGGACTGGGCCAGCAACGACCAGGGCGGCGAGCCGGACGTGGTGATGGCCTGTTGCGGCGACACGCCGACGCTCGAGGCGCTGGCCGCCGTGGACCTGCTGCGCCAGCACGTCCCCGACGTGAAGGTGCGCGTGGTGAACGTCGTCGACCTGATGCGCCTGCAGCCCGCCAGCGAGCATCCCCACGGTCTCTCGGACACCGAGTTCGACGCGCTCTTCACGGCCGATCGGCCGGTCGTCTTCGCCTACCACGGCTATCCCTGGCTCATCCACCGCCTGACGTACCGGCGCACGAACCACGCCAACATCCACGTGCGCGGCTACAAGGAGGAGGGGACGACCACGACGCCCTTCGACATGGTGATGCTCAACGACCTGGACCGGTTCCACCTCGTGATGGACGTCATCGACCGGGTGCCGGGCCTGGCCGCGCGGGCCGGCCACCTCCGCCAGCTGATGGTCGACCGGCGCGTCGAGTGCCGCGCCTACACCCGTCGCGTGGGCGACGATCCGCCGGAGATCCGCGACTGGACGTGGGGCCGCGCCGCCGGCGGATGAGCAGCCCCCGGCAGATCCTCATCGTCAACGCCGGCTCGAGCAGCCTGAAGCTGCGGCGCCTGGATGCGCACGACCAGCTCCTGGCGAGCCACGACCTCCAGATGACCCGCGGGACGGTCGACCGGCCCGCCCTCGCCGAGGCGCTCGCAGGCGCGGAACCACCCGACGCGATCGGCCACCGCATCGTGCACGGCGGCCGCCGCTACCTGGGCCCGGTGCGCCTGGACGCGGCGGTCGAGCGGGACCTCCGCCAGCTCGTCGACCTGGCGCCGCTCCACCAGCCCAAGTCGATCGATGCCCTCGAGGCGGTCAAGGCGATCTACCCGGACGTGCCCGCCGTCGCCTCGTTCGACACGGCGTTCCACGCCGCGATGCCGGCGGCGGCCACGACATATGCGCTGCCGCGCGAATGGCGCGAGCGCTGGGACCTGCGGCGCTACGGCTTCCACGGCCTCTCCCATGCCTATGCCACGCGGCGGGCGGGGGAGCTGCTCGGCCAGGCGCCGACGGCCTTCCGCGCCGTGATCTGCCACCTGGGGGCGGGCGCCTCGCTGGCCGCCGTCGCCGGCGGTGTGTCGGTGGACACGACGATGGGCTTCACGCCGCTCGAGGGCCTCGTGATGGCCACCCGATCGGGCAGCGTCGACCCCGGGCTGCTGATGTGGCTGCAGGAGCACGTCGGCATGCCGGCCCAGGAGATGGCCGCGACGCTCGAGAACCGCGCCGGGCTCCTCGGTCTCAGCGGCACCGCCGATATGGGGGCCGTGATCGTCCGGGCTGCCGGCGGCGACGAGGTGGCGAGCACCGCGCTGGCCGTCTACGTCCACCGGCTACGGGCGGCGGTCGCCTCCATGACCGCGGCCATGAACGGGCTGGATGTCCTGGTCTTCACCGGTGGGGTCGGCGAGCACGCCCCGGCGGTCCGCGCGGCGGCCTGCGAGGGCCTGGCCTTCCTGGGGGTCGGCCACGATCCCGCCGCCAACAGGCGTGCGCCGGGGCCGGGATCGCCGGATCGGGAGATCGGGGTGCCCGGCGCACCGGTCCGTGTATTCGTCATCGAGGCCCGCGAGGACCTCCAGATGGCCCACGAGGTGCGGCAGGTCCTGGCCGGCGGCTGACCCCGCGGCGACGGGTCCCGCGGCGCTACCGCGCGTCGGAGTGACGTGTGGCCCGCGGGATGGTGACCGACGACCGTTGCCCTGTCGGCGCGGCGCCGCTAGCGTTGACTCGAGCCCGAAGGGGCGCGCAGCACAGACCACCGATCTAGCCCGGGGCACCGGCCCCGGGAAGCTCCCGGGCACGAGGTCCGCAGGGCGACACCCGCGCATCTCCCCTGGGTCCATGGCGGCCGACCGCACCAGGTCGCCGTCTTCTGGTCGGTCGCCGGCGCCGGTCCCTCCGGGCCCGTTCCTATGTCGCGCTGAGGGCCCAGGCGGCGACACGTTCCAGTTCACCCGCCTCGAGCGTCGGCGGCGTGACGCGGGTCACGAAGAAGCTCTCCGGCGGGGCCACCGTGCGGGCGCCGGCGCGCCGCAGGAGCGAGGCCGCGGCGGCCGCGGCGGATCCGGTCAGCAGGCGCGACATGCGGAAGCGCGTGTCGAACGTCGCGGCGTGCATCCCGGCCAGCGACCCTCGCGGCAGGGCGACCAGGGCCGCCTTGAGCGGAGCCGAGGCGCCATGGGCATGGGTCGGGCCGCCGACGAGCAGCAGGTCCACGCCGGTCAGGTCGCCGATGCCCTCGGTGGCGGACCGGAGGTCCACGGTATTGCCGGCGGCCAGGGCGGTCTGGGCGGCACGCGCGACCTGAGCCGTGTTGCCGAACTTGGAGTCACAGACGATCACGACGTGCATGGACCCTCTCCTTCCATGAGCGGCTCGTCGAGCCCGTCAGGGTGGGGTTCGGCGCGGGCTCCGGACCGACCGGCGAACCGGCTGGTCGTCCAAGGGCGAGCCTAGGGTCCCGGATGCGCGGCGTCGCGGGTCATCCGGCCTCAGATGGGGGGCCGCAGGTCCCGGGCCACCGGCGACCATGGCGTTGCTGCCTCGCGCTGGAAGGGCCGGAATACCCATCATTCGTGACCTTTGGCCCGCCGGGGCAGTGCCCGTCCTCCTCTAAGGTCCAGCGAAATCGGAGGGCGTGATGGGCTACCGCATCACCATCGACAACGGCGGATGCATCAACTGCGGGATCTGCATGGACGTCTGCCCGGTGCAGGCGCTGGACATGACCCGCCCGACACGTGGCGGCGTCGAGCTCTCGGGCGGCTTCGGGGCGCCGCTCCGCTGGATGATGGAGTACCCCGTCCAGACCGGTGAATGCATCGGCTGCACGATGTGCGTCAACGAATGCCCGGTCTCGGTGGTCCACCTCGATACGGTCGCGGGCGCGACGCCCGTGGCGCCGCCCCAGGGTCCCATCACCGTCGCCGCCGCCCCGGGCGAGGGGTGGGTGCCCCTGTCCGCTGCCACCAGGGAGGGGCTCAAGCCGCAGCATCCATCGCCGTTCGGGCCCTGGTATCGCTGGCATACCCGCGCTGACGTGCCACGACGCCCGGCGTGGCTCGGGCATCGCGAGGTCGCGCCGGCGCCGGTCGCGCCGTGCCAGGCGGCTTGTCCCGCCGGCACGGATGCGGCGCGCTACGTCGGCCTGCTGGCGGAGGGGCGCAACGACGAGGCGTACGCCGTGGCGGCGGAGGTCAATCCGTTCCCCGCCGTGTGCGGCTGGATCTGCACCGCGCCGTGCGAGTCGGCCTGCCGCCGGGGCGTGCTCGACGAGCCCATCGCCATCCGGACCCTGAAGCGCTACGCGGTCGAACACGGCCACCTGCCTGCCATCGCGAAGCCGGCCCTCATGCGCGAGGGCAAGGTCGCCATCGTCGGCGGAGGGCCGGCCGGCATGTCGGCGGCGTACTACCTCGCCCGGCTCGGCTACCCCGTCACGGTCTTCGAGGCGATGCCCGTGCCCGGCGGCATGATGGCCATCGGGATCCCCGAGTACCGCCTGCCGCGGGCGGCGCTGCGCGCCGAGATCCAGCGCATCCTGGACCTGGGCGTGGAGCTTCGCCTGGGCAGCGTCATGGGGCGTGACTTCACCCTGGCCGACCTGGAGGGGCAGGGCTTCAAGGCCATCTTCCTCGCGACCGGGGCCTCGCGGAGCCGCCGGCTGGGCGTCGCCGGGGACGACCTCCCGGGCGTCGTCCCCGCCACCGTCTTCCTCAAGGAGACCAACATCGGCGAGCCACCGGCGCTGTCGGGGGCGGTCGTCGTGGTGGGTGGCGGCAGCACCGCCATGGACGCGGCACGTTCCGCCCTCCGCGCAGGGGCGGCGAGCGTGACCGTCATCTACCGCCGGCGCCGCGAAGACATGCCGGCCCAGCACGAGGAGGTCGAGGCGGCGGAGCGTGAGGGCGTCCGCTTCATGTTCCAAAGCGCTCCCGACCGGGTGGTCGGCGAGTCGGCCGTGACCGGCCTGGCCGTTCGGCACCAGGCCCACGGGGACGCAGGAACAGCCGCCGCCGACGGATCGTCCGACGCCCCGGCGGATGTCGTGCCGGCCGCCACCATCCTGGTGGCCATCGGCGAGGAGCCGGACCCGTCGATCCTGCCCGAGGGGGCGGGCATCGAGGTGACCGCGACCGCCGCGATCGCCACGGACCCCGGCACGCTCGCCACGGGCCGGGCCGGCGTGTTCGCCGGCGGTGACGTCGTGTCGGGGCCCAAGACGATCATCGACGCGGTCGCCGCGGGACGTCGCGCCGCCGGATCCATCCACGGCTACCTGGCCGGCGTCGCCGACGGCGAGGCGGCCGTGATGGCCGCCGTGCGCTATCGGACCGCCACCCCCGACGTCCTGCCGCTGGACCTCGCCATCCGGCCGCGCGCCCGAGCCCCGCTGCCGATATTCGAGCCCGGCTCGTTCGCGGCGACCCAGCAGGGGTTCGAGCCGGCCATGGCGCAGACCGAGGCGGCCCGCTGCTTCCGCTGCGATGCGGTCCACCGCTGCGGTGACGTCCGGGTCACCGCGGGCCGGCAAGCCAAGGCGACCCCCGAGGTCGCCATCCCAGGAGGACGGTCATGACGCCAGATCAGGTCTCGGCGTTCTTCGACGCCGGCGAGAGCTTCGTCGAAGGCACCATCGCGGCGGCCCTCGTCGCCCTCTGGATCCTCGCCTTGTCCCTGCACGTGGCGCGTCCCTACATGGTCGCCAACCTGCACAAGTTCACGCTCCGCCTGGGCGCCGACCTGTGGTGGATCGTCTACGTCGCCCTGCGCGACCTCATCCTGGTGCAGGTCTTCCTGGGCAGCTTCATCTTCTTCTACCCGGACGTCGTGGCCGGCAAGGACCTGCCCGTGACGGGCGGGCTGGCCGCGGTCTGCGCCTTCGCGGTGCTGCTCATGAAGCTCGTCTCACCGGGTGACTCGCACCTCGGCTGGTTCCGCTGGCAGACCCTCCTGCTCGGCCTGGGCACGGTGCTGTATGTCGGGCCCTTCGTCCTCGGCGTGCAGCTCACCAACATCGACGACCCGACGGCGAAGCAGATCGCCTCGATCATGGTCAGCTCCCAGAACACGGACTGGAGCCTGCCCCTCTGCTACCTCTCGGCGGCCCTCGTGGGGGTCATGGGCATCGCCGCCGTCGTCTACAACCTGCGCCGCGCTACCGACCATACGTCGCAGGCCGCGGAGGCCTAGGAGAGCACCGTGAACGCACAAGACTTCACCAACGCACTCGTCAACGGCGGCGAGGGTTGGCTCGTCCTCTCCGTGGCCGCCGTCCTGCCGATGCTGTGGACCTTCACCCTGATCCTCCACTTCTCGCGCCCGTACGTCATCCGCTTCCTGGGCACCCTGACGCTGCGGTTCGGGGGCGACGTGTGGTGGCTGTCCTACGTGCTGATGCGCGACGCGCTGCTGCTGGTGACGCTGACCCTGAGCATCGTCTTCCTGATGCCCAATCTGTACATCGGCCTGGGGCTGCCCCTGACCGCGCCGCTCGCCACGGTCATCCTGATGTGGGCCCTCGTCGTCAAGCTGCTGCGCGATGCGGACGACGACCCGCAGGCGTTCACGATCGTCAGCGTGCTGATGGTCGTCGCGTCGGTCCTCTACATCGTGCCCCAGATCTACGGGCTCGAGTCGGCCGACCAGGTCGACCGACTCAACGCGTTCGCCGGCCTGGGCGGCATCCCGGCTGCGCTCTCGGCCGCGTCCGATGCCGGCACGAACGCGCTGGCCTGGCCGATCCTGGGCCTGAGCCTCGTGCTCTTCGCCCTGACCGGTGGGTTCCTCTTCGTCCGCTTCCTCGTGGGCCTGGGACACGAACGCCCGAGCGAGGACGCGGCCGCCGCCTGAGGCGGAGGATCGTCAGTCGGGCGCGCCCGGGAAGCGGTGTTTGGCGACGAACGCGGCGGCCTGGGCGCGGCGCTCCAGGTTCAGCTTGGAGAGGATCGAGCTGACGTAGTTCTTGACCGTCTTCTCGGAGAGGAAGACCTCCGCGGCGATCTCGCGGTTGGTCTTGCCCTCGGCCACCAGGCTGAGGATCCGGCGCTCCTGCTGGGTCAGCTGGGCGTACTCGTCGGGCTCACCGTCGGTGGCGATGCGGCGGATGCGCTCCAGGACCTGCGCGGTGACCGCGGGATCCAGGAGTGACTCCCCGCGGGCGACCGTCTCGAGGGCGGACACCAGGTCGCGGGCGCGGATCTGCTTGAGGAGGTAGCCGCTGGCGCCGGCGATGATGGCCGACATCACGGCCTCCTCGTCGGGATAGCTGGTCAGCATCACGACGCGCGTGGCCGGCATCTCGGCCCGGATCTCCCGGCAGGCCTCGATGCCCGATCCATCCGGCAGCCGCACGTCCATGACCACCAGGTCGGGCTGGTAGCGCCGCGCCTGGGAGATGGCCTCGGCCACGGTGCCTGCCTCGGCCACGACCTGGATGCCGGGACGCCGGCTGAGCATCGCCACGAGGCCCTGGCGGACCACTTCGTGGTCGTCGACCACCAGGAGGCGGATCGACGCGGTGGCGTCTGCGCCCGTACTGGTCACGAGCGCGCGCTCGCCGACGGGCCGCGAGGCACGATGACCTCCACCTGCGTCCCACCGCCAGGGCGGGGCGAGAAGGTCAGCGAACCCCCGATCCGTTCGGCCCGTCGTGTCATGTTGCGAACTCCTTGGTGTCCCAGTGATGAGCCGGTGCCCTGCATGCCGACCCCGTCGTCGGCGACGATCAGGTGCAGCTCGCCCTCATCATCGCGCACCCGCAGCCAGGCGCGTGCCGCGTGGGCATGCCGGGCCACGTTGCTGAGGGCCTCACTGGCGATGGCGAGCAGGTCGCCGCTGACCGTCGCGGCCGGCTCGGTCAGCGGCTGCTGCGGGACCTCGACCACGAGGTCGAGGAGGGTGTCGCGCCGTGAGTCGTCGGCCAGGGCGGCCAGACCGGCGACCAGGCCCGCGCCCTCCAGGAGGCTCGGCTCCAGGGTGTAGATGAAGTTCCGCACGTCGGCGATGGCCAGGTGCAGGGAGTCGATGGACCGCTCGATCATGGACACCGCGTCGGCGTCGGCTACCCGGGAGGCGACATCCTCGAGGTGGAGGCTGATGGCATACAGGTTCTGGATCAACCCGTCGTGGAGGTCCGCGCTGATGCGCTCACGCTCCGCGACCACGGCCAGCTGGTTCACCTGGGCCACCAGGCGGGCGTTCTCGAGGGCGATGCCGGCGTGCAGGGCGAAGGCTTCGACGAGGTGCCGGTCGTCATCGGTGAAGTGGCCGCCCCGCTTGTCGGTCAGGTACAGGTTGCCCACCGGACGCCCCTTGACGGCGACCGGGACGCCCAGGAAGTCGTGCATCGGCGGGTGATGGGGGGGGAACCCGAAGCGGCGCGGATCCTGGCCGATGTCGTCGACGATGATCGAGCGGCCCTCCTGGATGATCAGGCCGAGCAAGCCGTGGCCCTCGGGCAGGTCGCCGATACGGGCCCGCGCGGCGTCGTCGAGGCCGCTGGTGATGAAGCGCTCCAGGCGCCCCTTCGCGCCGACGATGCCGAGGGCCGCATAACGCGCGTCGACGAGCGTGCGGGCCCGGTCCGCGATGAGCTGGAGGGTCGTCTCCGGCGCCTCCTGCACGGCCATCGCCTGGGCCGCTTCGAGCAGCCCTCCCAGCGCCTCGAGCGCCTGCTGCGGCGAGACGGCGGGGACCGTCGCGGTCGACTTCACGCCACCAGCCTAGCAGCCGTCGATGCCTGAGCCGTTCGCGCTATCGTGCAGGCATGAGCGCCGTCGAACCCTTGCTGGCCGCGCTGGACGGGGCGGGCTACCAGCGGACCGAACCGCGCCGGCTGGTGGCCACCATGGTGGCCCAGCACGACGGGCACTTCACGGCGCCCGAGCTGGTCCGCGAAAGCCGGCGCCGCGGCCTGCCGGTGGGCCGGGCGACCATCTTCCGCGCCCTGGACGTCTTCCTGGGCCTGGGCCTCGTGGAGCGCCTGGACCTGCCCGACGGCGAGCACGCGTACGTGCTGTGCGAGCCCACCCATCACCATCACGTGGTCTGCCAGCGCTGCGGGCGCACGGCGGAGGTGGCCGACGACCGCGGCCTGCGAGCCGTGGTCCAGGAGATCGAGCAGCGCACCGGCTACGCCATCGACTCGCATCGGGTGGAGCTGTTCGGGACGTGCCCCAGCTGCCAGGCACAGGAGGCTGGGCCGGGCGCCCCCGCCGGCTAGCTCCAGGCTAGCGGCCGTAGCGGGCCGACGGGCGCAGGCGCATCGCGCTCCAGGTCGCGTCGAGCGAGATCAGGGCCACGCCGGTGAGGGCAGCCAGTCGTTCGGTCGCCGCGGTCAACCCGTCGCGGTCGAGGTCGGAGGCGACGCGGCCGCCACGTTTGGGATAGGCGACCCACAGCATCCCGTCGCCGGCGGCGACGCGTGCCGCCTCCGGCAGGTGCCGCTCCAGCGAGGCGAGGTCTGTGGCGAACAGCAGCGTCAGGTCCGGGGATGGGTCCGCGAACGAGAACGAGGCGCCCGCGGGCAGGGGCCCGAGGAGCGCCTCGATCGTCGGTGGTGCCTGGATGACCAGCAGCCGCTGGCCGGGTCCGAGGCGGAGCTTGCGGGCGACGTCCGTCACCCGGCCATCGTACCCGCCGCCGGAAGGGCGACGGGCCCAAGGGTTGCCGCGATCAGTAGCCGGCGACGGTGGCTGACGGACTCACCGCCGGTGCGCCGCTCGGCGTGGCGACGGTGAAGCCGTTGACGTTCTGGCCGGTGGTGTCGCCGGCCGCCTTGTCGTTCTTCCAGCCGTAGAGCGGCATGCCATCGAAGGTCACCTGGACCGTGCCGTCGGTGCGCGTCAGGGTGCCGAGCGTGCCGGTGATGCCGGATGCCAGGGCCGCGGTCTGGCCGGACGCGACGGCGAGCGGGGGCCACGCGGTGGCGCAGGCGCCGTTGCAGGCGGAGCTGGTGGCACTGTCACCGGCATGGATGTACAGGGTCAGGCCATTGGGCCCCACGAGGACCGCGCCAAGTGAGGTGGTGGCCATCCCGATGGTGACGGTCGACCCGCCGCCGGTCGACGCTCCGGGCGTGGCGGTGGCCGCCGCGGTGGGCGGCGCGGTCGTGGCGCCCGACGAGCAGGCGGCGACCAGGGCGAACGAAGCGATCAGGAGGCCGGCGAACCGGCGTGTTGCGAACATCTAGTACCTCCGTCGAACACGGCCGTCATGGCGCGACCCGGTGTCCACGCTGTCCTACGCCGCGTGCGGCCCGTCGGTTTCCCCTTGCCTTCAGCCGTGGGCGGTCGGACGTGTGACGGTCGGCAGGACGGCCACCCACTTGCCGTCGCGAGCCGGATAGTGGCCCTCGGGCCGCGTCCACGCGATGTAGTTGTGGATCATGCCGGCCATGTCATAGAAGTGGCCGGGGGGCTGCACGTGGCCCCAGATGGAGCTGACCCGCGGGTACCACGGATCGACGATGTAGGCGCCCTTGAACTGCGCCCTGGGGTCGGTCGCCAGGTTCCCCGTCGCACGGTAGCCGGTCATGACCCAGGTGTGGGCGCCCCACCACGCCAGCAGCAGGACGGGTTCGTGCGTCGCCGACAGGGCGACGCCGGCGGCGCGCAGGGCCTGGTCGCGCGTCGTGAACGCCTTGACGACGTAGCCGGGCGCTCCGTAGTAGGCCAGGGCCTTGGTCATGGCCAGGGGGCCCCAGCCGAAGTTGTGTGAGTCGTCGTAGGACCACCACGCCTTGATGTGGCTCTCGATCTGCCGCTGCACCGCGTCGCTGGCCGTGACCAGGCCCATCGTGGCGAGGGCACTGGTCAGGCCGGCCGGGGCGCACAGCTCCTTGGTCAACTGGCTCTCGAAGACAGCCGCTCCGTTGGGCGCCAGGTTGACGTCGACCGGGCCGGCCGCGATGGTGGGCGCGGGGCTGGCGGTCGGCGTGGGGCTCGAGGTCGGTGATGGGCTGGCCGCCGGGGAGGCGGTCGGAGTCGGCGCGAGCGTGGGGCTGCCCAGGCCGACGGCCGGCGGCGTCGCCGTGGCATGCGCCGGCGCCCCGATCGTGCCCCGCACGGCGGTGCCGACCAGGGCCCCCGCGGCGAGGGCGAGGGCGAGGACGAAGGCCAGGCCGGCGAGCCGCAGGCGGGCCTGCCCGTTGCCGATGGGGGCTCGCGCGACCGGTCCGCGCAGGTCGACGCCCGAGACCTGGGAGGTGCCTGGATCGACCGGTTCCGACATCACCACCGCCATGCACGCGACGCGCCGGCGGTGAGTCTACGCCGCGTCGCGCTCAGTACCCGCTGCCACCCCCTCCGTTGGAGCAGGCGGCCACGGCCAGCGAGAGCAGCACGAGCCAGAGCGGCCCGCGTGCCATGAACCAGTGCAGTCGAGTCATGTGATCCTCCGTACGCGTCCCATGTGATGGATGGAACGCCGGGTGAGCGCCGTCGGATCGCGTGCTTGACGGGGGTTTGGGGGCCGGTATGCTGTCGCGCACGGGCGGGGGCGGAGGGTTCGAGCGTGAGGGCCGCATGCGGATCTTCTTCGTCACGGACGTCCACGGATCGGACGTCTGCTGGCGCAAGTTCCTGAATGCGGGCGCGTTCCACAAGGCGGATGTCCTGATCATGGGTGGCGACATGACGGGCAAGGCCATGGTGCCCATCGTGGCCACGCCCATCGGCTGGGAGGTCACCCTCCAGGAGCAGCACCACGAGCTGACGAGCGAGGAGGAGGTGCGCGCCATGGAGCGCCGTATCTCCGATCGCGGCTACTACCCGGTGCGCCTGTCCCGGGACGAGGTGGACGCCTGGGCGGCCGATCCGGAGCTGGTGGACCGGCGCTTCAAGTCGGAGATCGTCCACGGCGTCGAGCGCTGGATGGGCATGGCCGACGACAAGCTGGGGCCCACGGCGATCCGCTGCGTCGTCTCGCCGGCCAACGACGACATGTTCGAGATCGACCCGGTCATCGAGCGGACCGCCTCGGTCATGCTCGGGGAGGGCAACACGATCCCCCTCGACGGCTTCGACCTGATCTCCACCGGGTGGGCCAATCCGACCCCGTGGAACACCTTCCGCGAGCTGCCGGAAGACCAGCTGGCCGACCGCATCGACGGGCTGGTCAAGGCGGTGCGCGACCCCCACCGGGCCATCTTCAACTTCCACGCCCCGCCGTACGGCTCGAACCTGGATGGCGCGCCCAAGCTGACGCCGGACATGAAGTACGTGGCGGGCGGCCAGGCCATCGTGCCGGTCGGTTCCCACGCGGTCCGCTCGGCCATCCTCAAGTACGAGCCGGTCCTGTCGCTCCACGGCCACATCCACGAGGGCCGCGGCGCGGTGAAGCTGGGTCGCACGCTCGCCGTCAACCCGGGCAGCGCGTACGAGGACGGGGTGCTGCAGGCGGCCATCGTCGACCTGGACAGTCAGAAGGGAGCGGTCAAGCGATACGTCCTGATCAACGGTTGACGTAACGGTCGAGAGAGGAGAGCAGTGTGGCTTCCGTGAGTCAGGCCCCGTCGCTGTTCCTGCGCAACGCGACGGGCCTCGTCAAGGGTTGGTCCGGCTTCGACGCGTTCACCTACTCCTTCATGTCGGTGAACCTGGTCACGCTGGGGATGTACTTCAGCTTCCTGTACGTCTCGTCCGCGGCCGACGGGTCGATGCTGTCGTCCATCGTGATCTCGGGGATCGCGGTCACGTTCCTGTGCGTCGCGTACGCAGGTCTCATCGCGGTGATGCCGCGCGCGGGCGGCGACTACGTCTGGCAGAGCCGCGTGCTCGATGGCATCCCGGGGATCGTCTCCGGAGCCGTCATGGTGGGTGTCGGCGGCTTCCTGGTCGGCACGGCCATCGGGGGTGCCACGCTCGGCATCATCGGCGGGATCGCCGGGGTGATCGGCGGCGGCGCCCTGGGCTACATCAAGGGCGGTCTCGCCTTCGTCCTGGCAGCCACGGGCTGGTGGTTCATCCTCGCCCAGTGGGCGCCCATCTACGGCTCGATCCTGCGGGTCGAGTTCCTGCAGCCGCTGGCCGCCTTGATCGGCTCGACCGATGGCGTCACCTTCTTCTCGAGCGCCAACGGCAACTTCCTCACCTCGCTCATCGTCATCGTGTTGACGACGGGCCTCGTCTCCCTGGGCATGGCGGGCTACGCCCGGATCCAGCGGTGGAGCCTGTACATCGGGCTCATCGGCCTGGCCGTCATGTTCCTGCTGATGCTTGTCTCATCGCAGACCGATTTCCAGACGGCGTTCGACAAGGCTTCGTCCAGCCTCTTCGGCGTCTCCGGCGCCTACAACGCCGTGGTGACCGCCGGCGCGGGCGCGAACACCGACCTGACGCCGTTCGGGATCGGCTCCGGCACCTTCGTGCTGATCCCCTTCATGATGTTCTGGATCCTCTACCCGAACTGGGGCGCGACGCTGTACGGCGAGGTCCGCGGTTCATCGGACTTCAAGCGCGTGCTGCGCGGCATGCTGGGCGGCCTGTGGGTCACCGTCGCCCTGGCCGTGGCCTTCCTGGTCCTGGCCGCCAAGACCTTCGGCTGGGCCTTCTTCAGCTCGACCGGCGCCCAGGTGTACTCGACTACGCCGGTCATCCCGATCTGGGGCTATCCGCCGTTGCTGGTGTCCTTCCTGATCGACAACCGCATCTTCCAGATCGGGATGGTGATCGTCTTCGGTGCCTGGTTCCTGGGCTGGTCCGGGACGCTGTTCCTCTCATCCACGCGGATGATCTTCGCGGCTGCCTTCGACCGCGTGCTGCCGGAGGCGGCGGCCCGAGTGTCCGATCAGCGGCACGTCCCCTGGGTGGCCTTGCTCCTGATCATGATCCCGTCGGTGGTCGTCAGCGCGGTCTACGCGTACTGGGCCCCGTTCGCCACGTACACCCTGGATGCGTCACTGGTCATCGCGGTGATGTTCTTCGGCACGGCGATCGCGGCGACGATCCTGCCGTGGTGGAAACCCAACATGTACCAGAACTCGCCCATCGCCCGGTACAGCGTTCTCGGCATCCCGCTGATCAGCATCGGAGGGGCCGTGACGGTCGTGGTGCTGGGATGGGTGATCTACGAGTGGCTTGCCGTCGCGACATACGGCATCGGCGTCGAGACCCCGGGCTCGATCATCTACCTTGGCATCCTGTACGGCATCGCCATCGTCATGTACGTGGTGGCGTACCTGTACCGCCGCAGCCAGGGCGTGAACCTGGACGCGATCCACTCGGAGATCCCGGCCGAATAACAGGCCGCTCAGCGCCCGAACGCCTGCGCTGGCCCTTGCGGTCGGCGCAGGCCCCAGCAGGCTGGGCCTGCGTCCCGGCAGGCCCAGCCGTTTGCACCCGGCGATCACAACGACGGAGGAACGGGCCGGAATGACCCGATTCGGGCCCTTCCACCCCCGTTCGTTGCGCCGCGTGAGCGGCATGACGCCGGAACGAGCGTTCCTCCGTCGCTGCCGCCGCTGCATGCAAAGGCGGGGCACCGAGAGGGCCAGATGGTCGCTGCCCGGGCCGGGCATCTCGTCGGGCGCGTCGGGCCGTGGGGGGCCAGTTGAGCCATAGTACGGACGTCGTGTCGGCGTCATCGCAGGGTCACGGACGGGTATGACGACTGATCGCACGCCATGGGATCAGCCGGCGCGCTTGGCCTCGCTGGCCATCGCTGGCCTCGTGGTCTATGTGCTGATCGACGCGGCCCTGCGCGTCCTGGAGCCGCAGTTCAGCCTCCTCCGCAACGCCGAGAGCGACTACGGCAACGGCGGGTTCGCCTGGCTGATGGACCTCAACTTCCTCCTGCGGGGCGTGGCGTCCCTGGCGGTGGTGCTGGCACTCGCTGCCCTGGTCCGCCCGGTGGGGGTGGTGTGCCTTGGCCTGGGCCTTCTCATCGTCTGGGCCGTCACCTCGGGGCTCCTGGCGTTCTTCCCCGACGACCTGGCCGGCGCCCCCGTGACCACCGCGGGACGCGTCCACCTCCTGCTCGCCCTGGTGGCCTTCGCGGCCATGAGTGTCGGGGCCGTGATCGTGGCCTATGCCCTGCGCCGCGACGCGGCCTGGCGACCGGCCGCCCCGATCCTCCTGGGACTGGCCGTGGCCGGCCTCGTCGCGCTGCCGCTGGTGGGCCGCCCACCGTTGCGCGGTGACCTGGGCCTGTTCGAACGGCTGTTCCTCGGGATCGAATTCGCCTGGCTCCTCGTCGCCGCGGCCTGGGCTCGCCGGATGGCAGGTACCGCTCCCCCAGCACGGGTGTGATCCCGGGTGGCGTTGCATCCGTTCGTCGCTGGCTGACCGCGCTGGGCCGATGGCTCGGTCCGGGCGCGGCCACGGCGGGAGCGCTGGCCGTCACGCGCCCCCTCGGGCCGCTCGCCGGCACGATGCTGCTCGTGCTCGTCCTGCCGCCCCTGGCGGCGGCACTCGAGGTCCTGGGTTGGGCGGGCATCGTGGCGGGCGTGATCCAGCGGGCGCGGCTGTCCGTGCGCACCGAGGTGCTCGCC
>DATBOX010000204.1:0-3561 GCA_036561685.1 Candidatus Limnocylindrales bacterium | reverse complement strand
GCGGCTGGTCGCGGCCACGGCGTTCGAGCCGTCGCGCCGGCTGGCGGCGGCCCTGCAGCCGACCAGCGATGCCGTCCTGGTGGCCCAGTGGCTGGACCAGACCGACCAGGCCCGCGCGCTGGCCTCCGAGCGACCCGGCGTGGGCATCGGCGCGGCGCGGGACATGGGGCCGGCCGTCGAACGGGCCGCTCGCCAGGGCCGTCTGGAGCCGGCCCAGCTGCTCGACGTGGCGGTGACGCTGGAGGCGACGGCCCACCTGGTGGAGGCGCTGGGCGAGGATCCGCGTCCGCTGCTCCGCGGCCTGGTGCGGCGGCTCTCGCCGCTGCCGCACGTGCGGACGCGGCTGGAGCAGAGCGTGGACCCGGCGGGCGAGCTGCTGGACACGGCCTCGCCGGCCCTCGGCGGTCTGCGCCGCCAGGTCCGCATCTCGTACGAACGGCTGCGCACACGGCTGGAGGAGTTGGTCCATTCGGGCACGGTCGGACCCGCCCTCCAGGAGCCGATCGTCACGCTGCGCAACGGGCGTTACGTCGTGCCGGTCCGGGCCGAGGCGCGCAGCCGCGTCCGCGGCATCGTGCACGACCAGTCGGGCAGCGGCCAGACCCTCTTCGTGGAGCCGCTCGTGGCCGTCGAGCTGGGCAACCGCTGGCGGGAGGCGCAGCTGGCGGTGCAGGCGGAGGAGGAGCGCATCCTGGATGAGCTGTCGGCCCTGGTCGGCAGTCAGGCGCCGGTCCTGCGGACCACGCTGGAGGCCCTCGCCGACTTCGACTTCTGGACGGCCAAGGCGCGCCTGGCCGCGGAGCTGGACGGGGTGCGGGCCGAGACCGTGCCGGACGCCGAGGTGGCGCTCCTGAGCGCCCGCCATCCCGGCCTCACCGGGCGGGTCGTGCCCATCGACGTGCACCTCGGCGGCGAGTTCACCGCGCTCGTCATCACCGGGCCGAACACCGGCGGCAAGACGGTCGCCCTGCGGACGCTCGGCCTCCTTGCGCTGATGCACCAGGCGGGCCTCCACGTGCCGGCCGCGCCCGGCAGCCGCCTGCCCGTTTTCCGCGACGTCCTCGCCGACATCGGCGACGAGCAGTCGGTGGCCCAGAGCCTCTCCACGTTCAGCGGCCACCTGCGCTCGATCGTCCGCATCGTCGAGACGGCCGGGCCGGGCTGCCTCGTCCTGCTCGACGAGCTGGGGGCGGGTACCGACCCCACCGAGGGGTCAGCGCTGGCCCAGGCCCTCCTGGACCACTTCATCCGGGCCGGCGCACTGGTGGCGGCCACGACCCACTACGCGGAGCTGAAGACGTACGCCCACAACACGCAGCTCGCGCGGAACGCCTCGGTCGACTTCGACCTGGAGACCCTCAGCCCGACCTACCACCTGAGCATCGGCCTGCCGGGCACGAGCCAGGCCTTCGCCATCGCCGAGCGCCTGGGGCTGCCGGCCGAGCTGGTGGCGGACGCTCGCTCGCGGCTCTCGCGGGCGCAGCAGGAGTTCGAGACCACGCTTGCGGCGATCAAGGCCTCGCAGGCCACCGCGGCCGAGGCGACGGCACGTGCCAGGGTCGCGGAGGCACGCGCCGTCGAGGCACGCCAGGCGGCGGAAGTGGAGCGGGCGCGCGCTCGCCGCGAGCGTGACGACGCGTTCATGAGTGCCCGCGAGGAGGCCGATCGGGCCCTCGCCGGCCTGCGTGCGGAGATCGCCCGCGTGCGCGCCACGATGGGCCGCGAGAGCCTCAGCGAGGCTCGGCTCGACGAGCTGGAGGCGGCCCTGGAGGCGCGCTCGGATGCGGTCCCCGCGCCCCGCCGGCGCCGCCCCGCCGTCCCTGCGGTGGTCACGACGACCCCGCCGGTCTGGGCGCCGGGCATGACCGCCCGCAGCCGGCGCGAGGGCTGGGCGGGCCGCCTGGCGGCGGTCGACCTGGCCAGTGGCCGCGGCACGCTCGAGGCCGGCCAGCTGCGTGTTTCGGTCGCCCTCGACGACCTCGAGCCGATCGCCGCGGCCGCCGTCGGCACTTCCGTGGTCGAGGGCGACGGTCAAGGCAGCGGTCCGCGCGCCGGCCGGCGGGGCGAGTTCGGGGCCGAGAAGGCTCCGCGGCCGTCGAGAGCGTCGGCCGGGAGCGTGCCGGCCGCCAACCGCGTCGTGCCCTCGACGCTCGACGTCCGTGGCGCCCGGGTCGACGAGGCGATCGAGGCGCTCGATCGCTACCTGGACCAGGCGGCCGTGGCTGGGGCCCAGCGCGTCACGATCGTCCACGGCCATGGCTCCGGCGCCCTGCGCGACGCCGTGCGGGCCACGCTCACGGGCCACCCGCTGGTGCGGGAATGGCGGCCGGGCGCGCGCGGCGAAGGCGGCGACGGGGCGAGCGTCGTCAGCTTCTGATCAGGCGGCGAGCGGCAGGACCCTCGGCCGGCGTCGTGGCTGGACCGCCGGCGGGAACGACGGGGGGCCGCTGGGGAGCCCGCTGGGCGACGGGCTCGGGGCGACCGTGGAACAGGTCTTGGTCGGCGCGAACGGGGCGCCCCAGGTGGACCCGAACGGGCGGAAGGCGCCGTTGTAGAAGTAGGCCGTCCGTGTCTTGATCGGCCCGGGACCGCCCAGCACGCCAGCCCCACGGGCGGCTCGAGCGGCCCATGCCCTGTCGGCGGCCTGCCACGCGCTCATCGAGGATTCGACGTTGCTGAAACTCAGGAAGCCGCGCGTCACCGGCGTCCCGAAGCAGCCGCTCTGCCAGAGGGTGTTGGTCTCCTGCTCGACCTGGACGCCGACCTTGGTGTCGTCGGGCTGCTTGGGCTGGGTGCCGTCGATGAACAGCTCGGTGACGGTCTTGCTGGTGTAGGGGCCGGGGGCCATGCCGCTGTAGGCGTCCACCTTGGCCGTCACGATGCCCGCCGGCTTGACGAACTGGTCGACCTTCCAGGCCTTGGTCGCTTCCTCCATGAAGCCCTGCCACACGAACGTCGTCACGTCGATGGAGAACAAGGGATTCTTGGCGGTGCTTACCAGGGAGTTGTCGCTGTTGCCGTTCCAGGCCCCGGCGGCGAGCGCGTACTGGCCGGCGTTCCGCTCGGCCGTCGACGGTGGCGCGATGAAGCCGTAGGCGTTCAGGTCGCGGGCGTCGTTGTTGGTGCCCGTCTTGAGCGTCGCCGGGCGTCGCGTGCCGTCCGTCGCGGTCAGCTTGAAGGCGCCCCAGAAGGGGTTGATCTTGGGGTCGGTGTTGCCGGCCAGGACGTCGGTGATGATGTAGGCCGCCTGCTGGCTGACCACCTGCGTGCCGGCCGGGGTCTTGTAGGGCGAGACGACGTCGCTGCCATTGGGGCCCTCGATCCGCAGGATCGTCGTGTGGCCCGTGTAGTGGCCCTGGTTGGCGAGGGTCGCCCAGGCCGTGACGAAGTCGACCGGGTGGACCTCCTGCGTGCCGAGCGTCAGCGACAGGCCCGCCTGGGGTCCGTTCGGGTTGAAGACCATGCCGAACTGCTTGGCCGTCGTGGCGACGTGGGCGACACCGTTGTAGGAGATGGCCTTGACGGCCGGGATGTTGAGCGAGAACTCGAGCGCCTCGCGCA
>DATBOX010000203.1:0-4591 GCA_036561685.1 Candidatus Limnocylindrales bacterium | reverse complement strand
CCACGACCAGGAGTGGGGCGTGCCGGTCACCGATGAGCTGGAGCTGTTCGAGCGCCTCTCCCTGGAATGCTTCCAGGCCGGCCTCAGCTGGTCGCTCATCCTGCACCGGCGCGACGGCTTCCGGGCCGCCTTCCGCGGCTTTCATCCCCCGCTCGTGGCCGCCTTTGACGAGGGCGACGTGGCTCGCCTCATGGCCGACCCGGGCATCGTGCGCAACCGGGCCAAGATCCTGGCGACCATCGGCAACGCCCGGGCCATCGAGGGCCTCCGGAGCGAGGGCAGCTCGCTCGCCGCGTTCGTCGCGCCGTACGGGCAGCGACCGCCGGTTCGGCTGCCCGCCACCGCCCGCGGGGGCGACGTCCCCGCCACGACCGCCGCCTCGGACGCTCTGTCGGCGGCGCTGCGGGCGCGAGGCTTTCGGTTCGTCGGCTCGACCGTCGTCTATGCGTTCATGCAGAGCGTCGGCCTGGTCGACGACCACCTGCCGACCTGCTTCCGCTACGGCGCCTCGGCGTTGTCCGCGGCTGCTACAGGATCTTAGAGAGGAAGCTCCGGGTCCGCTCCTGGGTCGGGTTGGCGAAGAAGGTGGCGGGCGGGCCCTCCTCCACGATGACGCCGTCGTCCATCATCACGGCGCGATCGGCGACCTCGCGGGCGAAGCCCATCTCGTGGCTCACCACGATCATGGTCATGCCCTCGCGGGCAAGCTCCTTCATGACCTCCAGCACCTCGCCGATCATCTCCGGATCGAGCGCGCTGGTCGGCTCGTCGAACAGCATCAGGGCAGGCTTCATGGCCAGCGCCCGGGCGATCGCCACGCGCTGCTGCTGCCCGCCCGACAGCTGGGCCGGGTAGGCGTCCGCCTTGTGGGCCAAGCCGACCCGGGCGAGCAGGGCCTTGCCGACGACCTTGGCCTCGTCCGGCTTCTGGCCGCGGACCTGGATCGGCGCCTCGGTGACGTTCTCCAGGGCCGTCTTGTGGGGGAAGAGGTTGAAACGCTGGAAGACCATGCCGATGTCGCGCCGCTGGAGGGCGATGTTCTTCTCGCTGTCCTCGCGCAGGGGGGCCCCGGGCGGCCCGGGCCGGTAGCCGATGGAGTGGCCGTTGACCATGATGCTGCCGCGCTGGATCTTCTCCAGGTGGTTGAGGCAGCGGATGAAGGTCGTCTTGCCCGATCCCGACGGTCCCAGGATGACGACCACCTCCTGGCGCTTGACGGTCAGCGAGATGCCCTTGAGGACCTCCACGCGCCCGAAGGACTTGTGGACGTCGACGGCCTCCACGACCGTTTCCGCGACCGTCGTCGGCGCGCCGCCGATGACGTCGAGCAGGTCGTGGCCGATCTCTACCATCGCGCCGGCCCTACCTCACGCCCGTGTTCGAGCTGCCGAGGCGGAAGCCCATCAGGCGCTCCCCCAGGCTTGGGCCCGAGCTGACTTCGCCACCGGCCGCTCCGCGCGCCAGCCGACGCTCGATCCAGCCCTGGATGATGCTCCAGATCGTGGTCAGCACGAGATAGAGGACGGCGGCCGCCAGGAACAATTCGAACGGATGGAAGCTCGTGCTACCGGAGCCGTTCAGATTCTCGAAGGTGACGAACAGTTCGGGCACGGCGAGGATCACCAGGAGGGTCGTTGTCTTGAGCATGTTGTTGAACTCGTTGCCGAGGGGCGGCACGATGACCCGCGCGGCCTGGGGAAGCACGATGCGCCGCATCGCGCGCCCGTATGTCATCCCCAGGCTCTTGGCCGCCTCCATCTGGCCCGGGTCGACCGAGATGATCCCGGCCCGGATGATCTCGGTCATGTAGGCGCCTTCATTCACACCGAGGGCGAAGATCCCGGCCTGGATGACACCAGGGATGGTCAACGGCCCGACGACCAGGTCCGGCCAGCCGTACAGCTTGGTGACCAGCAGGCCGTAGTAGAAGAACATCAACTGGACCAGCAGCGGTGTGCCCCGGAAGGCCCACACGTACAGGTTCGCGAGCCACCGGAAGACCCGCAGGCGAGCCAGACGGCCGAGAGCCCCGAAGACACCCAGCACGACGCCGATGAGCTGGCTGAGGACCGAGATCGTGACGGTGAGGAATAGCCCGTTGGGGACGCCGGGTTCGTTACCCGTCACCGACTTCCAGAAGATGCTCCAGTCGTACTTGTAAGCACTCGGCTGCCCGGAGCAGCCTGCCACGACGAGCCCGACAAGGATGAGCGCCCCGACCAGCGCCCATGCTGGTCGGGGCGGGAGGCGGGACGCGACGTGCAAGGGAGGGCGCACGTCGTCCCGGCTACTGCGTCTTGTTCAGCTGATTCGCGATGTCCGCCGTGATCGCGCCGGGATCATCGCCGTACTTCTTGAGGATCGTCAGGTAGGTGCCGTCGTTGATCATCCCGATCAACGCCTTCTGCACTGCGTCGCGAAGATCCTTGTTGGTCTGGGCGACGCTGATGCCTTCCAGCGCCACGCCCAACGTCAGGCCCGACAGGGCGAACTGGTCGGGGTGCTGGACGGTGTAGTAGCCGGCCACCGGCGAGTCGGCGAAGTAGGCGTCGACGACGCCGCTCTGCAGGGCCAGCAGGGCGTCGCTGTCCTTCTGGTACTGCTTGAGGGTGATCGCTGCGAGGCCGGCCTTGGTGCAGGCTGCCGTCAGGCCCTGGCCCTTGTAGTCGCCGGTGCCCTGGACGTAATCGGCTTCGGTCGTGCCGGATTCGGCCCCGACGGTCTTGCCGCACAGGTCGTTCTGGACCTTGATGCCCTTGGGGTTACCGGCGGCCACGACGAACGACTGGCCGGCCTGGAAGTACGGGATCATGTCGACCTGCTTGATGCGGTCGGACGTGATGTTCTGGGCGCTGATGATGATGTCGCACTTGCCGCCGGTCAGAGCGGTGATGATCGTGTCGAAGACCGAGTTCTGGACCTCGGGCTGCAGGCCAAGGCGCTGGGCGATCGTCTGGCCGATCTCGATGTCCGAGCCGATCGGGTTGCCCTGATCATCGAAGAATTCCTGGGGCGGGTACGGGATATCCGAGCAGATGACCAGTTTGGTGGGGAAGATCAGCTGGCCGGCCGGGATGCTCGCCAGCGGCGTGGCCGAGGGGGCGGGTGTCGCCGTCGGGGCCGTCGAGCCGGATGCTGTCGAGGTGGCTGCCGGGGTGCCGGTCGGGGCCACGGTCGGGGTGGCGGTCGCGCTGGCGCTGCAAGCGCCCACGACCAGGATCGCGCCGAGCGACAGGCCCAGCAACCTCAGGGATCGCGACATGACTCCTCCATCACGTGTCATCAGCCTGCAGCCCGCGGCCTTGTCTGCGCTCTCCCACGCCGCCTCCCGCGGGTCTGCTGGAGATGGGAAGGTACGTCCCGCGGTGCCCGGCGTCAACTCGCCCGACGCTCGTGATGGCCGCCCCGACGGCTAGACTACGGCCATGACCGTCCCTGCGAGCAGCCCGACCCCACCGGCCAGGGCGATGCCGCAGAACCCGGGACGCCGCGACCTGGGCCTGAAGGCGACCCTCCTCTTCCCCGACCGCGAGATCGTGGAGCGCTTCTACGTGCCCCTCATCTACACCGCGTGTCGGACCTGCTACTCGGAGCTGGAGCCCGAGGAGATCTTCCGCAAGGCGGTCGCCGGCGAGGTCGATCCGGTGCGCCAGCAGCGCCTCATCCAGGGCGTCATCGAGTCGGGCCACGGCAGCACCATCGAGCACGTCGTCTTCACCTTCGGCATCAGCGGCGTGAGCCGCACGCTCTCGCACCAGCTGGTGCGCCACCGGGCCGGCGTGGCCTTCGACCAGCAGAGCCAGCGGTACGTCAAGTTCAAGGGCGCGGCCACGCTCGAGCCGACGACCATCGCCGAGGGCGATCCGGACCTGCGCGAGCGCTACGAGGCACAGGTCGGCGGCGCGCTGGAGCTGTACGGCGACCTCCTGGCGGCCGGCGTCGCCGGCGAGGACGCGCGGTTCGTGTTCCCCAATGCGACCCGCACCAACCTGGTCATGACGACGAACCTGCGCGCCCTGATCCACATGTCGGGCCTGCGCCTGTGCACCATGGCCCAGTGGGAGATCCGGCGGCTCTTCCAGCTGATCCGCCACGAGATCTTCCAGGTCAGCCCGTTCCTGGGCTCGTTCCTGGCCCCCAAGTGCGTGCCGCTGGGCTACTGCGACGAGATGGGGAACCGCGACGGCCACTGCCCCATCCGGCCGCACAAGGACGTCGTGCTGGCCGCCTGGGCTGAGAAGCGAGAGGCCGCGAAGGTCGCCGGCCGCGACCTGCCGACCGTCTAGCGGGGGCGGCCGCCGCGCTCAACGCTTCAGGCCGCGGCCGCGCGTCCGTGCGGGCGCTCCGCCTCTCGGCCCGGGGCCGTCACTCACAGCGAACGATCTGCCCCCCGAACGCCACAGGTGGGCGAGCGTACCCGCCTAGCACGGCAAACGGTCACTCACAGCGGACGATGCTGCCTCGAGGCGGCGCATCCGACCGGCTGAACCATCCTTCGACCCGGTTTCGTTCACTGCCAGCGACGGATGCCGCTCGCCGCGGCCCATCGGGCGACCGGGGGGTCCATTCGACCCCGACCTGTTCACCCAAG
>DATBOX010000202.1:0-5008 GCA_036561685.1 Candidatus Limnocylindrales bacterium | reverse complement strand
CAGCGCCTGGAGCGCGAGGATGACGGCCACGAACAGGCTGCCGAGGAGGAGCGTCAGCAGGCCATAGGCGATGGTCCGGCTGATGAGCCGGTCGATCTCGTACAGGCGGTAGCGCAGCACGGCGATGCCGATGGCCAGCGGGAGAAGGGCCAGACCGAGGACCACCGCCTGCCAAGCGATGGTGGCGATCAGGTCGAGGATGCCGCTGTAGGTGCCGGTGAGGAAGAGGCCGACGAGCAGGGGTGGGACGACCCAACCAAGCGCGGCGACGAACCACTTGAGTTGCTGCCGCTCGAGCGGGGAGCCGCGGCGGTACCGCATGACGACGGACCACGCGACGGCCGGGAGGGTCACGATGCCGCAGCCCAGGACGATGAGGTTGACGATCGTGAGGACACCCGCCCCGGGACCGGTCACCTGGATCGGGTTCACCACCGAAGCCGGCAGCCCCGTCCGCGTGAACGGGCTCAGAGCGTTGCAGACGGTCTCGGCGATGATGCACAGAACGATGACGATCGCGACCGGCCGCCACCGCGGCGACGGCAAGCGGCCCGTGGGGAAGAGGAGCGGAAGCAGCCAGACCATCGGGATGAGGTAGGGCGACCACGACCACGTGCTGATCCATACCAGCCACTCGACTCCCGGGATCCGACCTGGGGCGACGATCACGCCGTACTCGGCGAGGCCGGTCGCCCCGAAGCCAGCCGCTCCAACCAGCCCGCACGTGAACAGGATCCAGCCGACCGGGTGACGGGGGACGCGGGCCACGAGCACTGCGCCCGCCGAGGCGGCGGACATGGCCGCAACGCCCTGGAGGGCGTTGGAGACGACGTCCGTGAGGCCACCGACCGGAGTCGTGACGAAGCCGACGGCCACTGACAGGACGGCCACTGCCCAGCCGGTCGCAAGCACGAGGCGCCGCGGGCGAGCGGCCTGGCGCACGAACCCGAGCAGCGTCACGTCCGACCCCCGAACGGTGCCTCGGGGAGCCACAGCGCGACCGACGCTGGCTCGAGGGCGGCCCGTGTCGTCGCCAGAAGGTCGGTCTCGATCGCCACGAGGTCGACCTCATGGCGCAGGCGATCGGCGAATGCGGCGACGGTCCGCTCTGCGTCGTAGCGGGCGCGGTTGAAGCGCCGGTCGACGAGCCCCTGGACGCGACGGCGGAGGGGTTGGAAGAGGACGAAGACGAGGAGCGTCGAGGCGGCAACCGCGAGCTGGTTCGCGGGGATCAGCGGGCTGATGAGCGACTGGAGGGCCAGGATCACGGCCACGAAGACGCTGGCCAGGATGACCGAGAGCAGCGCGTAGGCGATGGTCCGGCTGATGAGCCGGTCGATCTCGTACAGCCGGTAGCGCAGGATCGCGACGCCGATCGTGGCGGGCATCACGGCGAGGGCCCCGATGCCGATCAGCCAGGCCAGGCTGTCGACGGTCGCGAGCGGGCCAGCCGAGGCCCCGCTCGCGAGGCCGGCTGTCGTGAGCGCCAGGAGGGCGATCGCCCCGACGAAGGCGAGCCACTTGAGTTGCTGCCGCTCCACGCCGGCGGCGCGCCGGTAGCGGATCACGAGCGACGTCATCGCGAGCACGAGCAGCAGGCCCATGACCGGCGACAGGACGGTGTCGAGGGTGTGGATGAGGTCCGCCCCGGTGCCGCTCAGGGCCAGCGGGTTCTCGACCGCGGCGGGGAAGTCGCCCGCCGGGAAGGGGCTGAGGGCGGCCGCGCCGGCGTAGACCGTCAGCGACACGACGCCGCAGATCGCTACCAGTCGCCAGCGCGGTGACGGCAGGCGGCCGGTCGGGTAGAGCAGCGGCAGGAACAGCGGCAGGACGAAGAGGGCGAGTTCGCCGACCCAGGTGTTGACCCACGCGAGCCAGACCTCGCCCGGCATGCCGGCGGGATCCGCCACAAGATCGAGGTTGGCGAGGCCCAGCGTGATCACCGTGAGCGCCAGCGCCAGGCCGTCGAGCCATAGCACCCACCCGACGAGGTGGTGCGGCAGGCGCGTGACGATGATGGTGCCCATGGCCAGCGCGGAGAGCGCCGCGATGGGCACCACGACCGTCGTGGTGCTGACGCCACCACCGGAGATCACCCCCACGAGCGTGCCGATGATGAGCAGCAGGCCGACGGGCGCGGCCAGCACCCACGCCGCGACCGACCTCGCCGCCATGCGACGGCCCGCCGCCGCCCGCGTGGTGGTCACGCCCGCTGCCCGAACTCGCGGCGGAGCGCCGAGCGGGCCGCCCAGACCCCGCACATGCCATGGACGCCACCGCCCGGCGGGGTCGACGAGGAGCACAGGTAGATGCCGCGCGCCGGGGTCGAGTAGGGATCGCGACGGGCGACCGGCCGGGTGAAGAGCTGCCGCACGTCCTCGATCCCGACGTTGATGTCGCCGCCCACGTAGTTCGGGTTCTCGTGCTCGAGGTCGGCCGGCAGCCGCACCGAGCGCGCCAGGATCCGCTCGCGGAAGCCCGGGGCGAACCGCTCGACCTGGGCCTCGATGCGGCCCGACATGTCGACCGTGGACCCGTTTGGCACGTGGCAGTACGCCCACCCGGTGTGCTTGCCCGCGGGCGCCCGCGTCGGGTCGAACCGGCTCGCCTGGACCACGAGCACGAAGGGGCGTTCGGGATGGCCGCCCCGGGCGACCTCGGCCTCGGCCTCCTCGATGTCCGCGAGTCGGCCGCCGACATGCACGGTGCCGGCCCGGTTGGCCGCCTCCGCCCGCCACGGGATTGGGCCGTCGAGCGCCCAGTCCACCTTGACCACCCCTGGGCCGTAGCGCAGCCCGCCCAGGCGCCGCCGATAGCGGCCGGCCAGCCGCGGGCCGGCGATCGCAAGCAAGGCGCGCGGGCTGGTGTCGAAGAGGATGGCGCGCGCCGGCGGGAGGTCCTCGAGGGTGGTGACCGGATGCCCGGTCACGACCTCGCCCCCGAGTGATCGTAGCTCCGCGGCCAGGGCGTCCGCCAGGTGCTGGGTCCCGCCGCGCACGAACGGCCAGCCGGCCACATGCGCCGTCATCGCCAGGACCAGCCCGAACGAGGCGGTGGCGACCCGGTCGAGGGCGACCATCGAATGGGCGCAGAGGCCACCGAACAGCGCTCGAGCAGGCTCGTCCCGGAAGCGCCGCCGTGCGAGACGTGACGCGGGCCAGAGGGCGGCGAGCCCGAAGCGGGCCACCGCCAGCGGATGGCGCGGCACGCGGAGGCTCGGCCCGAGGACATAGGGCAGGATCTCGTCGGCGTCGCGGACCAGCGGACCTAGCCACCGCCGGTACGCCGGACCGTCCTCACCGAGCGAAACCGCCGTCGCGGCGACCGACCGCTCAAGCAGGGCGACCCGACCGTCATCGAGCGGATGGGCCAACGGGATCGGTGGCTGGATCAACTCGCTGCCGTGGCGCGCAAGGTCGAGCCCGCGGAAGAACGGCGAGGCGACCGACGTCCCCTGGACGGTCGAGCAGACGTCGTGCACGAAACCAGGCAACGTCAGCTCGGCGCTGCGCATCCCGCCGCCCACCGTCTCGGCGCCCTCGTAGACGACGACCGACCGACCGGCCCTCGCCAGTGTGATCGCCGCCGCCAGGCCGTTCGGCCCCGACCCCACGACGACGGCGTCAGGCGCGCCGGGCCTCATCGGTGGGGGTGGGCCACGCCGGGTCGGGACGACGGCATCCGCTCAGGCATCCACGGAACGGTGGAACCAGACGCGCGGGTGGGTCGCCTTGTAGATTGCCGTGCGGATCGCGGCGTTCTGGCGGATGTTGCCGACGTACCGCCACTGGCGCCGCCGGTCGACGCACACGCGCTGCATCTCGACCGTCGCGTCGCTGACCCCGAACCGTGCCGCCAGGGCCTGCAGGGTGTCGTGCCAGAAGCGATCCTCTGTGCGGTGCGCGACGATCGGCATCGAGAGCTCGTACAGGGGATCGCTGGCCCGCAGCAGCGCCTGGATCTGGACCACCGGGACGGTGCCCTCGGCGTACGACGAGAACGTGATCCACGACGCGAACTGGTGACCTTCCGGGGTCATGAAGGCGAACGACTCGTCGTCGGCGTAGATCACCAGGACGCCGGTCGAGAGCGTCATCTTGCCCGGCAGGGCGAGGTCGAGCAGGGCGACCTCACCCGGCTGCAGGCTCGTCAGCGGGCCGTAGAAATGGTTGCCCTTGGGCCAGAAGTCGCCGAAGTGCTCCTTCCACGTCTGGATGATGACGTGCGGTGTGACATCGGCGCCGGGAAGGCGGACGCGGTAGGTCTTCTGCCACAGCTGGCCAAAGCCTTGCACCGGACCGGCGAGTCGCCGCCCGGCCACATTGAGGTTGAGGGCGGCCGTGGGGGCCGCGTCGACGGCGAGGCGGCTCACCGGCGCCGCCCAGTTCGAGGTGGTCGGTGGGGCGATATCGCGGGCGGTCGTGGTCTCCGTCCCATCGGTGCGCGGTCGCCCAGGCTCGGTCGTCATCGTTCGTCCCTCCTGCGTCGTCGCTTCAGGCGACGACCGCGGCCAGCGCGGCCGCTTCCGTGTCGTGGATGCCGATGGCCTCGTCGAGGCGGGTCAGCGCGAAGATCTGGCGGTAGTGATCGGTCAGGCCGAAGGCGAGAAGCCGCTGGCCCTGCCGTTGGACGCGCACGAGCAGCGTCACGAGGAGGCCGATGCCGCCGCTGTTCATGTAGTCGAGGCCGCTGAAGTCCAGGACGATGACACGCGTGGCCTCGTCGCTGGCCCGCGCGTAGGCGTCCATGAGCGCCGCCTCTGTGCCCGAGGTGATGTCGCCGATGATGGCGATGGCGCTCGCCGTCGGCGACAGCCGACGTACCGTGACCGTGGTCGTCCCGCCCGTCATGCCGTGCCTCCAGTCGTCTGGCCGATAGGTGCCGCCGTCGCGCCGGCGGCGTCAGCGAAGATGTGCAGGTAGTCGGACAGGCGGGTGAGCTCGAAGATCTCGGCGTAGTGGGGGCTCAGCCCGTAGGCTCGGACCTCGCGGCGATCCCGGCGCGCATC
>DATBOX010000201.1:0-2102 GCA_036561685.1 Candidatus Limnocylindrales bacterium | reverse complement strand
GCGCTCGACCTTCATGTCCAGGACGGCGACATCGTCAAGGTCACGTCGCCGCTGGACTCCTCGGTCACCGAGGGCCACCTCTGCGTCAAGGGTCGGTTCGGCTTCCAGTTCGTCCAGAGCCGCGCCGCCGAGCGGCGCTAGACCCGGATGCGGGTGCCACGGGCCGCCATGCTTGTCGTGACGACCCAGCATCCAGGGCGGCGGATCGCGGCCGGCTGAGGCTCAGACCCAGTCGATCCAGCGCAGGAAGCCGACGGCCATCGCCCCGAGCACGATCGACACGATCACCACGAGCCAGAAGCCGGCCATCTCCTGCCCGGCGAACGCCGGGCCGGCCTCGCTCATGCCGAACAACCCGCCGAGCGCCCCGATCCCGGCGAGGACCACGGTCACCCCGGTCAGCCGCTTCATGATCAGCGAGAGGTTGTTGTTGATCGTGGAGAGGTAGACCTCCACGGTCGCCGCCACCAGCTCGCGGGAGCTGTCGAAGTCGTCGGTCAGGCGCACGAGGTGGTCGTAGATGTCGCGGAAGTAGAGGAGCTGCGCCTCGCCGATCAGCTCGTCGTCGCGGTTCGTGAGCTGGTTGAAGATCTCGCGGCTCGGGCCGATGACGTGGCGGATGCGGATGAGCTCGCGCTTGAGGCCGAAGACCTCCTCGAGGGTTTCGCGGTCCGGCTTGTAGATCACCCGGTCCTGCAGGTCGTCGATCTCGTCGGCCAGGCGATCGAAGATGGGGAAGTAGCCGTCGACCACCGAGTCCACGAGGGCCCACACGAGGTAGTCCAGGCCCCGCGTCATGGCCGGTCCGAGGCCCATCTTCAGCTGGTGGGCGGCGTGCGGATCCCAGGACGGGGGATGGACCGTCAGCAGGAAGCGCCGGCTCAGGACGAAGTCGAGCTCGTCGACATGGATGTGCTTGTTGCGGGAGAGGGCGAACAGGACGAGGTGGATGACGTCACCGACGTGCTCCACCTTGGCCCGCTCGTTGCGTTCGCCGATGTCCTCGACGATCAGGGGGTGCAGGCCGAGCGTCGTCGCCACGGCCGCCATCTCGGTCGGTGACGGCTCGACCATGTCAAGCCAGAAGCGGGCCTGGGGGTCACGGACGAGCCCGGGCAGCGCGTCCAGCGTCGTGCTCTCGCTGGTCTCGCCGTCGTGGAGTGCGACGAGCCTGATCGTGCCGCCGGAGCCTGATGCCACGTCCATCTGGCGGGCATCATCGCCGATGGCGGAGACCGTCGCTGCGTACACTCGCGGCGAGGGAGGATGGGGATGGCGCACTTCGGCTTCCCGGAAAGCCCGCGCTTCGCCGATCGGCGCGAGGCGGGCAGGCGCCTGGCCGATCGGCTGGCCGACCTCGCACCACTGCACCCGATCGTCGTCGGCCTGCCGCGCGGCGGCGTGCTGGTCGCGGCGGAGGTGGCGGCTGGCCTCGGTGCTCCCCTCGAGCCGCTCGTGGTGCGCAAGCTCGGCGTGCCTGAGCAGCCCGAACTGGCCCTTGGGGCGATCGCCGAGGGCGGCGCGCGCGTCCTCAACGCGGACGTGCTCGACGCCACCGGGATCCGTGTGGATGAGCTGGCCCGCCTCACCGCCCGCGAGGAGGCGGCGCTCACCGAGGAGGTGACGCGCTACCGCCGCGGCCGCCCCCCGCTCGATGTGGCGGACCGCCTGGTGATCGTCGTTGACGATGGCCTGGCCACCGGTGCCACGGCCCGCGTCGCCATCGAGGCGCTGCGGGCACGCCGCGCGCGCCGCATCGTGCTGGCCGTGCCGGTCGCGCCGCGGGATGCCGTCGACGCGTTCGCCGCGCTCGCCGACGAGGTCGTGGTGCTGGCCGTGCCGCGCCCGTTCATCGCCGTGGGCATCGCGTACTCAGACTTCGGCCCCGCCTCCGACGCCGAAGTCATCGCCGCGCTGGACGCCGGCGCGCGGCCGTGACACCGTCCCGTTTGCGCGCCGACGCGGGACCGCCGATGCTAGGGGCTCCGCCGCAGATCGCGCCGGTCCTCTAAGGAGTCTCCACGTGGCCACATGGGATGCGAGGACCTGGCTGGCGGGCCTCATCGGCTGCTCGCCCGGGGACCTCACGGTCCGCAGCGTGG
>DATBOX010000200.1:0-2834 GCA_036561685.1 Candidatus Limnocylindrales bacterium | reverse complement strand
GTCAACGACGTGCCCACCTACCGGATCGACCACATGCCCTACGGCGGCGTCAAGGACTCGGGCCAGGGGCGCGAGGGGCTGCGGTGGGCCATCGAGGACATGACCGAGCTGCGCATCATGGTCCTGGCCTGGCCGGGCTAGCGGTGCCCGGCGCGGCCGGCGGCTCAGGCCGGGCGAAGATAAGCCTCGATGTCGGCCTCGCAGGCGGCGCGTGCGCTGGACGGGTCGGCGCCGTAGCGGCGATACCAGGCGGCCGTCCTGCTGACCGCCTCGGCCAGGTGCCAGCGGGGCCGCCAGCCAAGCAGCCCGGTACTCGCCGCGCTCGACAGGCGCAGCACGCCCGCCTCCGGCATCGCCTCCGGCGGCGGCTCCAGGATCCAGCTCCCGCCACCCCAGGCGGCCAGGTAGCGTTCCGTGACGGCCTGCACGGTCGCCTCGTCGGCGGGTCGCGGGCCGAAGTTCCAGGCGCGGCCGTACGGCCCGCGCGGGGCGGCCATGAGATGCGCGCCGAGCAGCAGGTAGCCGGCCAGCGGCTCCAGCACGTGCTGCCAGGGCCGCACCGACCCGGGGTAGCGCAGCACCGCCGGCCGGCCGGCCTCGAGCGCCCGATGGAGGTCGGCGATGAGCCCGTCGGGCGTCCAGTCGCCCCCGCCGATGACGTTGCCGGCGCGGGCGCTGGCGACCGCGATCGCGGCGCCCGTCCCGAAGAAGGCGTCCCGGTAGGCTTACACGACGTGCTCGGCCGCGGCCTTGCTGGCGCTGTAGGGATCGTGCCCCCCCAGCGGATCGGTCTCCCGGAAGGCCCGTCCGCGTTCGTCGTTGGCATAGCACTTGTCGGAGCTGACCACGACCACGGCGCACGGCCGCCCCACCCGCCGCACGGCCTCGAGCACGGTGGCCGTGCCCATGACGTTGGTGGAGAACGTCTCGAGGGGGTCGCGGAAGCCCTCGCGGACGATCGTGGAGGCGGCCAGATGCAGCACGATGTCGGGTCGCACGTCGGCGATGGCCGCCCGGAGATGATCCAGATCGCGGATGTCTCCGATGCGGTGCTCGGCGATGGCCGCCTCCACGCCCGACACGACGAAGTTGCTGGGCTCCGTCGGCGGTTCGAGGGCATAGCCCGTGGTGACCGCCCCGAGGCGGGCCAGCACCAGGCTCAGCCACGACCCTTTGAAGCCCGTGTGGCCCGTCAGGAACACGCGCCGGCCGGCATACGCCGCTTCGAGTCGGTGGACCAGCGGGGACGCGTCCGGGGTCCGCACGTGGCGATTGTAGGAGGTCCGCTGGCAGCTTGAGCGATCAGCCCCGCCTGTTGCGCTGCCGCAGCTGCCATGCCTCGCTCGACGAGGTCGTCCTGGACCTTGGCGAGCGACCCGATGCCGACGACTTTCGGCCGGCCGACCAGGCCGGCACCCCCTGGCCGCGGGCCCGGCTGGACCTGCGCCGATGCCGCAGCTGCTCCCTCGTGCAGCTGGGTGAGCCCGGGGTGCCGCCGCGCGGACCGCACGGCCACGGCGCCCTGTACTCGACCTCCACCAGTTCGCACCTCGTGGCGTGGTCGCTCGGCCTGCTCGGCGCGGGGGTGGTCCGCCCGGGCGAGCGAGCCCTCGACATCGGGGCCGGCGCGGGGCAGCTCCTTCGACCGCTCCGTGAGGCGGGCGTGGAGGTGGCCGGCCTGGAGCACGACCCGGCGATGGTCGCGCTCGCCCGGGCCGACGGGCTCGACGTGCGTCGCGGCACGTTCGATGGTCCGACGGCCCAGGCGCTCGCCGCGTCGGGTCCGTCCTTCGACCTGGTCCTCCTCAACCACACGCTGGCCCATGCGTCCGACCTGGCGGCGCTGGTCGCCTCGGTCGTCGCCGTTCTGGCCCCGGGCGGGACGGTCGCCGTGGAGATGCACCACCTCCTGGAACTCGTGCGCCTGGGCCAGTTCGACCTCGTGACCCCCGCCCACGGCTCCTACCTGTCGCTGATCGCCCTGGAGCCATTGCTGGCGGCCCACGACCTGGCGGCCATGGCGGCGGAGACATCGCCCAACTACGGCGGCACGCTGCGCCTCCTGGTCAGGCGGCGGTCGGTCGGGCGGCCGGACCCGGCCGTGGCGGCCGTGCTCGGCGAGGAGCGGCGGGCGGCCCTGGACCGGCCCGCCGGCTTCACGGGCCTGGCGCAGCTGATGGCGCGTACGGTGCGTCAGGTGCGGGAACACCTGGACCAGGCGGCCGCATCTGGGTCGCCGCTGGTGGGCTACGGGGCGCCGGCGCGCGGCGCGATGCTGCTCGACATGGTCGGCGCGACCGTCGCGACCCTGCCCTACACCGTGGACCGCTCGCCGGAGAAGCAGGGGCACCTGCTGGCCGGGACGGACATCCCGATCCTCGCGCCTGCCGTTCTCGAGGAGCGTCGCCCGGAGGGCATCCTGATCCTGCCCTGGCCCCTACGCGACGAGGTCGCCGGGCAGCTGGCCGGCCTGCATGACGCGGGCACGCGGTTCTCCGTGGCCCTGCCATCCTGGTCGACGTGGTGAGCGCCGTGCGTCCCTTCCGCTTCTGCGCCCCCATGCCGGTGCTGCGCGACGATCCGGGCGCGTGGCGCGACGAAGTGCGGCGCCTCGAGGACTGGGGCTTCAGCAGCGTCTCGGTCTCCGAGCACATCACCGGCGGCTGGACGATGGATCCGTGGACCGTGATGACGGCCGCCGCCGATGCCACGACCACTCTGCGCATCCTGTCCACCGTCCTGGTCAACGACTTCCGCCACCCTGTGCTGCTCCATCGAGCGGCGGCCACCCTGGACCGTCTGAGCGGGGGCCGGCTGGAGGTGGGCCTCGGCGC
>DATBOX010000199.1:0-2171 GCA_036561685.1 Candidatus Limnocylindrales bacterium | reverse complement strand
TAGGGTAGCCGGTGCAGCCGGCGTCATAGATGCATTGCGACGTGGCAGAAGACCGGTGGACTTGTCCACCGGCTTCACCGGGACAGTGGGAGTGGCCCCTCTTCGGAGGGGCCACTTCGTTTGTGGGGGCCGAAGCCTCAGCGCAATACGGCCGCACCGAAGCGTGCCGACGCCGCGGTGAGCCGGTCGAGCTCCGGGCCACTCAGGTCCAGCTCGGCCGCGGCGACGTTCTCCTCCAGCTGCGCGACGGTGCGCGCGCCGGGGATGGCCACGACCGGGCCCTGAGCGATCAGCCAGGCGAGCGCCACCTGGGCGGGCGTGGCGGCATGAGCGGCGGCCACCTCCCGCAGCGCGTCAAGCAGCGGCTCGGCCAGCCGCAGCCCGCGTGACTGGAACAAGGGACTCCGCCGGCGGACGTCGAGCGGTGTGGCGCTGCCGACCGTATGGCGCCCGCTCAGGAGGCCCTGCCCCAACGGGCTGTAGGCGATGACGACGCGGCCCGCCTCGCGAGCGTAGGGCACCAGCTCCCAGCGGGGCAGCGATGCGCTCAGGCTGAAGCGGACCTGGTTGCTGAGCACCGGCCGCCCCAGGGCGCGCTCGCTGGCGCGCCAGCGCCCGAGCGAGTGGTTGCTGACGCCGACGTGGCGCACGACGCTCCGCTCCACCAGCGAGCGAAGGGGGGCCATCGTCCTCCGCGGCGACACGAACGGATTGGGGAAGTGGACCTGGTAGAGGTCGATCGCGTCGACACCGAGGCGGCGCAGGCTGCCACGCACCTGCCAGTCGACGACGGCGGGGATGGGGAGCGCGGGCACGAGCTTGGTGGCCAGCACGACCGCGTCGCGATGTCCCGAGATCGCCTGGCCCACGATCCGCTCCGAGCGCCCGAAGCCGTAGATCTCGGCCGTGTCGACGAGGGTGACCCCGAGCTCGATCGCCCGTTGCACGATGGCCGGGGCGATCTCCGCCGCGTACATGGCTCCGTAACCCCACTCGCGCGAGCCGAATTGCCACGTACCCAGGCCGATGGCGGAGAGCCGCAGGCCGCCTACCTCGACGTAGCGCATCGGGTCAGCCTCCCCACAACGAGCGCCAGCTAGCGTCGTCCCATGAACGGCCGGACACGGTCGGGCGTGATGACGAAGATCTCGCGCGCGCCGGGACGTGGGTACGGGGCTCCGTTGTAGCGCTGCGACATACGGTTGATGAACGCCAGCCCCTCATCCTCACGGATCTCGCTGACATGCCCGCTGATCGACAGGCGTCGCCATGGGTCAGACGGATCCATCACCGAGATGGCGACCTGGGGGCGTCGCCGCAGGGCACGGCTCTTGTACGACCCGATGGGCGAACTCGTCAGGATGTGCTCGCCGTCGTAGTCGATCCACATCACGTGGGTCACGAGCGACCCATCCGCCTTGGTCAGGGTCACGTGGCCCAGAACGTTGGTGCGCAGCAGGTCGGCCAGTTCGTCGGGGATCACGACGCCGCCCGCCATCGCAGGTCGACACTGAAGTCCAGGTGCGCGCGCAGCTGGGCGAGGGCTGTCGTCCAATGCTCGATGGCTCGCGCCCAGGCGTCGAGGTCTTTGGTCGCGCCAAGCGGGAACGGCCCGTCCTCAAGGTCCAGGCGGCACCCATAACCGAGAGGCCTGATCGTCACCGCGACCCGCGTGACCAGGCGATCGTCGGCCGTCCACGACCGCCGAAAGACGAAGCTGCGATCGGGCTCGGCGGCGACCACGTCCCACCAAACGCGTTCGTCCGGCCAGACCAGGACGGAGCGCGCCTTCACCGCCAGGTCCCCTTCGATCTGGATCGGCAACCAGCGCACCAGTTCCTCGGGGTCCGACCAGGCGCGGAACACCCGGTGCGGCGGCGCGCTCAAGCGTCGGTGCAGCGCGACGACCCGTGCTCGTCCGACCTCGGCTGCAAGGTCGCCGCCTGCGGTATCCATGGCGCTAGCCTACGCCCGATCCGGCGTCAGACCACGAGGCGTGGGGTCGGCTTCTCGGCGTACAGGGCCACGAAGTCCATCGACGACAGCACGCCCACGGGGCGGCCGACGTCGTCGATCGCGACGACGCGGTGGACGTGGCGGTCGAGCATCAGGCGGGCCGCCTCTTCGAGCGAGCCCGTCATCGGCACGGTCACGGCCGGGGAGCTCATGAG
>DATBOX010000198.1:0-5105 GCA_036561685.1 Candidatus Limnocylindrales bacterium | reverse complement strand
GCCGTTTCGTTCACTGTCAGCGACCATTTGCTGCCGTAGGAAGCTGCCGTCGGCTCCGTTGCGGGCTTCGGAGGCAAGTGTTCACTGTGGGTGACACCCACGGCCGCGCGCGAGAGCGATCCCCTCAGGTCTTGCACGCCTCACCGGGCAGGTCAGTGACGAACCGGGGCATGGCCCCTGACGGGCCGGTCGGGGTCCAGATATGCCGATCGTGCGCTTTGCTGCCGCATGAGTGAGGAACCTGCACGTCGATGGCCTTCGGGGCAAGCCGGCGCGCCCCGCGAGCCCGATCGCCCCCCGAGAGCCATCGCGTCCGTTACGAACCTGGGGGGTCAGGAACGGCTGGCCCGGGAGGTCAGGGCGATCGGTCACCGTGAGTGAACAGATCCGCCTCGAACGATACGTCTTTGACCGCGGCCGAGCCGCTGCGCGGGCATCGGTCGCCGTGAGTGAACAAGATCGGGCCCAACGGCGCACCTGAGTGACCCGCGGGGCCGGTACGGGCTCCTTCGTTCACTGTCAGCGACCATCGGCCGCGGTAGGCGCCGCGGTCGGCCCGTCGTGGGCCCTAGGGCCCGATGCGTTCACTGTGGGTGACATCCACGGCCGCGCGAGGGCGATCCCCTCAGGCGCCTACCGGGCCAGGGCCGTGGCGCCGTCGACCTGGGCGGGCCGCCCGACGCCACGGGCCGGGATCGTCAGTGCGAGACGATCTTGGGCAGCTTCTTGGCCTGGTCGATCCAGCCCTGGATGACGGCTGCCGACGGCACGCGGCGGACGGTGGCGCGCGCGGCGTTGAGCTCCTCGAGCGTGGTCGCCAGGCTGGCCGCGTTGCGGTGGGCCAGCTCGGCCGGTGAGTCGACGCCGCCCGCCTCGAGCAGGTCGGCGTACTCCGACCCGACGCCGTCGATGCGCATCAGGTCGACGTGGTTGACCCACTCCAGGATGAGCTTGTGGCTGATCCCGCTGCTGGCCGCCAGGGCCTCGCGCCCGGCGGGGGTCGCACCTTGCTCCAGCAGGTGATCGGTGGTGTGGACACCCTTGCCGCGCAGGGTGGCGGCGTGGGCCGGGCCGATGCCCTCGACATCCTCGATATTCACGTGGACCTCCCTCGGTGGCCGTTTCGTGCGGCCAACAGACGTACGATACGTCCGGTGCAGCGGCCCAGTCGTGGGCCCGCGCCGAGGGAGGTAGTCGGTGGATCAGGCCTTCATCCAGGCCATGCAGACCGGGTATGCGCTTGACGAGCCGGCGCTCACACTGGGCAGTCCGATGCTTGGTGGCGAGGTCGCCTCGCAGGTCCAGGTGCGCATGGCGCTGGCCATGGCCAACCGCCACGGGCTGATCGCCGGGGCGACCGGCACCGGCAAGACCAAGAGCCTGCAGCTCATGGCCGGCCAGCTCTCCGATGCCGGCGTGCCGGTCTTCATCAGCGACATCAAGGGCGACGTCACCGGCATCGCCGCGCCGGGCGACGCGACCGATCCGCGGCTACAGGCACGCGTCGCCTCGCTGGGCATGACCTACCGGCCGGAGGCCCACCCGGTCGAATTCCTGTCCCTCTCGGGCCAGCTGGGCGCGACGGTGCGGGCGTCGCTCCACTCCTTCGGGCCGCTGCTGCTGTCCAAGGTGATGGAACTCAATGACACCCAGTCGGCCGTGCTGACGCTGGTCTTCCGCTACTGCGACGACAACCAGCTGCCGCTCCTGGACCTGGCCGACCTGCGCACGACGCTGCAGTACCTGGGATCGGACGCGGGCAGGGCGGCCCTCGCCGACTACGGCGGCATGTCGGACGCGACCCTTGGGGTGCTGCTGCGAGACCTCATCACCCTGGAGGCTTCCGGCGCCGCCAAGTTCTTCGGCGAGCCCGAGTTCGACGTGATGGACCTGATGCGTACGACGCCCGACGGCAAGGGCATCGTCAGCGTGCTGGAGCTGTCGGACGTCATGGAGCAGCCCCAGCTGTTCAGCACGTTCATGCTGTGGATGCTGGCCCAGCTGTACCACGTGCTGCCCGAGATGGGCGACCTGCCCAAGCCCAAGCTGGCCTTCTTCTTCGACGAGGCACACCTGCTCTTCGACCAGGCCTCCAAGCCCCTCCTTGACCAGATCGAGCTGACGGCGCGCCTCATCCGCTCCAAGGGGGTGGGGGTCTACTTCTCCACCCAGTCGCCGACCGACGTGCCCGACGCCGTGCTGGCCCAGCTGGGCAACCGCGTGCAGCACGCCCTGCGCGCCTTCACCCCCAACGACGCCGACGCCCTGCGCAAGGCGTCGCGGACGTTCCCCAGCAGCGCCTTCTATCCGCAGGTCGACCAGGTCATCACGTCGCTCGGCATCGGCGAGGCGCTCGTCACCGTGCTGGCGCCCAACGGCGTGCCCACGCCGCTCGCCGCGACGCGCCTCGAGCCGCCCGATTCGCGCATGGGTGCGCTCGACCCGGCGACCTTCCAGGGCCTCGTCGCCAGTGGTTCGCTACGCGCCAAGTACGGCACGCCCGTGGATCCGCAGAGCGCCCGCGAGATCATCACCGCCCGCATCCAGCAGGCCCAGGCCGCCGCGGCCCAGCAGGTGGGCGTCGCGCCGACCGGCGTGGCGCCGACCGGCGTGGCGCCGACCGCGGCTCCGACCTACGCCCAGGGTGTGCAGGCCGAGCGCGCCCGCCAGGCCGCCATCCGGGCCCAGCAGGCGGAGACGCGGGCCGAGCAGGCCCAGGCGAGAGCTGCCGCCAAGGCCCAGGCGGCCGCCGCACGGCAACGGCAGCGGTCGATCGACACGGGCATCCGGACCGCCGGCCGGATCCTGACGTCGCGGACCGGCCAGGACGTCGTCCGCTCCGTCTTCGGGACGCTGTTCGGCAAGCACTAGGCGTCCCATGCGAATCCCCGGCACGGTGCCGCGGGCGGCCTACCATGAGCGCGTGCCGAGGTTGAGCGGCTCGTGGACCGTCGGTCGTCGTCGTGCGGCAGTGGTCGTGGCATCGGCGGCCGTGTCGTTGGCCGTGGCGACCGTCCTCGTCGCATTGCTCCAGGGGGAACCCCTGCACGCCCCCAACGCCTCTGCCGTCTACCTCGTGGCGGTCGTGGCCGTCGCGATCCTGGGCGGCACGTGGGCGGCGGTCGCCTGCTCCGTGGCCGCCTTCCTGCTGTATGACGTGCTCTTCATCCAGCCGGTCGGGTCACTGACCGTCGCCGAGCCCGGCGAGTGGCTCAACCTGGTCCTCTTCCTTCTCGTCGCGGTCGCCATCGGCCAGCTGGCGGCTCTGCAGGCGGCACGCGCAGGTGACGCCGCCCGACGTGCCCGCGAGTCGCAGGCGCTCTTCCGCATCAGCCGCACCCTGGCCACGACCGACAACGTGGCGGCGGCCGCGCCCGCCGTCCTGTCCGGGCTGGTCACCGATGCGGGCCTCGACCGAGCGTGGCTGAGTACGCTCGACGGGGCCCGCGAGCGGGTCGTGGCCGATTCGGCGGCGGGTTCGGCGCCGCCGGTCAGCGCCACGGCCTCCACGCTCACGCGTCGCCCGGGCGACGAGCCCGCCCGCTGGGTCCGCGCGCACCTGGCCCCGGGGGCCGCGCCGCAGCGGCCGAGCCCGGCGTGCCTCTACCGCGTCGCGGTCATGGCCGACGGCACGCCCGCCGGCTACCTGTGGGGCACACGCGCGCGCGAGGCGGGGGATCCATCCGGCGAGGAGACGCGGCTGCTGGCTCTCGCCGCCGACCAGCTCGGCCTGGCCCTCAAGCGCGAGGCGCTGACTCGCGAGGCCACCGCGGCGGAGGTCGCCAAGCAGAGCGAGGCGCTCAAGACGGCCCTCCTGGATTCCGTGTCGCACGACCTGCGGACGCCGCTCGCGACGATCCGCGCGGCGGCCGGGGCGCTGCTCGACCCGGCCCTCGACTGGAGTGCCACCCAGCGCCAGCAGACCGCCCAGACGATCGACAACGAGGCGCAGCGCCTGGACCGGATCGTGCACAACGTGCTGGACATGAGCCGCCTGGAAGCGGGCGTACTGCGCCCGGAACTGGAGGTCCTGCCGGTCGACGAGGTCGTGCGACCGGTGGTGGACCGCCTGGCCGGGATGCTGGGCACGCGTCTCACGGTGACCACCCCGGACGACCTGCCGCCGGTGCTGGTGGACGCGGTCTACCTGGACGAGGCATTGACGAACCTGCTGGAGAACGCCGTGCACCATGGCGGGCCCGACGTACCGGTCGCCGTCACGGGCCGGCTCGGTGGACCCGGGCGCGTCGTGATCACGGTCGAGGACGGCGGAGCCGGGGTGCCGGCGGAGGCGATGCCGCACCTTTTCGAGAAGTTCTATCGCGTGCGCCAGAAGGGCGGCCCGTCGCGACGAGGTTTGGGCATCGGCCTCAGCGTCGTGAAGGGCATGGTGGAGGCGATGGGCGGCCACGTCTCGGCCGGGCCGAGTCCCCTCGGCGGGCTGGCCGTGACCCTGGACCTGCCCGCCGCCGCCGCGCCGCCCGAGGAGGCCCGTTCGTGACGGGCGACCACCGACCCCCCGGCGCCGCCCTGCTCATCGTGGAGGACGACGCCGCCACCCGGCACCTGGTCCAGACCTACCTGGAGGCCCACGGTTACCAGGTCGCGGAAGCCGGCTCCGCGCGCGAGGCGCTGCGGGCATGGGACGCCAAGCGGCCGGATCTGATCGTGCTCGACCTGGGTCTCCCCGACGCCGACGGCCAGGCCGTCATCCGCCGGGTGCGGCGCGACGCGACGACGCCGATCCTGGTGCTCTCGGCGCGCGGCGCGGAGGCGGACAAGGTGCGCGCCCTCGAGGCCGGCGCTGACGATTACGTGACCAAGCCCTTCGGGTCCGCCGAGCTGCGCGCCCGGGTGGCGGCCCTCCTGCGCCGTGCCGCCGGTCCCGCGGCCGATACCGAGGGCAGGCTGGTCGGCGGGCCCATCGAGCTTGACCTGGGCCGTCACGCCGTGAGCGTCGGCGGTCAGCCCGTGACGCTGACGCCGCGCGAATACGAGCTGCTCAAGGTGATGCTGAGCCAGCCCGGCCGCCTGCTGACCCGCGGCCGGCTCCTGCGCGCCGTATGGGGCACGGCCTACTCGGACGAGTCGCACTACCTGCACGT
>DATBOX010000197.1:0-14616 GCA_036561685.1 Candidatus Limnocylindrales bacterium | reverse complement strand
CCCACGAACAGCCCGGCCAGCCCCGGCAGGCCCCGCCCGAAGATGCCGGCCAGCGTGCCCACGATGAACATGGCGGCCAGGCCGTAGATGCCCTTGGTGACGATGTCGGGCGGCATGCTCGACGAGAGGTTGACCGCGACGGCAGGCCCCAGCAGCCCCACGGCGAACGCGAGGAGCGTCCCGACCACGTAACCGAGCGCCTCATAGACGCGGGCCCGATCCATGGCCGGCAAGCCTAGCGAGTCATGACGCGGGGGTAAAGCCTCCGTTAGGCTGCCCCCATGGCCCTCGCCGACCTGCCCGACCCGCGCGCGCTGCTCTTCGATCTTGACGGCACCCTGGTGGACACCGTCCTGATCCGCATACAGGCGTGGCTGGGGGCCTTCCGGGAGGCGGGCATCCCGGCCGACCGTGCGGCGGTGGCGGCCCTCATCGGTTCGGACGGGCGGGGCCTGGCGCGCGAGATCGTGACGCAGGCGGGACGCCATCTCTCGGACGAGGCCATCGAGCACCTGGACCATCGGGCCGGCGAGTTGCACGAGGCCGCCAACGTGGACCCCCGGCCCCTGCCCGGGGCGCGTGAGCTGCTGCTCGGCCTCACCGGCAGCCCGATCCGCTGGGCCATCGCCACGTCCAGCCGGCGAGCCCAGGTCCGCACCTCGGTGGAGGCGCTCCACCTCATGCGCCGCCCCGTCATCGTCGACGGGAGCCACGTCGCCCTGGCCAAACCAGCCCCGGACCTCCTGCTGCTGGCCTCGCGGCGCCTGCGCATCGCGCCGGCGGCGTGCTGGTACGTGGGCGACGCGCGGTGGGACATGCTGGCCGCGGCGTCGGCGGGGATGCAGCCGGTCGGCGTGACCAGCGGTGCCGCGGATGCCCGGACGCTGCAGGCGGCGGGTGCCGTGGCCGTGGTGCCGGACCTCACCCCCATCACGGCCGACCTGCGCCGCCGCGGAGCCCTCGCCTGAGGGTCCGCGCCCCTGGGTGGTCAGGCCACCCGGCGCGAAGGGCGCAGGATCGGCGGCCGCACCAGCCCGGCCGCCCCGGTCGTGACCTGGCCCGGCATCGGCGGGTCGGCCGCGTGCTCCATGCCCTGCACGAAGGCCGTCACGAGGCGCGGGTCGAGCTGGCTGCCCGCGGCGTCCCCCAGGCGCCGCAGGGCCTCCTCCACGGACAGGGCCTTGCGGTACGGGCGCGTCGTGGTCATGGCGCTGAAGGCGTCGCCGACCGCCAGGATGCGGGCGATGAGGGGGATCTCCTCCCCGATCAGGCGGTCGAGGTAGCCGTGGCCGTCCCACCGCTCATGGTGATGGCGCACGCCGCCCCGCACGAGGTCCAGGTTGGGCAGGTCGCGCACGATCATGTCGCCGAGCGCCACGTGCTGCTTGACGATGTCGTACTCCTCCGGCGTGAGCGGCCCGGGCTTGCGGAGGATCGTGTCGGGGATGCCGATCTTGCCGATGTCATGCAGGAGCCCGGCCACCTCGAGCGTGCGGCGGAGGTCGGCATCCAGACCCAGGCGGTCGGCCAGGAAAAGGGCGTAACGGGCCACGTCCTCCGAGTGCCGCTTGGTGTAGCGATCCTTGGTGTCGACGGCGATGACGAGGCCCTGCAGGATGTCGAAGCCCGACCGCTCACCGAGCAGGCGGTCGTCGGCGGTCCGCTCCGCCAGGCGCAGGGCGTTGCCGCCGGACGCCTTTGCCGCCACGAGCGCGACGGTGGCCTCGGACAGCAGCTCCGTGATGGCGTCGCCGTGTTCCGGGTAGTAGGCCACGCCGGCGCTGACCGAGATGGGCAGCCGCTCCGTGCCGCCGAACTGGACGGCGACCTCCTCGAATTCCTCGCGCATCCGGCCAAGGGCCGGCTCCAGGTCGTGGGCGCACTCGGGCGGGGCGACGACGAGGAACTCGTCGGGCCCGAAGCGGCCGATGACCGACGCCTGCGACAGCTGCCGCCGCAGCAGCCGCCCCACCTCCAGCAGGACGGTGTCGCCGGCGGCGTGGCCGTGCGTATCGTTGAGCAGCCGGAAGTTGTCGACGTCGACCAGGGCCAGCCCGACGCGGCCGGTGCCGGCGTGCCTGGCGCGATCGATCTGCCTTCCCAGCTCCTCCACGACGGCGCCGTGGTTGAGCAGGCCGGTCAGGGCGTCCTGGCTGGAGGCCTGCATCAGCAGTTCCGTCTGGCGGTCCAGGCGCCGCGCGGCGGCGCGGAAGATGAGGTACAGCAGGCCGGCGAGGAGCAGCGAGGCCCCCAGCAGGACCAGCAGGACCATGGCCTGGGCGCGGGCGATGCCGGCCAGGAGCACGTCCGACGAGCGGTAGACCTCGAAGACCACCAGCACCTTGCCGGACCCGTCGGTGATGGGCAGGTACTCCTCCAGGGCCGATGTGTGGCCGGCCGCGGCCAGGTCCTGCTCCTCAGGTCCGAAATCGGTGGTCAGGCTCGAGCTGGCCTGACCGGTCTGCAGCGCCTCGGTCAGGTCGTCGTCGGCCACGTTGGTGCCCCGCAGCGACGCCTGGTCGCTGAAGAGCACGGTGCGGTCGGCGGCGTGGACCTTGATCCGCAGGAGCGTCGAGGTCCGCGACGCCTCGTCGGCAGCGCCGGACGCCGCTGAGGCGGGTGTCGCGACCATCTGCTGCAGCTGGGCGTCGACCTGGCTCACCAGCGAGGCTGTATTTGCCAGCGTGGGCACGCCTGCGACCGCCGCCCCAGGGCCGACCAGCCGGTTCTCCTGCACGAAGTAGTTGGCCAGCGTCTGGTCCGCGTCGCCCACGGCGTTCACCGTGCCGTCGGCGATCTGGTTGCTGACGACGGCCGTGACCGCCACGGCGGTGGCGACGATCAGGGCCAGGCTCGCGGCAAAGACCAGCAGCAGGAGGCGCGGCGGTCGGCGGGTGTGGCTGGTCGTGGTGGTATCGGCTCCCATGGCTCTCGAGGGACCGTACCGAGCGGTTCAGAAGGTGTCGATAGGACCTTTGGAGCCTCGTGGCACCGCCCGCGCCGGTCAGGCGTCGCGCAGCGACACCACCAGCCGTTCCCACAGACGGCCGTCCGCGAGGCTGCCGTCGGGCTCGAGCCGCACCGGGAGCAGCGGCGCGACCCGCTCGGCATGGCCCGTCACGCGCGCCGCCAGCGCGTCGGCCAGGCCGTCGGAGGGGCCCACGACCGCCACCTCAGCGAGCAGCTCATCGTCGACCAGGGCGGCCATCTCGGCCCACCTGCCCGTCGCGGCCAGGCGGCTCAGCTGCTCCCCGATGCGGTCCCGGTCGTGGGCCGCGAGCACGGCGCGGTAGCTGGGCGTCGAGGCGTAGAAGGCGACCTGCCGGCGCACCGCGGCGAGGACCGCCGGCTCGTCGGTGGGGGCCAGGAAGACCGGCACGATGCGTTCGGCCCGGCGGCGCGGCAGCTCGGCCGGCCGCCGCTCGGCGCCGGCGGCGAGAGCCGGCTCCAGGACACGCGCCACGTAGCGCGCGGTGTGGAACGGGTGGACGTGGAAGCCGTCGGCGAGGCGACCCGCGAGCCGCGCCAGGCCGGCGCCGACCCCGGCGATCGAGATGGGGACGCGCGGCCCGTCGTCGGGCGCCGGGAAGGGCAGTGGCGGCGGGCTGAAGAAGGGCGTCATCAGGGACAGGTCCAGGTGTTCCGACGTCCACTGGAACGGCGCCTGGTCCTGCCAGGTCGCCCAGGCGGCCCGGATCGCCCCCAGCCACTCCGCCAGCCGCGGCGCCGGCTCGCTCCAGGCCATGCCGAACCGTCGCTGCACGTGGGCCCGCACCTGCGTCCCCAGGCCCAGCTCGAACCGCCCGCCCGAGAGGGCGGCCAGGTCCCACGCCGTCTGGGCCAGCACGGTCGGGCTGCGGGCGAAGGCGATGGCCACCGACGTGCCAAGGTGCAGGCGGGCGGTCGCGGCCGCCGCCAGGGCCAGCCCCACGAAGGGGTCGTGCTGCGTCTCCGGCAGCCACAGGCCGTCGAACCCGACCGCCTCGGCGGCGGCCGCCAGGCCGGCGACCTCCCCGGGCGCGACGGCGCCGGGGGCGAGGTCGACCTTCACGGCCTTACTGGATGTTGAAGAGGCCGTTCATCGACTGGTAGTGGCCGGGCAGGGTGCAGCCGAAGCCCAGGGGGCCGGCCGAGTCGAAGGTGTAGGTGAACGACTGGGTGCCCGACACGAACTGGGCCAGGCCCTTGAGGTTGCCGGTGTTGCCCGCCTTCAGGTCGTCCGGCGCACCGATGTAGAAGTCGTGGGCGAAGCCGGCCGTGTTGCTGATCTGGAAGGTGTAGGTCTGGCCCTTCTGGACATCGATCGACGTGACGGCGTTGCCGCTCGCGTCGGTGATGCGCAGGTCGGCCGTCTCGGTCAGCTGGATCACGTTGCCGGCCCCGGAGGCGGACGGCGCCGCGCTCATCGACATGCTGGGGTTCATCGTCGCGCCACCGGTCGCGGTGGCGGCCGGCGACCCGCTCGGGGCGGCCGATCCGCTGGCGCCCGGCGCGGCCGAGGCGATCGGCGGGGCGTAGGTCCAGCCGGCCGCGCCAGCGGCGGACGTGCAGGCCGCGGCGGCCAGCAGGACGAGGGCGGACACGGTGAGGAGGCGCGCCAAGCGCGCTGGATGGGTATGCATGCCCGTATTGTCGCCGAATCCGGCGAGGCGCAGGCTCAGCCGCCGTGCACCCCGCGGGCGACGCCGGGCACCAGGCCGAGGCGGATGGCCACGCTGGCCGCCTCGACCCGTCCGGCCACCCCGAGCTTGCCCAGGATGTTGCGGACGTGGACGCCGACGGTCCGCTCGCTGATGAAGAGGCGTTCGGCGATCTCGCGGTTGGTGCGGCCCTCGGCCACGATGGCCAGCACCTCGTACTCGCGCGGGCTCAGGTTGAACGGGTCGGCCGCGGCCGGCGATGGCGGCACGACCCGGGCCGCGAGGTCGCCCAGGTCGGCACCTACCGGTGCGGTGGCACCGGCCGACATGACGGGCGCTCCCACGATGAGGCCTGGTCCCACGGCGACGGGCGGCCGTTGTCCCTCGCCGACCGCCACCGGCACCAGGCCGTCCGGCAGTTCGGGCAGGGCCAGGCGGCCGCGCTGGGCGAGGCGGGCCAGCTCCCGCAGCAGCGGTCGCGCCGGGAGGGCGGCGGCGATCTGCCAGGCGTCGGTCAGGGCCTGCCGGGCCGCGACGCGCCGCCCTCCGTCGTGGAGCAGCGCGGCGGCCTGCCACCAGCGGGCCTTGGCCGTCAGGTACGGCACGTGGAGGTCGGACCAGCCGAGGGCGATGCGGTCCCAGGCGGCCGCGTCGGGCCGGCCGCGCAGGCGGGCCAGGTGCGCCCGCGCCGTGGCCACGTGCAGGTCGGCCTCGCGACGGGCGCCGACGGTCGGGGGCATCGTGATGGCGTCGACACGCTGCTCGGTCTGGGCCAGGACGGACGTGCCGAATTCACCGGCCGTGGCCACCAGCGAGATGTCGCGCCGCGCGCGGCCCGCGTCGGCGACCGCGGCACAGGCCTCCAGGGTCGTGGAGGCGGCGAGGGCCACCTGCCGCCAGTCGGTCGAGTCGGCGACGCGACGCCACCCGCTGCGCGCGACGCGCTCGGCGTCGGCCAGGTCGTCGCGCCACAGGGCGAAGCTCACCGCGATCCGCTGCACCATGGCCGTCCATTGGCCCTCGGGCGCCGACTCGAGCTGGAGGAGGATCTGGCCGACGGCCCGGCTGGCCTCCTCGTCTGCTCGCGACTCGACGAGCACCGAGCCGAGCGCCAGCAGCGGGCTCCAGGTCAGGCGGCTGGGTGACAGCTCGAGGGCTGCCCGGGCCTCGGCCTCCGCATCGGCCCAGCGGCCCAGCTTGAGCATGATGTCGGCCGCGTTGCCCCGCAGGAATGAGCCGTAGGCCAGCTCGGCCCCGAACCGGCCGGCCGCGGCGATACCGTCCCGGGCGGCCGCCAGGGCCGGCTCGAGGCGCGCGTCCAGCTCCAGGATGTGGGTGCGGTTGGCCCACGCGCGCATCAGGTCGTCCAGGCGTCGTGCATAGAGGGCGATCCCGGTCGCCTCATCGAGGAGACGCAGCGCGTCGTCGATCTGGCCGGCGTAGGCGCGATCCACGGCCAGGGTGCACGTGGCGTGACCGAGTTCGGCGGCCGCGCCGGCACCCTCGACCGCCCGCGCGGTCACGCAGGCCTCCTCGGCGAGGCCGGCACTGCGTTCGAAGCGGCCGTCCAGCATCTGCTGCTGGGCCAGCGCTCCCAGGACGCGCGCGCGCTCGGCGCTGGCCGGCTCTCGGGGTACCAGCTGCACCGCCGCCTCACAGGCGGCGATGGCGCTGCCCAGGTCGCCGCTGGCGGCCTCGTACTGGCCGATGCGCAGGTGGAGCATGCCCAGCTGGCGTTGGAGATCCCGCCGGGCTGCCTCGCCCCGCCGGGCGGCTTCGCTGAGCTGGGTCACGCTGGACCGCTGGTCGATGAGCTGCTGCACGAGGTCGGCCGCCCGCCGCGGGTTGTCGTCGGCGAAGGCAGCGTCGGCGGTCCGCAGCACGAGCTCGTCCTCCGCCGACCCGGCCAGCGCCAGGGCCCCCGGGTGGGCGTCGTGGACGTCCAGCAGCTCCAGCGCCCGCTGGTCGTGGAAGAAGGCCGTCCCGGCGGGCTCCACCTCGACCGCCGCCTCGCCGGCCAGCACGTGCGCGTCGCGGGCCAGCCCGAACCGCATGGCCGCCTCCCAGTGCCACGCCTGCTCGGCAGGTTCCCCGGCCAGGGCCCTGGCCAGGGCGTCGTGGGCGGGCTGGCGCTCACCCGGCAGGGCCAGAGCCTCCATCGCCTCGGCGTACCGCTCGTGATGGATGCCCACCAGCGTGGCGCCCTCGCGGTCGACCAGCTCATGGGCGAGGCCGCTCGCGACCGCCTCGGCGATCGCGCTCGCGGGCAGCCGGCCGCCGGGGAGGTCGGCCTGCCGAATCAGGGCGACGGGCAGCGGACGCCTGGCCGCAGCGAGCAGGCGCAGGCAGCGCACGGCGCCGGCCGGCAGGGCCGCCACGCGCGCGCCCACGATCTGGTCGAACGGATCGGAGAGCCGGATGCGGGCCTGGCGGGCGGCCACCAGATGCTCGGCCACGAGCGGGTTGCCGCCCGACGCGCTGGCCACCGCGGCGACGAAGCCGCCGCTCGGCCGCTCGCCAAGGAGGTGCTCCAGCAGGGCCATGAGCTGGTGGCGCTCGAGCGGTGGCAGCGCCACGCGCTCCACCCCCGGCTCGGTCTCCAGGGTGGTCGCCAGCGCCCGCATCGGGTGCCGCACGTGCAGCTCGTCGGGGCGGTAGGAGACGACCAGGCAGAGGGGCAGCGGTCGGCCGACCCGCAGCATCGTCTCCACCAGCCGCCGCGTCCCGGCATCCGCCCAGTGGAGATCCTCCAGGACGAGCAGGACGACGCCGTCGCCGGCCAGCCGCTCCAGCAGGCCCAGCACCGCCTCCGCCGTCCGTCCGGCGCGCTGGTCCGGGGAGACCTGGAACGGCTCGTCGTCCGGGTCGGTCGGGCCGGCCAGCCGGTCACCCAGCTGCGGCAGGAGCTGCCGCAGCTCGTGCCGATGGGGGCCCGTGACGGCCTCCAGGCGCGCCGCGTCCAGCGTCCACAGGGCCCCCGTCAGGGCCTCGCGGATGGCCGCGTACGGGGTGCCCTGGAGCGGGGCGTAGGCACTGCCGCGCACGACGGTCACCTGCGGCAGGCCGCGCAGGCGCTCGGCCAGCTCGGCGAGCAGCCGGGTGCTGCCGACCCCCGAGGTCCCGGTGAGGGACACGCTCACGCGCTCCCCCCGGGCCGCGCGCTCCAGGCTCGCTGCCAGGCGCGCCAACTCACGCTCCCGCCCGACGAACGCCATGGTCACAGGATAGCGGCCGGAGTACGGGATACTTCCCCCGTGCGAGGCGGTGCTGACAGGCCCAACGGTGCGCCGGTGCACCGGTCCAACGCCCTCAACGAGATGGGCGGCGACGCCTGGCTCTACTTCACCCGCTCGCTGTGGACCACGGCCTACCCGTCAGAGCTGGGCCACGCCGCGCGGCGGGCGCACGGCGCCAACAAGCCGCCGCGCCTGATGGCCCGCTTGATCGAGTTCTTCACTCGCGGCGGCGAGCTGGTCCTGGACCCGTTCGCCGGGGTGGGCGGCACGCTCCTGGGGGCCGCCATCTGCCGCCGTCCGCGGCGCGCCATCGGCTTCGAACTGGAGGCCCGCTGGGCGTCCATCTACGACGAGGTCGTGCGCACCGCACTGGCCGAGCGGGACGGCCTGGGGCCGCTCCTGGCCGACCTCGGCAACGCCGATCCGGGCGGCCCGCGGACCTTCGACCCGTCGGGCTGCCGGCTGCAGGTAGGGGACGCCGTGGCCCTCTTCGCCGACGTCGCCGACGGATCCATCGACTTCGTGGCCACCGATCCGCCGTACAACCCGCAGCTGCCCATGACGATGGCCGGCGGCCCGCTCGCCCTCGTCCACGCCAACCGGCGCACCGACTACGCGATGGTCAGTGACGACCCCGCGGACCTCGCCAATAGCCCCGGCTACCCGGCCTACCTGGACCGCATGGGCGGGATCCTCGCCGAGATCCGACGCGTCCTGCGGCCGGGCCGTTACGCCACGGTCATCGTGCGGGACGCCTACCAGGAGGGTCGCTACCGCTTCACCGCGTCGGACCTCGCGGCCCGCGCGGAGGCGGTCGGCCTGGTGCCCAAGGGTGACCTCATCTGGTACCAGGTGGGGACGCGCCTGCGGCCGTATGGCTACCCGCGCAGCTTCGTGCCCAACATCGTCCACCAGCACGTGCTGGTGCTGCGGGCCTGACCCGTCAGAGGGTGAACCGCTCGCGGACCAGGCGCTGGGCCAGCCCCTCGGTATACGGATCCGGCTCGACCGGTTCGGCGGCCGGCTCGGCCGCGGCGGACTCCTCTTCACCGCTTGCCACCGGCGGCGGCTGCTGCCATGCCGGCGGCGCGGGCGCGGCGGGCGCGGCCACCACGTCGCCCAGGGTCATGCGGTGGACCCAGCCGACCAGGCCGGTGGGCGTGCTCACCTGCCAGTACTGGCCCGACTGCTGGAGTAGCTCGACCTCGTCGCCCTGGTCAAGGAGGGCCAGCTCCGCGCTGCGGATCTCGTCCGGAGTGTCGCTCAGGCGGACCATGCGGTAGCGCAGGCGTCGCCGCTCGAGACCGCGAGAGACGGCGAACTCCGTGTGGCTGAAGGTGAGGCGCTGGGCCTCCATCGCTCGGATGTCGGTGCCTTTGGCTTCACGGGCGGCCCGCAGCGAGGGCCGTCGCCAGCGTGGCATGTCAGCTTCGCCGGCCAGCTGCCCCAGCTCGGGCAGCGCGGCGTATTCGGGCGCGAGCTGCTCCGAGAGCGGCGGCGGTGGCGCGTACGCATCGGGGGCTGGCGGCGCGCCGGCCTCCTCGTCGTCGCGCCGGCGCCGCCCGAAGGTGAAGAGGGCCATCGCCATCATCGTGGTGGCGCCGACCGCGACGGCCACCTGCCGCGTCAGCAGCTCGATCCAGGCAGGCGACCCGATGGGCGGCAGGCTGGCGGTGAGGGCGGCGAGCGAGGCCCGGATACTGCCCGAGCCACCGGTGGACGCAGCGGCCGCGGCGGCCGGCGTGGTGCTTGGCGACGGGGCGACGCTTGCTGACGGCTCGGCGGACGCGGTGGGCAGGGGGACCAGGATGGGCGACTCTGATGGCTCGGCCGTCGTCGCGGTCGGACTGGCGGTCAGGATCGCGGCAGGTGTGGGCGCCGGCGTCGCGCCCGGCGTGGCCCGCGGGGCGGGCGTCGGGGTCGGCCTGGGCCTTGGGGTGGGCGTGGGCTTGGGCGTCGGGGTCGGCGCCGGCCCGACGACGAGCGAGGGCAGGTCAAGGACCGCCGTGCGCTGGGCCGCGCGGCTGTCGGCCGTGCGGATGACCACCACATACGTCCCGGCCGCCGGCTTGACGGTCGCGCCGAAGACGGCGCCGTCGGCGTAGTCGGTGTCGCTGGGGTCGACCGCCGTCATGGGCGTCGACTTCGAGCCGAGCCAGAGCGTCACGTAGGCGGGTCGCCAGCCGTGGCCCCCGTGACCCGTGCTGGTATAGGTGACGCGAACGGTGAAGCTCGTCCCCGCCACACCGCCGGCCGGCGAGATCGTGCCCTTGGTCAGGTTGAGTGCCCCGTCCGCCGCGAAGGCGGGCATGGCCATCACGATGGCGAACAGCACGGCGCCGGTGAGCGCCGTCACGCGCGCTCGCCGATGACGGCCGGGGATTCGTTCTAAGCCGACCAACAAGGGCATCCTCCGGGGCTGGGCCGAATGGCCCGGAGCGTCTGGAGGATGCGCCGCTGCTGGGCGGGCCGACAATGGTACGTGGGGTGGACCAGCCCGCCCCGGAGGTCATGGCCGTGCGGCCATGGGCGGCTAGGGGATGGGTTGTCCTGCCAGCGCGGCCGCCATCAGGGGCTTGGCGACCGCCACCGGGATGGCGAACGAGATGCCCTGCGCCGTCGAGGCGGTGGCCGTGTTGATGCCCACGATGTTGCCGGCGGTGTCGAGCAGCGGACCACCGCTGTTGCCCGGGTTGATCGCGGCGTCGGTCTGAACGAGACCCGTGAGGTGCTCGTTCTCGACGTCGATCGAGCGGTTCAGGCCGGACACGATGCCGGACGTCACGGTGCTCTGGAAGTCGCCCAGTGGATCGCCGATGGCGATGACCCGCTGGCCCACGACGAGCTGCGTGGAGTCACCGACGGCCGCGATGGGCAGGCCGGTGGCGCCGATCTTGACGATGGCCAGGTCGGACGTGGACGACTCGCCGTAGATCGTGCCGGTGAAGGTACGCCCGTCGGCCAGCTGGACGGAAAGGTTCGAGGCGCCGTCGACGACGTGGCGGTTGGTCAGGATCCAGCCGGCGCTGTTGAATATCGTGCCCGAGCCCACGCCGGTCGTCTGGAAGCCGCGCCCGAAGCCGTTGCTGGCGGTGCCCGTCGACGTGATCGTCACGACGGCCGGGCTGACCTTGGCGGCGGCGGCCACGATGTCCGCATCAGGGTCGCCGGAGGGGGTCTTGGTCGACGCCTGATCGGCCGAGTTGGCGCTCGTCGTGGCGGCCGGGGCGGCGGTCGGAGCGGCGCCCACGCCGACGGCCTCGAGGGTCACGAAGGTGCCGCCGGAGGCCAGCACGGCGCCGAGCAGCGCCGCCATGAACAGGGAGGCGAAGCCGCCGCCGCGGCGTGGCTGGCGCGGCGGCGGGGCCGTGACCACCGGCTGGGCCGGCGGCAGGGCGGGGGCCGACCACCACAGGGGCGTAGACGCCGGGTCCGGAGGGGTGGTGCCCGGAGTGAAGCCGGTCGGTGTCTCGACCGGCTCCGTCGGCTCCGGCCGGGGATCCTGGGGGGTGGGATAGAGGTCCACGAGGTAGCGGTTCCTTTCCTGGGCTCGTCACCCCAGTTTCGTCACCGCTCCTGAAAAGGTTCTGAGGACCCGTCATGTGTTGGTAGGGGAGGATGGATTCGAACCACCGACATGGAGGGTATAAGCCTCCTGCTCTCACCGCTGAGCTACTCCCCCGCCGGCGAGACCGGCGGTCATTGTAGGGTCAGCCGCGCCCCAGGAGCCGCCCGGCGATGCCCCGCAGCCCGCCGACGCTGGACGGCTTGAGCGCCGCGCCGTGGCCGTCGTCATGGTTCGCCCCGTCGGCCAGGCGGGCCGCCACCTGCTGGTCTTCCTCGCTTCGGAACGCCTCGATCGGCAGGTCGTCCGGATCCAGCGGCCGGGGCGTCTTGATCGCCAGGGGCCGGGGTGGTCGGGCGTAGGCCGGCTGGCCCATGAGCCTGGGCATGGCCATGTGGGGCACGGACGCCGCCGGCTGGGCCATCTCGATCCACGAGATCGGCTCGCGCGGCGTCTCGGTAGCGGCCGGCTCGGCCCCGCTGCCGGCGGCTGGGGACGCCCCGTTCGCCGCGGCGGCCTTGCGGCCGCGGGCGGGCAACGAGGGCCGCCGACGGGTCGACGGCTGGGCAGGGCCCTCCTTGGGCGGCCGCGTGGCGCGTGGACTCAAGCTTGTCGACTCCCTTGTCTCGATGACCGTCCACCGCAGGATACGGCCGGTGCCGCGTCCGGGTATACCCCGAACGTACCCTCGTGCGCTGTACGAAACGGTGCCAGCTGGCACCGTTCGCATGACATCGTCATGCCGATGACCCGAGCAGCGGCCCGATGACCTGGAAGACGAGGACGAGCACCAGGTAGGCGATCGGCAGGGCCGCGAAGAGCCCCAGCATCGCACTCCAGCCCGACCGACGCGTGCCTCCACCCGGCCCAGGCTGGGGGACCCACAGCCAGGTCAAGGCCGATCCGGCCACGACGACCGCCACCACGAACAGGGCCACGGCAGGCGCGAGATCCCCGGCCCCCGCCTGGGTGGCGCCGTGCGTCAGTGACTGGCGGTCGATCAGGAGGAGAACGCCGCCCACGACCGCGACCGCCAGGTCGGCCGTCACGGCGCGCACGACGGGGCGTGGCGCATTGCGGAACTGGCGCCACCGGACCTCCAGCCAGGATCGCCGCGGGACGGGACGGGGCTCGGTCACGTCACCGGCCGCCGTCGGCCGGCAGGACCAGCAGCCGCGGTCGCTCCGGCAGCGTCTCGGGCGTCGCGGCGGCCAGCTCGGCGACGGCCCCGACGAACCGCTCGAGCTCCGCCGACGTGTTGAACCAGGCCACGCTGGCGCGGATCGCGTCCAGGGGCTCGAGCGCCTCGCAGATGGCGAACGCGCGCCGGGCGAGAGCCGCGCGCGCCACGGACGAGGGCCAGCCGGCGATGCGGAACGTGACGAGCGTCGCCCCGGGCGGATCTGGCGTCAGCAGCTCCACGCCGCCGACGGCGGCGAGCGACGCCGCGGTGGCCGCGGCGAGGCGGGCCGAACGCTCCAGCGCCCACGCGAGCCCCACGTGCATCTCCAGCCAGCCGACCGTGCGGCCCAGCGCGACCACCGACGGCCGGTGCAGCGTCGTGGCCGGCGGACCCGCGGCCGCCAGCGCACGGGTCGACCGCCACAGGCCACCCACGCCATGGGGCCCCAGCAGCCACTTGTAGCCGGAGAAGGCGTAGGCGTCGGCACCCAGACTGGGCACGTCGACGGCGATCGCCCCGACGGCCTGGGCCCCGTCGATGACCGACCACGCCCCCGCCGCCCGGGCCAGGGCGGCCACCCGCGCGACCGGCAGGACCGTGCCGGTGTCCCACGTCACGTGGCTCACCGCGAGCAGGCCGGCGCGGCGGTCCATGGCCGCTTCGAAACGGGCGACGAGGCCGTCCTCGTCGGTCGCACCATCGACCGGCACGCAGACGAGCTGGAGGTCACGGTGGCCGGCCAGCGCCTCGAGCATCGCCAGGATGGCCGGATGCTCGTGGTCGGTCGTGATGATGCGCTGGCCGGGCTGCCAGGCGGGCAGCGCGGTGGCCCATGCCATCCCCGCGGTCGTGCCGGGGACCAGGTCGACGGCGTCGGGATCCGCCCCGATCATGGTCGCCAGGACGGCGCTCGCCTCGGCGGAGCGCTCCTGGAAGGCCTCCCGGGAATCGACATCGGCACGGCCGATGCGCTCCTCGTAGGCGAGCAGTTCGCGCATGGCCTGGAGGCCGTCAAGGGAAAGCGGGCCGGCCGTGGCGGTGTCAAGGTAGATGCCCGCCCCCGTGGCCGGGAGGGCCGCCCGGATCGTCGCGACCATGTCCGGGTCGGGCTGAAAGGGCGCGACCATGGGCGGCTATCATAGCCGTCGATGAGCGGCACCTACGCTCGACCAGAGCTCCTCGCGAGCCCGGATTGGTTGGCCGAGCACCTGGGGCGCCAGGGCGTCCGGGTCGTCGATTGCCGGTACCGCGTGGATGGCTCCGCCCGCCAGCTGCACGCGGAAGGGCACATCCCCGGAGCCACGTTCCTGGATTGGGCCAACGAGCTCGTGGACCGGGATCAGGCCGTGCCCTTCCAGCTGGCCGGGCCGGAGGACGTGGCCCGCGCTCTTGGCAGTGCCGGCATCGGCGACGGGATGACGGCGGTGCTGTACGACGACACCGCCTCGCTCTACGCCGGCCGCGTGTGGTGGAGCCTGCAGGTGTACGGCTTCGAGAGCGTCCGCGTCCTTGATGGCGGCTGGGTCGCCTGGCGTTCCAGCGGCCGCCCCATCTCGACCGCGGCCCATGCGTCGCCTGAGCCCGCGACCTTCACGCCGCGGATGGAGCCCAGCCGCGTGCTCTCCACGGGCGACGTGCGCGCGCTGCTGGGATCCCGCGAGGTCGACCTGGTCGACGTACGGGCGCCCGCGGAGTACCGCGGCCAGGGAGGCAACGCCGTGCGCCTTGGCCACATCCCGGGCGCCATGAACGTCCCGGCCACCCTCCTCACGGTGCCCGGCGACCAGACCTTCCACGATGCCGAGACCTGCGGCCGGCTCTTCACGAACGCCGGGGTCCAGCGCGGGCGGCGCGTGGTGACCTATGACGGGAGCGGCATCGCCGCCGCCAAGGCGGCCTTCGTGCTGGGGCTCCTTGGCTACCCCGACGTGGCCGTGTACGACGCCGGGTGGTCCGACTGGGGCGCGCGCGCCGACCTGCCCGTCGACCGCT
>DATBOX010000196.1:0-3569 GCA_036561685.1 Candidatus Limnocylindrales bacterium | reverse complement strand
TGCGGCAAGACGACCAGCCTCAAGATGGTCAACCGGCTCATCGAACCGACGAGCGGGCGGATCCTCATCGACGGCGTGGACGCCGCCACACGCGACGTGACCGAGCTGCGGCGGGGCATCGGGTACGTCATCCAGCAGGTGGGCCTGTTCCCGCACCAGACCGTCGCCGACAACGTGGCCGTCGTGCCGCGCCTGCTGGGCTGGTCGGCGGCTCGCCAGCGCGAGCGCGCGGATGAGCTGCTCGGCCTGGTCGGCCTTGATCCCGCCCGCTATAGCGGACGCTTCCCCAGCCAGCTGTCCGGCGGCGAGCGCCAACGCGTCGGGGTGGCCCGGGCCCTGGCCGCCGACCCGCCGGTGATGCTGATGGACGAGCCGTTCGGCGCAGTCGATCCCATCGTCCGGGAACGGCTCCAGAACGAGTTCCTGCGCCTCCAGCAGGACCTGGCCAAGACGATCCTCTTCGTGACCCACGACATCGACGAGGCCATCAAGATGGGCGACCTGGTGGCGGTCATGCAGGCCGGCGGCGTGCTGGCCCAGTTCGCCCCGCCGGAGGAGCTCCTGGCCCAGCCGGCATCGGAATTCGTGGCCCGCTTCGTGGGCGCCGACCGGGGCCTGAAGCGCCTTTCGCTGATGCGCGTTCGCGACTTGCCGCCGCATCCCGCCGTCACCGCACGGCCGGGCGACGATGCCGCCGACGCCCGCCGGCGCATCCTCGCCGACCCCTTCCCCTACCTCCTGCTGGTCGACGCGGGCGGGGCGCCGATCGGCTGGCTTGACCAGCGCGCGGTCCCAAGCGGCGGCACGCTCACCGCCGACGACGCGCGGCCCATGTCGCCGCTGTTCGGCCCCGAGACGACGCTCAAGGATGCCCTCTCGATGCTCCTCGACAACGAGGTCCAGGCCGGCATCCAGGTCGACCGCACGGGTCGGGCCATCGGCCTGGTGACGGCCCAGGACATCGCGACGGTCGCCCGGCCGGATGGCGGCACGACCTGATGCTGGACTGGGGCTGGCTCGGTTCGCACCTTGGCGCCTTCGCCGACCGCACCCTGCAGCACCTTTACCTCGCGGCCATCGGGCTCGTGGTCGGCTTCGTCATCGCCTTCGCCCTCGGTCTGTGGGCGGTCCGTCGCAGGCGCGCCTACCCGCCGATCGCCGGCCTGGCCGGCGTCCTCTACACCATCCCCAGCCTGGTCCTCTTCGCCGCGCTGATCCCGATCACCGGCATCACGCTCGTGACGGCCGAGGTGCCCCTCGTCCTGTACACCCAGGTCATCTTCATCCGCAACATCGTGGCCGGCTTCGACGCGGTGCCCACCGATGTGCTGGAGGCCGCCGATGGCATGGGCTACGCGCGCAACCAGCGCCTGCTGCGGGTCGAATTGCCCCTCGCCGTGCCCCTGATCGTGGCCGGGCTCCGCATCGCCAGCGTCTCGACGATCGGGCTGGTGACGATCACGGGCACGCTCGGCGACCACTTCGGCGGCCTGGGCTTCTTCATCTTCGAGGGCTACTCGCGCGCCTTCGCGACGGAGATCCTGGCCGGTGCCGTGCTATCGATCGTGCTTGCCCTGGTCGTCGATACGGCGCTCGTCGGCGTACAGCGCCGGCTGACGCCGTGGACCCGGTTGCAGCCAGTCCGGGCCGGGGTCGGGGGCGCCTGAGGCCGCCGTGGATATCGTCACGGAGACCGTCGCGTGGTTCCAGGATCCGGCCAGCTGGACCGGCTCGGACGGGATCCCGCTGCGCCTGGCCGAGCACATCGGCATCTCGGCGGCCGCCCTGGTCATCGCCCTCGCCATCGCCCTGCCCATCGGGCTGTTCATCGGTCATACGGAGCAGGGCGCCCGACTGGCCGTTGGCCTGGCCAACCTGGGGCGGGCGGTGCCCACCCTCGCCGTGATGGGCATCGTCGCCCCGTTCACGACCCTCATCGACCCGAGCCTGGGCTTCATCGTCTACCCGGTCGTCATCGCCATGGTCCTGCTGGCCATCCCGCCGATCCTGGTGAATGCCTATGCGGGCATCCACGAGGTCGACCGCGATCTGGTGGAGGCCGCCCGTGGCATGGGCTTCCAGGAGCGCCAGATCCTCCTGCGGGTGGAGTTGCCCGTCGCCGTGCCGGTCGTCCTCGGTGGCATCCGCTCGGCGTCGGTGCAGATCCTCGCCACGGCGACCCTCGGCGCGATCTTCGGCTTCGGTGGGCTGGGCCGCTTCCTGGTGGACGGGATCGCCCAGCAGGACGACGGCCAGACCTGGGGTGGCGTCGTGCTGGTGGCAAGCCTGGTCCTCCTGAGTGAGAGTGCCTTCGCGCTGGCACAGCGACGCCTCACCTCGCGTGGCCTGCGCGTCGCGGCGCGCCCGGGCGCCACGGCGGCGCCGACCGTGGCGACGGCGTAGATCCGATCCTGTCCCCCCGACGTACAGAGCGACGCGGGCCCCAAGTGCCGTGCCCGCACGCCCTTGCCCGCGCTAGGACGCGTCCGCGGGGGACGGCTATAGTCGGCCGACCTTTCAGCCGATCAGCCCGAAACGGCAAGGGAGTAGAAGGAGACGACCCAATGCGGTTATCCCGCACGCTCGCCCTCGGGGCGTCGATGCTGGTGCTGTTCGGCGCCTGCTCGACGGGTGGGGGCAGCAGTACACCCACGGCCGCGGCCCCCACGGCTACGCCGGCCGCCGCGTCGAGTACCCCAGCCTCGACGCCCACCGCCGCCCCGCCGACCATCAAGATCGGCTCGGCGGGTTTCTATGAAGCCAAGATCATGGCCGAGATCTACGCCCAGGCCCTGGAGGCCCATGGGTACACGGTCGATCGGGCCGCCATCGGCCTCGGGACCCGCCCGAACGCCACCAACCCGGCCCTTCTGTCGGGCCAGATCGACCTCGAGCCCGAGTACATCGGCAGCGAGCTGGCCTCGTTCGAACCGGGCAAGCAGACCGGTGACCCCAACGCCAACATGACCGAGCTGCAGAACGTGCTCAATACCAAGGGTGGCGGGATCACCGCTCTGACCTTCTCGCCCGCGGCCGACCAGAACGCGTTCGTCGTCCGCTCGGACACGGCCACCAGCCTCAACCTCGCGAAGATGAGTGACACGACTGCAGTGCAGGACCAGCTCAAGTGGGGCCTGGCCACCGACTGCAAGACGAACCCCGTTTGCGCCGCCGCGCTCAAGACCGCTTACGGGCTGGCCCCCAAGAGCGTGACCTACCTGTCCGCGTGCGACACGCCGATGGCCCAGGCCCTGCTGGCCAAGACCATCGACGTGGGCGAGCTGTGCTCGACCCAGCCCGATATCGCCCAGAACGGCTGGGTCGTCCTCCAGGACGACAAGGCCACCCAGCCGGCGGACAACATCTCGCCCCTGGTCCGCAACGACTACCTGGCCAAGCTCGGCGACAAGGCCGGCTTCGAGGCCATCCTCAACGCCGTCTCGGCCAAGATGGATACCGCGACGCTGGCCAAGCTCAACGCCGACTTCACCGTCCAGAAGCAGGACATCGCCACGATCGCCAAGGCGTGGCTCTCCCAGGCGGGCCTCGTCCCCTGACGGCGTCCACCC
>DATBOX010000195.1:0-2326 GCA_036561685.1 Candidatus Limnocylindrales bacterium | reverse complement strand
CCGTGGCTGATCGCCCTGGCCTGCTTCACGGTCGTGCCGCTTGTCGTCTACGTCATCAGCTATGCGCCGTGGATCGCCCTGGGCAACCAGTGGTTCACCGGCTCCCCGGCCGGCCACACCGGCCAGACGCTGCTGGACCTGCAGATCCAGATGTACAACTACCACAACGACCTGCGCGCCTCCCATCCCGCGTCGTCACCGTGGTGGGCCTGGCCGTTCGACTTCAAGCCCGTGTGGTTCTTCCAGCAGGGCTACGCCAACGACACCACCGGCATCACGTACGACGCCGGCAACCTGGTGGTCTTCTGGCTCGGCGTGCCGGTCATGGCCTGGGCGGCCTGGCAGGCCTGGGCGCGGCGGAGCCTGGCCCTGACCGTGCTGGTCATCGGCTTCGTCTGCCAGTGGCTGTCCTGGTCGCGCATCGACCGGGCGAGCTTCCAGTACCACTACTACACGGCGCTGCCCTTCCTCTTCGCCGCCGTGGCCTACTGGCTGGCCGAGCTGTGGCACGGTCCCTCGCCGCGCACCTGGCTGCTGGCCCGCCTCGCCGCCGCGGGCGCGCTCGTGGCGGCACCGCTCCTGTGGCTGGCACGGGTGCCGCTGTGTGCGCTGGCCGGGACCTCCCGCGTGGCCCCCAACTCGCAGGTCTGCGGCTTCGTGAGCATGCCGTTCGTGCTCACGGAGCGGGTCGCGGCCTCCGCCGTCGTCCTCCTCGTCGGCGGGGTCATCCTGCTCTGGCAGCTGCGCCTGGTGCTGGCCGAGCGGGCCTTCACGGCCGGGCGCCAACGGCCCGGTGGCGCCGGCCTGCTCCACTCGGGCGCTCCCTGGCTGGTGATCACGGCGGCGGCGCTGCTGGCCGCCCTGGCCCTGGCCCAGACGAGGTTCGGGGACCAGGCCCTGATCTCCGCGCCCCTCGGCGCGCTGGGGCCCTATGCGTTCGCCATCATCGGCACGGTGCCGCTGGCGGTCGCCGCGTGGTTCGTCCTCACCATGCGTGACCCGCACCGCTTCGTGATCGGCATCCTTGGCGCGGCCGCCCTGTGGTTCGTCATCTTCTATGCCGACATCGCCGGCCTGCCCATCCCGACGGGCCTCAAGAACATCTTCCAGGTCCTGCCCCTGCCGACCTATGTGTACGACTTCCAGTTCGCCGTCAACACCGACCCGCCGCAGACGCTGCAGGTGCTGGGGCTCCAGTCCGGCTCGCTCGTGCTCGTCACCGGCGCCCTGGCGCTGGCCGTGATGTACGCCGCCTGGACCCGCCGCGCGCAGCGCCTGGAACTGCTCCGCGGCCCGGGACCAGGTCCCGACGAGACGGGTAACGCGTTGACAACGGGCACCGCCTGACCCTGGCTGAGCACGGCGCCCGTACCATCGGCTCGCCCGGTGGCGGGACCCGTGCGCTATGGTCGTGGCGGTGAGGGCGCCCAGACTGGCGGGGTAGTACGGCGCTCCCTGTCGCCGTCCATCACGCGTGCGCACCGGACACGATCGGATCTTGACCATCGTTCGACGCCCCACCCTCAGCGGAGCCGTCGCCATCGTGGCGGCACTGGCCTGCCTCGTCGCGCCGGCAGGCGGCGCCCGGCATGCCACCGCCACGAGCGGATCGCTGACGCCGCTCGCCGCGGAGTCCCACGAGCTCGACCTGCTGAACGGGCAGCGCGGCGCCGTCGGCCTGGCCCCGGTGATCATGGATCCGCGCCTCCAGGTGATCGCCGAGCAGCGCTCCATGAACATGGCCACGCTGCACTACTTCTCCCATACGCAGCCGGACGGGCGGACGGCCCTCTCGATGATCGAGGCGGCCGGCATCCAGTGGTCCGCCATGGGCGAGATCATCGAGTGGAACGCGGGCTACGGCAGCTGGGGCCCATCGGCCGATGAGGCCGCCACGGACTGGCACGACTCACCCCCGCATTACGCCATCATCACCACGGCCGCCTACACCGCGGCCGGCATCGGTGTCGCCTATGACCCGACGAGCGGCCGCACCTACTGGACGGGCGTCTTCATGAAGGGCCCGCCCCCACCGCCCCCGCCGCCTCCGCCGCTGGATCCCAACCGCATCTCCGGGGTCGATCGCTACGCGACGTCCGCGCAGACATCGGAATCCAACTTCGCGCCGGGCGTGAGCGTGGTCTACGTCGGCAGCGGCCAGGCCTTTCCCGATGCCCTGTCGGGGGCGTCGGCCGCCGGCAAGAGCGACGGGCCGGTCCTGCTCGTCCAGAACGGCCTGCTGCCCCTGAGCACGGCCAAGGAGCTGGCCCGGTTGCAACCTGGACGGATCGTGCTGCTGGGGGGCACGAGCGCGGTCGACGCGCCC
>DATBOX010000194.1:0-4797 GCA_036561685.1 Candidatus Limnocylindrales bacterium | reverse complement strand
GAAGAATCGATCGATGGTCGGGTCGTAGAACGCGCCATCGCCGCCACCCGACTCCTCGATGACTGACGCGATCTTCTGCTCCTTGAGGTCCCAGACGACCGTAATCTGGCTGTTATCAGAGACGAGCAGCGCCTGACCGGTCTTTGGGTTGATTGCGACACCGTTCGGGTTGCACGGGACCCCGATCTCGAACGTATGCACGAGGGCATCGGTCTCTGGATCGATCTGGTGGAGCGCGTTCGCCGTCCGGCTCGCGACGTAGACCATGCCGTCGCCGGGGTAGTAGCGCGGCTGCTCAAGGTTGCCGCCGAGACCTTCGATCCTACCCAGCACCGCGTGCGTCGCCGCATCGAGGACGCCGACGTAGCGATCGCCGTGCATCCCCGCGTAGACCTTCCGGTGGCCCGGCACGTACTCGATGAGGTCGGCCGAGCTCCTGGCGCCGAATTCAGTGCGCGCCACGAACGTGTCCATCGTGGGCGATGCCGGATCGATGTCGATGACCCCGATGGCGCCGCCGGCCAGGCCAACGAACACCTTGTTCAGGTCTTGCGCCACCGCGATCCCGTAGAAGCCGCCCTTCGTCCTGATCGTCTTTAGGTACTTCGCCTCGGGCGTAGCGATGTCGAAGACGTCGACCCCGCCGGCCCAGTTGTCGCCGGCATACAGGCGGTGAGCCTCCTGGTCGATCTCGATCGTGTCGCAGAACTTCACGCCGACCGCCGAGTCGGGTACCAGTGCATAACGAAGTGGCACGCTGGTGGTGTGGGACATGGTCGGGTCCGTCCTCTTGAGCTCGCCGTGTGGGGTGCATGAATCACCCTACCACCAACATCAGTGCTCCTGTTCTGAGCTCTCCGAAGGTGACCGATGCCGAGCCCGAGCTCGCGGCGTTGACACCGGTCGAGCTGCGGGCCTCGGAGATGATCGCCGACAACACGATCCGAGCCCATCAGGCCCTCGGCTACCTGACTCCCGCTGCTGGGCTCGGCGTGCTCGTACAGGCAGTCGCGGACACGAGGCAGAGGACGATCACACCGACCGTGGCTCCCACAGCCCGGCGCATCGCACGCAGAGAGGAGCACGTCAGAAACCGATGAGCACGGTCCGGCCAGGCGTCATCGACCTCGTCGAGGATCTCGCCTTCTCCCTTGTGGCCATCACGACGAGCGCGATCGGCGAAGCGAGCGAGGGGCTGGAGCCGACCTTCCGCCAGTGGCGGCTCGTCGTGCTGCTGGGGCGATCGACCGAAGGCCTGCGGCTGCAGGACATCGCCGCCGTCATCGGCGCCTCGGCGCCGCCGCCAGCCGGCTCGTCCGGCGCCTTCAGGCGCGCGGGCTGGTCACCGTGTCACGGGACGTCGTCGACCGCCGTGGCATCCGCGTCGCGCTGAGCGCCGAGGGGCAGCGCCTGCGGCGAACGGTTGTGGCGGACCGCCGGCGACTGCTTGCCGCCAGTCTCGCCGAGGTCGAGGTCTCACCACTCCTCGACGAACGCTTGCGCGAGCTTGCCCGGGCCCTCGCCGCCTGGCGCGGAGGCGGCTCGCAGCCCTGACGCACCGCTATGGGGCTGGTCGACGCCGTGCTGGCTGCCAAGTCAGTGCCTTTTCATAATCAAGGTTTCTGTCAGAGTGCAGCCCATCGCCACCGCACCGATCGACGATTCCGTCGCGGCGATGGCCGTGCTGGACGAGCCCAACCGGCGGCGGCTGTACGCGCTGGTCGCGGCCAATGCGGAGCCCGTCGGGCGCGACGCGGCAGCTGCGGCCCTCGGGATCAGCCGTGAGCTCGCGGCCTCCCCCGAGCCGGCCGCCTGACCTCGCTAGGCGACCGCCACGCCGATAAGCGACCCCACGCCGAACGTCACAGCTGCCGCGAACGCACCGATGAGGACTTGTCGCACGCCGCTGTAGACGAGGTGGCGGCCCGTCACCAAGCTGACCCCGGCACCGACCGCGAAGAGGGCGATGCTGGACAGGATCACGGCGCCAACGAACGCGGGCCGCCCAGCGCTGACGAGGAACGGGACGAGCGGGACGGCCGCCCCGGCTGCGAATGACAGCAACGAGCTACTCGCCGCTCCCCACGGTGAGCCGAGCTCGTCCGGATCCAGGCCCAGCTCCTCCCGCACCTTCGTGTCCAAAGCCACGGTAGGATCGGCCATGAGCCGGTGGGCCAGACGCAGCGCATCCTCTGGCGGAATGCCCTTGCGATGGTAGACCGCGGCAAGCTCCAGCTCTTCACGGTCCGGCATGATTCTGATCTCCTCGCGCTCCAGCTCGATCTGGCGCTCGAACAGTTCCTTCTGGCTGGTCATGCTGATCCACTCGCCCGCACCCATCGAGATCGCGCCAGCCAGCAGGCCGGCGATACCCGCCACGACGATGAAGCGGTTACTCGCGCTGGCGCCGACGACTCCCATGACAATCGACAGGTTGCTGACCAAGCCGTCGCTGACCCCGAAGATCGTGGCGCGCAGGGTCCCCGACTGGCCGCCCCGATGCCAAGGTTCGCTGGCGGACGGGTCCATGAGACTCGCATGGCTGAGTTGCGCCACCGTGGCGCTGTCGGCCGCCGATGACGTGACCTGATCCCGAGTTGGCGTTGCAATCAGAACAGGCTCCGGTCCCGCGTCGCGCCCGGGGCGCGCGAAGCCGTCCCACATCTCGGCATGCGTCCGCTCATCGTCGATGATGCTGGCGACTTCCGGGTCGTCCTGCATCAGATAGGCCTCCTGTTCGTCGCCCTCGACGGTGCGGACCAGGTCGGCGACGGCGCGGCTGCCGAGAACGCGAGCAACGAGGAGGATGAACGCGATCCGCGCCCGCGGTCGGGTGGGTGGGGCAGGCACGGCGACACCCGCCGAATCGAGCCGCGCGGCCCAGATCGCGGCGTGACGCCGCTCGTTCGATGCGATCGTCCGGAAGGCGACTCGTCGTCGCGCGTCCCGTTCGCGCGCCTCAAGCCCCTCATAGAGGAGGGTGGCGTCGCGCTCGAGCTTCAGGTTACGAAGACTTGTCTGCTGTTCTGCCGGTGTCATGGACTGTCCTTATGGTGCTGCCCGTGGAGGTCTGGGGATCATTCGTCCTCGCCGCGCTGGGCCCGGCGGAAACCGCGGTACAACAGTAAGTCATAGAGGATCTTGAGCGCCCCGCCGATGACGAACGGTGCGCCCGATAGCGTGGCGCTCAGAAACAGCGGGCCAGCTCATCCGCCTCGTGGGCATGGTCCTCGCCGAACAGGACGACGAGTGGCAGGACGGCCGGCGTTACTTCCTGCCCGAGTCGATGGCCCGCATCAACGCCGTCCAGCTCCCGGAGGAGGTGCGACCGACACTGCTCATGGCCAGCTGACGACTGAGGCGCGGGGATGACGCGCTGTTACACCACGAGCTGGGACTTGACCGAGGATCAGTAGTGTCCCAGCAGGTGGTGTAAGTCGGGGCCCTTGACGGCAAGGGTCACCGCGTGGTCTTCCAGTGAATGTCTGACGTTCGCTGAGGAGACCACCGCGATGACCGATCAGAGGATGGCACTGCGCACCCGACTCGAACAGGCGGCCAGTTCGGCGGAGCCGGACGTCGTCCGTGAAGCCCTGCGTTGGGCGATCGAGGAGCTCATGGAGGCCGAGGTCACCGAGCGGCTCGGGGCGAGCCCCCACGAACGGACACCCGATCGCCTCGGCCAGCGCAACGGCCACAGGCCGCGCCTGTTCGACAGCCGGGCCGGCGCGCTCGATCTGGCCATCCCCAAGCTGCGCACCGGCTCGTACTTCCCGGACTGGCTGCTCGAGCCGCGGCGTCGCGCCGAGCGGGCCCTCGTGGCGGTCATCCAGGAGGCCTACGTCAAGGGCATCAGCACGCGCAAGGTCGACGACCTCGTGCGGGCGATGGGCGCGAGCGGGATCTCCAAGAGCGAGGTGAGCCGCCTGGTCAGCGAGCTCGATGGCGACCTGGCCGCCTTTCGCGACCGGCGCCTGGACGGGACCCGCTACCCGTACCTGTGGCTCGATGCCCAATACGAGAAGGTGCGCGACGGCGGCCGCATCGTCAACGCCGCCTTCCTCATCGCCATCGCCGCCAACGAGCGGGGCGAACGGGAAGTGCTCGGCTGTGCGGTCGCCTCGGCCGAGTCGGAGGCGTCCTGGACGAGCTTCCTGCGCTCGCTCGTGGCCCGCGGCCTGACGGGCGTGCGGCTCGTCACCAGTGACGCCCACCTCGGCATCCGTGCGGCGGTCGGCGCGACCCTCGATGACGCGGCCTGGCAACGCTGCCGGGTCCACCTCCTGCGGGACCTGCTGACCCACGTGCCGCGCCACGCGTCGGCGATGGTCGCGGCGTTCGTGCGCACGATCTTCGCCCAGCCCGACGAGGGCGCCGCCCGGGCCCAGCTGCGCGCCGTGGCCGAGCGCCTGGCCACGAGCTTCCCGAAGGCCACGGCCATCCTGCTGGCCGCCGAAGACGACGTCCTGGCCTACCTCGCGTGCCCGCGGGAGCACTGGACGAAGATCTGGTCGACGAACCCGCTCGAGCGGGTCAACCGCGAGCTGGCCCGGCGCAACGACGTGGTCGGCATCTTCCCCAACCGCGACGCTCTGCTGCGGCTCGGCACGGCGCTCCTCGTCGAGCAGCACGACGAGTGGCTCACGATGGGCAAGCGCTACCTCACCCAGGCCTCGCTGAACCAGCTCATCGGGGGCCTCCCGGCGACCACCCTCGGCGACCTGTTGAAGGAGGGCGTGGCCGTCTGAGACACCGCCAAGCTGGAAGCAGACTTACACCACTTGACGGGGCATGACC
>DATBOX010000193.1:0-5243 GCA_036561685.1 Candidatus Limnocylindrales bacterium | reverse complement strand
CTCGCGGCCCAGCGGGCGATCATCCGGCGCGCCTTCGACCGCGGCGTCACCCACTTCGACCTGGCCAACAACTACGGCCCGCCCTACGGCTCGGCCGAGGCCAACTTCGGGCGCATCCTGCAGTCGGACCTGCGGTCCTATCGCGATGAGTTGATCATCTCGACCAAGGCGGGCTACGACATGTGGCCCGGGCCGTACGGCGATGGTGGGTCGCGCAAGTACCTCTTGGCCAGCCTGGACCAGAGCCTCAAGCGGATGGGCCTCGACTACGTGGACCTCTTCTACTCCCACCGCGTCGACCCGAACACGCCCCTGGAGGAGACGATGGGCGCGCTCGATGCCGCCGTCCGGCAGGGCAAGGCGCTGTACGTGGGCATCTCCTCGTACTCGGCGCGGCGGACGCGGGAAGCGGTTGCCATCCTGCGTGCGCTCGGCACGCCACCGGTCATCCATCAGCCGTCCTACTCGATGCTCAATCGATGGATCGAGCCCGAGTTGCTGGACGTCCTGGCTGAGGAGGGGATGGGCGCCATCGCGTTCTCGCCGCTGGCCCAGGGTCTGCTGACCGACCGCTACCTGGACGGCGTGCCTGCCGATTCACGGGCAGCGCGCGAGGGTTCCTTCAGTCGGGATCTGCTGACGCCGGCAAACCTGGCCAACGCGCGGGGACTCCGCGAGATCGCGCGCGGCCGCGGGCAGACACTCGCCCAGCTGGCCATCGCCTGGACGTTGCGCGACCCACGCGTCGCGTCCGCGCTCATCGGGGCGAGCTCCGTCGAGCAGCTGGACGACAACCTGGCGGCCGCGGAGCACCTGGCGTTCACCCCGGACGAACTCGCCGCGATCGACCGGTTCGCCGTCGAGGGCGGCGTCAATCTCTGGGCGCAGTCCAGCAACGCGTAGGGAAGGGCTGAGGGATCCTGCCGGACGGGTTCCCCACCGGACCTTCGTTGGGATAGGCTCACCGTTCGATGATCTGCTCCAACTGCGGGACCGAGAACCCGGCCGGCGCCAAATTCTGCACGGAGTGCGCGTCGCGGCTGGCCGTCCTCTGTGCCGCCTGCGGCACGGCCAACGCGCCGACCGCCAAGTTCTGCGCCGAATGCGCGAGTCCGCTCGCGGCCACGACACCAGCCGTGGCGCCCGCCGGCCCGGCGCCGGCCGCGCCCGAGGCACCGGTCGCGGAGCGGCGCGTGGTGTCGGTCCTGTTCGCCGACTTGGTCGGCTTCACGACGCTGGCGGAGGGGCGCGACGCTGAGGACACCCGTGAGCTGCTGAGCCACTACTTCGACCTCGCGCGCGACGTCATCGGCCGGTACGGCGGTACCGTCGAGAAGTTCATCGGCGACGCGGTCATGGCCGTATGGGGCGCGCCCACCGCGCACGAGGACGACGCCGAGCGGGCGGTCCGGGCCGGCCTGGAACTAGTGGACGCGGTGCGCACGCTCGGCCCGAACGTCCAGGCCCGCGCCGGTGTCCTGACCGGCGAGGCCGCGGTGACCCTCGGCGCGACCAACCAGGGCATGGTCGCGGGCGACCTGGTGAACACCGCCAGCCGCCTCCAGTCGGCGGCGGCGCCGGGCTCCGTGCTCGTCGGTGAGGCCACCAAACGAGCTGCCTCCAAGGCGATCGCCTTCGAGGAAGCCGGCGAGCAGACCCTCAAGGGCAAGGCCGCCCCCGTGCCGGCCTGGCTGGCGCTGCGCGTGGTCGCCCAGGTGGGTGGCCGCAACCGTGCCGACGCGCTCGAAGCGCCCTTCGTGGGCCGGGATGACGAACTGCGGCTCCTGAAGGACCTCTTCCACGCCACGACCCGCGAGAAGCGTGCCCGGCTCGTGTCGGTCATCGGGCCGGCCGGCATCGGCAAGACGCGTCTCGCCTGGGAGTTCCTGAAGTACGTGGACGGCCTCGTGGACACCGTCTGGTGGCATGACGGCCGAAGCCCCGCCTATGGGGAAGGCATCAGCTTCTGGGCCCTCGGCGAGATGGTGCGCGGGCGAACAGGCCTGCTGGAGACTGACGACGAGGCGACCACGCGCGCCAGGGTCGCCGCCACGCTGGCCGAGCACGTCCCCGACGACGAGGAGCGCCGCTGGATCGAGCCGGCTCTGCTGGCCCTGCTTGGCGTGGAGACCGGGGTCGGGTCGGACCAGCTGTTCGGGGCGTGGCGGACGTTCTTCGAGCGCCTGGCCGCGACCGCCCCGGTCGTCCTGGTGTTCGAGGACTTCCACTTCGCCGACTCGGGCCTGATCGACTTCGTGGACCACCTGGTCGAGTGGTCCAAAGGCTTCCCCATCTACGTCGTGACGTTGGCGCGGCCCGAGCTGCTGGAGCGGCGGCCCGACTGGGGGGCGGGCAAGCGCAGCTTCACCTCCCTGTACCTGGAGCCCCTCCCGGAAGCGGCGATGCGCGAGCTGCTGATCGGCCTGGTGCCCGGCCTGCCCGCCGCGGCCGTGAAGGCCATCATCGCCCGCGCCGACGGCATCCCCCTCTACGCGGTCGAGACGATCCGCATGCTCGTGGCGGAAGGCCGGCTTGCGGTCGCGGATGGCACCTACCGACCGACCGGGGACCTGACCACGGTCGCCGTCCCGGAGACGCTGACGGCCCTGATCGCCTCGCGGCTCGATACGCTCGACGCGCCCGACCGCGCTCTCATCCACGACGCCGCGGTCCTGGGCCAGAGTTTCACGCCGGCCGCCCTCGCCTCGGTCTCGGGGGTTGCCGAGGCCGACCTGGAGCCACGGCTGCGGACGCTGGTCAAGCGCGAGCTGCTCACCCCCGCCACGACCGATCCGCGCAGCCCGGAGCGTGGCCAGTACGCGTTCGTGCAGGCGCTCATCCGCGAAGTCGCCTACGGCACGCTGGCCAAGGCCGACCGCAAGGCCAAACATCTCGCCGCGGCGCGGTTCTTCGAGGCGCTAGGTTCGGATGAGCTTGCCGGCGCGCTGGCCGGCCACTACCTCGCCGCGTACCAGAACGCCCCTGCCGGGCCCGAGGCGGAGGCGCTCGCCGGCCAGGCACGGCTGGCCCTGCGCGGCGCAGCTGAGCGCGCGGCGGCCCTTGGAGCCAACGACCAGGCGGTGCGGTTCCTGGACCAGGCGATCTCCGTGACAACGGACCCAGCGCAGCAGGCCGAGCTGCTGGAGCGGGCCGGCGACGCGGCCGAGCTGGCTGGGCGCTACGACGATGCCGACGCATTCCTCCGTCGCGCGATCGAGATCCACCTCATGTCGGGCGATCGACCAGCGGCGGCCCGTGCGACCGCGGTCCTGGGCATGACCATGCTCGACGGTCGGCGGAGCGAACAGGCGCGTGAGCTTCTCGAGGCGGCAGCGGCGGAGTACGTCGACCTCGCGGGCGCCTCGCCGTTCATCGCCGTCGAGAACCAGCTTGCACGCGCCTACTTCTTCCTCGACGAGGACCGCCGTGCCATCGAAGTAGCAGACCGCGTCCTGGAATCGGCCGAGCGGGCCGACCTCGTGGCCATCCTTGCCGACGCGCTCGTCACCCGCGGCTCCGCACTCGCCAATCTGGGCCGGGTCCGCGAGGGGCTGGGGGTCATCGAGATCGGCGAGCGGCTGGCCCGCGAGAGTGGCTACACCCATACGTTGCTCCGTGCGCTGAACAACCGCGCCATCAACGGCTATCAGTTCGATCCGGCTCGCGCCCTGGCGGCCGCGGCTGAGGGGCTAACCCTCGCGCGACGAGTCGGCGACCGGGGCTCCGCCTCGCTCTACATCAACGGGGTGGCGTTCGGTCACGTGCAGCGCGGCGAATGGGATGAGGCCCTCGCCGTAGCGGCATCGATGGCCACAGAGGACTTGGCTCCCAACGACCGGGGGAACGTGATCCAGCAGCCGTTCTACGTCCACGCCTTCCGCGGCGACGACCTGGCTCCAGCGATGGCCGAGATCGACCAGATCCTGCCGGCCCTCAATGAACAACAACGGCGCTCCGGGACCCTGGACATCGCAGCTGCCGTCGCGTGGACCCAGGGCCGGCTGGTCGAGGCCCGAGCGGCGTGGCTTGCGCTGGTCGACCTGGAACCCGGCGAGGCGAAGTGGGCTCTGCCCCTGGCGGCGCGGTGCGCGTTCTGGCTCGGTGACGGCCGAGCGGCCGAGGCCGATCTCACGGCGCTCGACGCAACCGGGCTGCACAGTACGCTCGTGGAACTCCATCGCCGATCGATCCGCGCGGGTCTCGCCGCGCTGGAGGATCCGCACGGCCCGGCCCTGGCGATGTATAGGAGCGTGCTGAAGGATTGGCAGGACCTGGGACTCGCCTGGGAGGCCGCGCTGGTCGGCATCGATATGGCGACGGTCCTGGACCCCGCGGATCCCGAGGTCAAGGCTGCGATCGAGTCCTCGCGTGAGATCCTCACCCGGGTGGGTGCGCGTCCGTTCCTGGAGCGCCTGGAGGCGGCCGCCTCCCGTTCGTCAGGCGCGCAGGTCCCAGGTCGAGCCGGCGTCGCTGTCGTGGACCGCCACGCCGGCGTCGGTCAGCCGCTCGCGGATGAAGTCGGCGGCTGACCAGTCCTGCGCCGCGCGCGCCCGGGTGCGCAACTCGAGCAGCGCCTCGATGAACGGATCCACGGCCTCGCGGGGGTCCCGCACGCCGGCTTCCGCAGCGCCGGCCAGACGCACGACGAGGGCCCGGAAGGTGGCTCGTGCGCTGTCGAGGTCAGGGCTGTCCTCGCCGGCGCGCAGGTGGCCCTCGATGTCCGAATCCAGCTCCAGGAGCGCGGCCGCCGCGGCCCGCGCGTCGTGCGCTTCCAGGGCCTGCACGAACGTGCCCTCGCGCTGCGCGACCGTGTCGGGCAACGAGCCTCTGACCGGCGGCGTCGCGCCTGCGGCGAAGACGGTCGCAGGTTCCGCGCCCGGCAGCCAGCCGGTCGACCGCCCGATCGTGCGCGCCGACTCCGCGAGGGCATCGATCGTCGTTTCCGTGCCGGCCGGGAACACCACGCTGCGGCCCTGGGCCCTGATGGTGACGCCGCCGAGGCCGGCCACGCTCGCGGTGCCGGCGTCCAGGTCCAGCACGAGGGCGGTATGGCCGTCGACGCCGAGCACGAACGCGCCCGTGGGCAGGGCGTCTTCCAACACGCGCAGGCGCCGCTCGCCCAGGTAACAGAAGCGCGTGTCGTGGGTGCCGCCCTCGGCGTTGTCGTAGTGCGGGACGACGGCGGCGTTCAGGCCGGTCGACTGCCCCAGCAGATCCAGTCCATCGAGCCAGTGCGGGTCCTC
>DATBOX010000192.1:0-19288 GCA_036561685.1 Candidatus Limnocylindrales bacterium | reverse complement strand
GCCGGCGTAGAACGCATGTTCACATGGCGCCTGCGCAGCTGCTAGACTGAGGGCCATGGACGAGAACGGTCGGCTCGTGGGATCGGCCGCCCTGGCGGTCGAGGAAGTGGTCGTCGAGCAGAGCCTGCGACCGCGCTCGATGGACGAGTACATCGGCCAGGAGCAGGTCAAATCCAACCTGCTCATCCTCCTGGAGGCGGCCCGCCAGCGAGGGGAGGCGGCCGACCATGTCCTGCTCTACGGCCCTCCCGGCCTGGGCAAGACCACGCTGGCCAACATCATCGCCCGCGAGCTCGGCGTCAGCATCCACACCACGTCGGGCCCGGCCATCGAGCGGCCCGGCGACCTGGCGGCGATCCTGACCAACCTCGACGAGCGGGACGTCCTGTTCATCGATGAGATCCACCGCCTCAACCATGCCGTCGAGGAGATCCTCTACCCGGCCATGGAGGACTTCGCCATCGACGTGATGATCGGCAAGGGCCCCAGCGCTCGTTCGCTGCGGCTGTCGCTCAAGCCCTTCACGGTCGTCGGTGCCACGACCCGTGCTGGGCGCATCAGCTCGCCGCTGCGCGACCGCTTCGGGGCCATCCACCGCCTGGAGTACTACGAGGTGGCCGAGCTGGCCACGATCGTCGAGCGCTCGGCGCACATCCTGGGCGTGGAGATCGTGCCCGAAGCGGTGGACATCCTGGCCCGTCGCGGCCGGGGCACGCCGCGCATCGTGAACCGGCTGCTCAAGCGCGTGCGTGACTTCGCCCAGGTCCAGGCGGACGGGCGGATCACGGCCCGCGAGGCCGACGCCGCGATGCTGGCCATGGACATCGACGACGAGGGGCTGGACACGACCGACCGGCGCCTGCTCGCCGCGATCGTCCAGAAGTTCGCCTCGGGCCCGGTCGGCGGCGCCGCCCTCGCCGCGGTGCTCGGCGAGGAGGTGGAGACGATCGAGGATGTCTACGAGCCGTTCCTCCTCCAGCTCGGCTTCCTTGACCGCACGCCGCAGGGCCGTGTGGCGACGGAACGAGCCCGCGACCACCTGCGCGGGCTGGGGTTCGAGGTCCCGCCGCCGCGCCGGAGCGAACGCGCCGACCCGGGCTTGTGGGACACGCTCACGGTGGATCACCGCGCCGACGCCGACCTGCCCGCATGACGATCGCGCTGGCGGTCCACGGCCTGCGCAAGGCGTACGGCTCGCGGGTCGCCCTGGACGGCCTGGACCTGGAGGTCCCCACGGGCACGGTGTACGGCTTCCTTGGCCCGAACGGCGCCGGCAAGACGACGACGATGCGGCTCCTCGTCGGCCTCATCCGGCCCGATGCCGGCACGCTGGAGGTGCTCGGCCGGCCCTACACCTGGCATGACCGCCATCGGCTCTTCGACGTCGGCGCGCTGATCGAGGCGCCGTCGTTCTACCCCTTCCTCTCGGGGCGCGAGAACCTGCGGGCGGCGGCCGCGAGCGGCGCGCCGGTCCCGCGCGGCCGGGTGGACGAGCTGCTGGGCCTGGTGGGGTTGCGCGACAGGGCGGGCGACAAGGTCGGGGGCTACTCGCTGGGGATGAGGCAGCGTCTCGGCATCGCCGCCGCCCTCCTGAGCGACCCGAGCCTGCTGCTCCTTGACGAGCCGGCCAATGGGCTGGACCCGGGCGGCATCGTCGGCATGCGCGACACGCTGCGCCAGCTCGCGGCGGCGGGCAAGACCGTCTTCGTCTCGAGCCACATCCTGCCGGAGGTGCAGCAGCTGGCAGACGTGGTGGGGATCGTGGCCAGCGGCCGACTCGTGCGCGAGGGCCGGGTGGACGAGCTACTGGCTTCATCCGCCGTCGTGCGGGCCAGGGTCGGCGCTGACGAGGCGCCGGCGGCCCAGGCCGCGGCGGCAGCACGGTTCGGCGCGGAGGCCGTGGGCGTCACGGCGGGTGGCGACGGGACGTGGCTGGAGGTCCGCACCGATGGGTCGCGGAGCGCGGAACTCAACCAGGTCCTCGCGCAGGCCGGCGTCTACGTCTCGCGCCTCGAGCCCGGCAGTGACCTGGAGTCGCTCTTCCTGGAGCTGACCGGTGGGGGGAGCGCCAACGGCGGCGGCCTGGGCATCGGGGGCGTGGCGTGAGGATCGTCCGCTCGACCTTCCGCAAGATCGTCCGCCGGCCGGCCTCCTGGGTCACCGCCGGCCTGGTGGCGGCCCTCCTCGTCCTCGAGTTCGTCGCCCTCGGCGCCACGGCCCGCTCGTCGGCGGCGCGCCCCGTCGAGCAGGCCACCATCACGGCGTTCCTCAAGTTCCCTGATACCTACGTGACCGTGGCCTCCCAGCTGATCGGCCTGGGCGGCCTGTTCGCGCTGGCCTATGCGGCGGCCGTGGCCGGTTCGGAATGGGGCTGGGGCACCCTCAAGACGGCCGTGGCGCGCGGCGAGAGCCGCTGGCGCTACATGCTCCTGACGCTTTTCGGCCTCGTCCTGGCGGCAGCCGTGGCCATGGTCGCGGCCTACGCCGTGGGCGTCGTGGCGGCGGTCCTGGGGGCATCGATCGCCGGGGTCCCCCTCACTGGCCTCGGTGACTCCGACGCACTGCTGAACATCCCCCAGACGCTGCTGCACGTCTGGCTGGCCATCGCCGAGGAGATGGCCGTGGGTTTCGCCGTGGCGACGCTGACGCGCAGCCAGCTCGCCGGCGTGGGGGCCGGCATCGCCCTGTTCTTCGGCGAGCAGTTCGCCACGCTCATCCTGCCCGACGTGGTGAAGTACCTGCCGTTCAACGCCGCGTCGGCGGTGGTGGCGCGGGCCAACCTGGCCGGCGCCGGTGCACCGGCGGCGCTGCCGCCCGACCAGGCCACGCTCGTCACGATCGCGTGGCTCCTTGGCGCGCTGCTCCTCGTGGCGGGCGCCACCGAGCGCGCCGAGATCGGCAGCTGACGCCGTGACCTGCCTGGCGCCGGGGCCCGCAGTCGCGCCTGCGACGAAGCGGCCGGTGACCTTCCAGGTGACCGAGGCTGCCCCGGCCGAGGGCACCACGCGGGCGCGGGCAGGGCGCCTGGAGACGCCCCACGGGGTCGTCGAGACGCCCGCCTTCATGCCCGTCGGCACGAACGCCACGGTCAAGGCCCTGGACCCCGACGATCTCGTCGAGGTGGGGGCGCAGATCATCCTCGCCAACACGTACCACCTGTACCTGCGGCCCGGTCACGAGCGCATCGCCCGCCTTGGCGGGCTGCACGCCTTCATGGCCTGGCCGCGGCCCATCCTGACCGACTCGGGCGGCTTCCAGGTGGTCAGTCTGGCCGGCCTGCGCGAGATCGACGACGGCGGGGCGACGTTCCGCAGCCACCTCGACGGCTCGACCCATCGCTTCACCCCCGAGCTGTCGATCGCCGTGCAGGAGGCGCTCGGACCGGACGTCGCGGTCGCCTTCGACCAGCCCGTGCCACCGCATGCCTCGTCGCGGGCGGAGGTGGCCGTGGCGACGGCGCGCACCCACCGCTGGGCCGAGCGCTCGCTGGCCGCCCACACGCGGCCCGACCAGGCCCTCTTCGGCATCATCCAGGGCGGCCTGGAGCCGGACCTGCGGGCCGCCTCGACCGAGGCCATCGCCGCCCTGCCGTTCGACGGCCTGTGCATCGGCGGCCTGGCCGGGGACGAGACGGCGGCCCAGCGCGCCGCCGCCCTGGAGGTCGTCGTGCCGCTGCTCGCCGATGACCCGCGGCCGCGCTACCTCATGGGCCTGGGCTCGCCGGTCGACATGCTGGCGGCGATCCACCAGGGCGTCGACCTGTTCGACTCGGTCCTGCCGGCGCGCGTGGCCCGCAACGGCACCCTGTGGGTCCCGGACGGTCACCTGAACCTGCGCAACGCGCGGTTCCTGGACGATGGGGCGCCGGTCCAGGCGGACTGTCCGTGCCGTCTCTGTCGCGGCTTTTCGCGCGCCTATCTGGCCCATCTCTTCCGGGCCGACGAGCTGCTCGCGTACCGCCTCGCGACTTGTCACAACCTGACCTTCACCCTAGACTTCATGGCCCGGGCACGCCGCGCGATCCGGGCCGGCACGTTCCCGGCTTACCGGCGCTCGATGGCGCCGGAACCCAACCCGGACGACCCATCCCGACCCCGACCCAGTGACAGACAAGCTGGCGCGAAGGGAGGGTGAAGTCGTCGTAGAGCCGCGTCACCCAGACTGGTGACCTGGCACCGTGGAGGCGGAAACAGATGGCCAGCAAGGATCGCCCCCACCGCGAGCAGAAGAAGAAGCCGAAGGCCGCAGCCCCCAAACCGCAGATCCAGTCACTCCTCGACAGTCCGCCCCAGTCCGTTGAGCTGATCAAGCCCAAGCGGAAGCCGCGGTGGGAGGAGACGGACGAGGCGTGATGGCGGTCCGGCCCTCGGTCAGCCCAGGAGGATGTTCCAGGCATGACGATCACGGGGGCCGGCATCACGACCGGCGAGCGCAACGGCACGGAAAAGGCCGAGCGTAACGGCGCGAACAAGGTGACGACAGAGCGGGCCGTGCCCGCCGAGCGCACGCGCGCCGTCGACGCGGCCATCCTGGCCATCGAGAAGCAGTTCGGCCGCGGGTCGATCATGAAGCTCGGCTCGGCCGAGCGACAGGCGGTCGACACGATCCCGACCGGTTCGATCGCGCTCGACCTCGCCCTCGGCGTGGGCGGCGTGCCGCGCGGCCGCATCACGGAGATCTTCGGCCCGGAGTCGTCGGGCAAGACCACCCTCTGCCAGCACATCCTGGCGGAGGCCCAGCGCCGTGGTGGCGTGGTGGCCTTCATCGACGTCGAGCACGCCCTGGATCCGGGCTACGCCAAGAAGTGCGGCGTCAACGTGGACGAGTTGCTGGTCAGCCAGCCGGACACGGGTGAGCAGGCGCTGGAGATCACCGAGACCCTCATCCGCTCCGGCGGCGTCGACTGCGTCGTGGTCGACTCCGTGGCCGCGCTCGTGCCGCGGGCGGAGATCGAAGGCGAGATGGGCGACTCGTTCGTGGGCATCCAGGCCCGCCTGATGAGCCAGGCCCTGCGCAAGCTGACCGGTGCGGTCAGCCGCTCCAACACCGCCCTCGTCTTCACCAACCAGCTGCGCGAGAAGATCGGGGTCATGTTCGGCAACCCGGAAGTCACGCCGGGTGGCCGCGCCCTCAAGTTCTACGCCTCCGTGCGGCTGGACATCCGCCGCATCGAGACCATCAAGAACGGCACCGAGTCGATCGGCAGCCGGGTGCGCGTCAAGGTCGTCAAGAACAAGGTGGCCGCGCCGTTCCGGGTCGCCGAGTTCGACGTCATGTACGGCGAGGGCGTCTCCCGCGAGGGCGGCCTGCTCGACGTCGGCGTGGCCATGGACCTGGTCAGCAAGACCGGTGCGTGGTTCAACTTCGGTGAGACGCGCCTGGGCAACGGGCGTGAGGCGGCCAAGGACTTCCTGCGCCAGAACCGCGACCTCGGCGATCGCCTGGAGGCGGAGATCCGCACCAAGGTCGCCACCGTCGCCGTGCCGGTGGAGGGCATCACCGAGGCCGAGTGACATGGCCGGCCGCCGCACACCCGGGGCGCACCGGGCTTCTCTCGCCGAGCGCCGTGAGCGGCGAGCCGCCGTGGAGGACCCGGCCGTCGTGCTCGACGCGGCGGCGGCCTTCCTGGCGGTCCGGCCGCGGTCGATCGGCGAGACCCGTCGCCGGCTGCAGACCCTTGGCTATCGGGCCGCGCTCATCGACCACGTCATCGAGCGTCTCACCGCCTACGGCTACCTGGATGACGCGGCCTTCGGACGGGCGTGGCTGGAGAGCCGCGACCGGTCGCGGCCACGCGGCTCCCATGCGCTCCGCAGCGAACTGCTCGCCAAGGGCCTCGAGCGCGAGCTGGTGGCGACGCTGCTGGCCGAACGCGACGGCGAGGGCCTCGTCGATGACGCGGACGCGTCGGGCAGCGAGGTCCCGGAGGGCGGACCCGACCTGGCGGCCGCACGGCGGCTGCTGTCCCGCCGGCGGGCGGCACTCGCTCGTGAGCTGGATCCTCGGCGGCGGCGCCAGCGCGCCTACGCCCTGCTGGCGCGCGGCGGCTTCGACCCCGACGTGATCCGCCAGGCGCTGGCGACCGCCCTCGAGCCGGACGCGGACCCGGACCCCGAGGTCGGCCCCTGATGGATCCGATCGTGGCGTGGATCGGTGGCGGCATCGTGGCCGGACTCCTTGTCGGCTTCGTCATCGCGGCGGTGGGTCGCATGCGGGATCGGCGCCGCTAGGCCGAACCGCCGGCCGACAGCGGCCTATCCTGTGCCGCGATGCGCTGGTCGATCCGCCTCCTGCGTGACGCCGACGCGGTCGACCTGGGGGACCTTTTCCTGGTCGGCGCGGTCGTGGCCGTGCTGGGCATCCGGCTCTACCTGACCCTCACCGGCTTCCCGCGCCTGGGTGGCGGTGACCTCCACATCTCGCACATGCTCTATGGCGGCTTCCTGCTGCTGGTCGCCGTCTTCCTGTACGCGACCTTCCTGGACCGGCGCGTCCGGCCGATCGCCGCGGTCGTCGGCGGGGTGGGCTTCGGCACGTTCATCGACGAGATCGGGAAGTTCATCACGGCCGACAACGACTACTTCTTCAAGCCGACGGCGGCGCTGATCTACCTGGCCCTGATCGGGGTCTACCTGCTCGTGCGGGCCACCCAGATGCGGCGGATGCTGGCGCCGCCGGATGCCCTGGCGCAGGCCCTCGTGCTGGCCGCCAACGCCCAGGGCGGCCAGATCGATGCAGCGGCGCAGCATCGGGCCCTGGGCCTCCTGGCCATGGCCGACCAGGCCGATCCACTGACCGGCGCGCTGCACCGCTACCTGACCGGCGTCACGCCCGCCGACGACACGCCCCTAGAGCGCGTGATCGAACGGGTCGAACGAGTGTACGCGAGCGTCGAGCACGAGCCCTGGTTCGAGCGGGCGCTCGGCGTGATCTTCGGGCTCTACGCCGTCGGTTCGATCATCGGGGCGGGCGTGTTGCTGGTCCTGTTCGGGCAGTTCACCGCGAGTGGCGATGTGGTGAGCGTGGGTCCGGTGGCGTCGGCCATCGCCAGCGGCCTGCTCGTGGCGCGCGGCCTCGTCCTGCTTCCGTCATCCCGCCTGGCGATGTACCACTGGGCCGCGTGGGGCATCCTGCTGTCGCTGTTGGTGACCCAGCCGTTCTTGTTCTATCTGTCCGAGCCGTTCGGCATCCTCGGGCTCGTGGTGAACCTGCTGGCGTACGGCGGGGTTCGGTCGATGATCGCCCAGGAACGGGCCAGCGCCGCGCGCCGCGGGATCATCGGCGCCTCAGCCGACTGAGGGTCGGAGCCAGCGTTCCTCGAAGACCATCTCAGCGCGGGGCCGGCGCGCCTGGCCCGGCGCAACCTTCGGCCGCCGGGCAGCTTCCGTGGGGTGGCCGAGCGACATGATCGTGCGCGCGAGCCGATCCTCGGGCAGGCCCAGGATCTCGCGCACGGCGGGCTGGAAGCCGGTCCGGATCCAGGAGATGCCGGAGCCCAGGCCCACCATCGTGGCGGCCACCAGGATGCGCTCGGCGACACGTCCATCGTCGTAGGCGTCAGAGATCGCGCGCGAGGGCTCGTCCGGGAGCACGATCGCGATGGCGGCCACGGCCGTATGGAGGCCGCGCGTCTGCGGCATGCCCACCGTGGCCAGCTGCCGCAGCGTGGGCACGTCCCGGATGACGATGAAGCGCCACCGTTGCTCGTTGCCGCTGCTGCCCGACCATCGCGCCGCGTCCACGATCGCGTCGACCTCCTCGTCGCTCACCGGCTGCTCGGTGAACTCGCGGTACTGCCTAGTCCGCACGAGCGGCCGGACGATGTCGTTAGGCGTTCGCCCTGTGGCCACGACCGCAGCCTACCGCGTCTCGTGCGCGCGGGCGGGTTCGGCCCCAGCATGTGACATCAAATGCCCATTACGACCGACTTGAGTGTGCTCGATGGCCGATTCGGACATCAGACACGCACATTGACCGGCGAAAGGCCCGACCCCCGGGTCTCGAGGGTGCTGCCTGGCCGTTAGGGGCGTTTGATGTTGCATGGCGCGGTGCGGCGAGGCGCCCAACCCGGCGAGGAGCCCCGGAAGCGCCGCCGGCTCCACGTACCCCTCGACCCCTTAGCCCTGTGGGATGGCCAGCAGCTGCGGGGTGATGGCGCGAAACACCAGCTGCGAGCCGAGCCGCCCGTAGTGGACGCCGTCCCAGCGGTAGTAGACGTCGGTGGCGATCTTCTGGTCGGTGCAGAACTGCGGCGGCGGGGTGATGGCGTAGACGTGGGTCGGGTCGGCCGCGGCAGCGGCGGCCAGCAGGGTGTTGACGTGGCGCGTGCGGCTGTCGTCGGCGCGCTCGGGCAGGGCAGGGCCGGCGCTGGAGGCGATGGGGCGGTAGCAGGGCAGCTCGAGCAGGGCGACCTTCGAACCGGCCTGCTTGAGGATGTCGATGCCCGACTGGAGCTGCGCGCTGTAGTAGGCGTCCCACCCAGGCGTCCCGAAGGGCAGGGTGTGCCCGCCTTCGATGAGGTCGAAGACGTCCCACGCGCCCAGGACCACCAACGCGAGCGGCGCGCGGCTCGTGGTCGCCACCGTCTGCCAGTGCGCGACCCAGCCGTGGCAGTCGGCGTCCAGGTTGCGGCGGTACCCGGTACTGCTGGTCATCCGCCCCAGGAGGACGCCACAGCCCTCGACCCACCCATCCACGAGCTGGAAGCTCTTGCCCACGACGGACGGGGCGTTGAGGTCGAGCATGTTGGCCTGCGAATCGCCCACGAGCAGCAGCTTGACCGGCAGCTGCCACGGCGCACCGGAGGAGGGGCTCGCGGTCGGGGCCCCCGTCGATGGGTCGGGCAGCTCCGCCGTGGCTGAGCCGGCAGGGCTCGCAGTCGAGTCGGCGGCGGCGGCCAGACCAGGGATGCCCTCCAGGTCCGGCGTGGGACCGGCGGTCAGCAGCGCCGTCCCCAGCAGCAACACCGTCATGCCAAGCGCGCCGGCCTGTGCCAGGCCCCTGGTCCGCCCATCCGTGCGGGTGGGTCCCGCGGGCCGCCGCATCGTGGCGACCCAGCGGCCGAAGGCCCCGTGCCGGATGGGGAGTTCGACGAGGCGGTAGGACAGATCCGCCAGGGCGACCGTCGCGACGAGGCGCAGAACGAGGAGGGGCAGGCCATCCCAGGCGGTGTCCAGGCCCGGCCGGGTGATGACGAAGAGCGGCCAGTGCCAGAGGTAGATGGCGTACGACCGCACCCCGAACCAGCGCAGCACGGGGTGGCCGAGGACCGTGCGGCCGAACCGCGCCGCGGGATGGGTGACCGCCGCGATCAGCACCGCGGCGGCGACGGCCACCAGGAGGAAGCCGCCGTGGTACAGGAAGTCGCCGTACGCGTCGGTCAGCACGGTGAACGCGACCACCACGACAAGGCTTGCCGCCGTCACGATCTCGAGCGCGACCTGGCGGCCCAGCGGCAGGGACCGCGCCAGGGCGTCGGGCCGCCAGATGACCGCCAGCGCCGAGCCGACCAGCAGCGTGGCCGCCCGTGTATCGGTGCCGAAGTAGACGCGCGACGGGTCGCTGAAGGGCTCGAAGAGGACCCACATCTCGGCGGTCGAGAGCACGGCGGCGGCCGCGATGAGGCCGAAGAGGAGCCCCCGGCGACCGCGGACGAGGCGCAGGAGCAGGAGCAGGAGCACCGGCCAGACGACGTAGTACTGCTCCTCCACCGCCAGCGACCAGAGATGCTGCAGGGGAGAGGGGCGGCCCAGCGCCTGGAAGTAGGAGGTCTGCTGGAGGATCAGGTACCAGTTCGTGACGTAGGTCAGAGCGCCGGCTACCTCGCCGCGCAGCCGCCCCAGTTCGTCCGGGATGAAGAGTGCCGAGACGAGGCAGACGCCGATGAGCAGGGCGAAGAGCGCCGGCAGGAGCCGCCGCGCCCGCCGCTGGTAGAAGGCGGGCAGGCTGATGGTGGATCTCACGGACCACTCGCCCAGCAGCAGCGAGGTGATCAGGAAGCCGCTCAGGACGAAGAAGACGTCCACGCCCAGGAAGCCGCCGCTCATCCACGTGTAGCCGGAGTGGTAGAGCAGGACCGCGAGCACGGCGAGCGCGCGGATGCCATCGAGCGCGGGTTGGTAGCCCAGCTGCGTGGCTGACTCGCGCGGGGCCTCGCCGGTCATCGGGGCGATGATACGGGTGGCCGCGTTCTTGGGGCCTGGCGGGGACCTGACGCCGCCGACTCCCGTAGGATGGGGTGAGCGACCGCCACCACACCGGCCCCGCGGGGCGAAGAGGGAACCTGACATGACCGACCCCCAACTTGACGGCCTGGAAGGCATCGTCGACGGCGACGCCGCGACATACCTGGAGGCGCTCGGCTTCGAGGCCGTCGCGCCCGCCCTCAGCCAGAAGAGCGAGGGCCTGCCCCTGGAGCTGGTCGGCCAGCACCTGCGGTTGTCCGGGACCGTCAACCTGGGTTACCACGGCCGCCTCTCCGACTTCGTCAACAACCACGAAGGCCTGATCCCGTTGCTGGACGTCACCGTCCTGCGGCGCAACGGCGACCCGACGAAGGTGACCTCGCCAAGCATCTGGGTGAACCCTGACGAGGTCACGCTCATCGCCGAGATGACCGACGTGGAGGAGCGCGAGCCGACGGGCGCCGAATATCGCCAGCGCAAGGCCCACCAGCTCATCGTCGTGACGACCGGCCACACGCTGACCGGCTCGGTGCACCTCAACCCGGAGGCGATCCTGTCGGCCTTCATCGAGTCGCGCAGCCCGCAGTGGATCCCCATGACCGACGTGCGGACGCGCTCCCTGGCCGACCGCCGCGTCATCTCGCGATACGGCTTCACGGTCGTCAACCGGCGCCACATCGTGGCCGCCACCGAGCTCAATCCGGCCATGCTCCGAGGGCGTGCGGTCCTCTAGTCCCGGTGCGCACCAGCACCGGCGGAGCACGAGGGTCTGGACGAGACCGTACAGGTTAGGAGTACTCTGAAGGTCCTAGGACTGGGCAGCCTTGTGCTGCCCAGTCCGTGTCACGGCTGTTGACGACACGCGCGAGGGAGTGGCATGCCCAGGATGCCGGGCTTCCTGCAGAGCAGGTCGAAGAGGGAACAGGCCGAGTGGGACCTGGTGCAGTCGCGCACGGCTGCCCGGCTGGCGGCGATGTTCCGCGAAGAAACGGGACAGGAACCGCCGGCCGATGAGGACGCCGTATCCCCCGTCGACGGCGGAGATGCGGCCGACGCCCCGGCGCTCGAGTCCGCACCGCGCGAGCGACGCGAGGGCACCCGGCGGCCCAGGATCGTCGTCATGGGGGACGCAGCCACCGCACCGGTGAAGCCGCCGCGGCGCAAGGCGCGGCCGATCGTGCAGCGTGGCGCCGGTCCCAACGGCTGGACCGTGGTGGACCCGAGCGTCCGTGAAGACCCGGCCGAGCCGGTCCCGGTCATGGCGCCGCCCTCGGATGACCAAGCCGACGATGACATGTGGCGCCTGCCCAGTGAGCCCGCCACGGATCTCCCGATGTCGGCCGAGGCGCCGGCCCAGGCGCCACTCGAGGCGGCCGACACGGTCGTCACGCCGAGCTTCGAGGAGGCCCCGAGCGCCGAAGCGGAGCCGACGCCGGAGGCCCCGACCGCTGAGGTGGTACTGACCAGGGTGGTCGCTCCACCGAAGGTCGCGCGCACCCCGGCCAGGCGCAAGAGCCGGGCGCGGAGTCGCACCGTGGTCGCGCCGCCGCCTCCGCCCGCACCGGTGGTCATCGCCTATTGCCCCTACTGCGCGCTCGTGCTCGATCCGGCGCCCACCGTCAGCCGCCGCTGCGACCGCTGTCGCCAGCGGATCATGGTCAAGCGCGTCGACGGCCAGGCTGTCTACCTCACCGAGGCCGCCGTGCAGGTCTTCGACTCGGAGCGGCGGCGCATCGCGAACGCCGGCCGCCTGACCCGGGAACGGGAACGCTGGCTGCGACTCGCGGCGACCGCCGGCGCGCCAGCCGGCCGCCAGGCCCAACTTGCCGCCGCTCGCCTCTCGGAGGAGGTCGTGGCCGCCTCGCGGTCGCTGTACCTCACGACCGTGGATCGGGCCGTCAGGACGGCGAAACGGGACCGCGACTGGGATGGCGCCTCGCGCATCCGCCGCGACCAGGCGATGGCGCTGTACCGGCTCGCCGGCTCGCCCGTACCACCCCCGGCGGACGTGGTGGCGACCTACCGGGAGGGCGTGGCCGCCGAGCTCCGCGGCGTGGCCGAGATCTCACGAGACGCCGAGCTGGTCAGCGCCCGCTGCTGTGACGCGTGCCGCGCCGACGACGGCCGCATCTTCCGCATCACCAGCGAACTGCGCACCCTCCGCCTGCCCCACGCGGACTGCCCCAAGGGTCTGTGCCGCTGCCACTGGGACCTTGCGGCGCGTGACCGGCGGACGATCCGGCGGTATCTGCAGCGCCGTCCCGGCACGGCCACGCGGACGACATCGGCGGAGGTCGTGACGCCGGCCTCCAGCGAGGCTGCGCCGACCGCCTGACGCGGTACCCTGATGCGGCCCCCGGCGATGTGGGGGCGCGGTGCAGCGACGGTCGTGGCGGGACTCCTCGGCACTGGCGGCCGCACCCAGCCCGCGAACCGAGGTGGTGCAGATCGCGTTCCTGCGCAGGCTCCTGGGTCGGGATGACCCGGCCGAGATGGTCGAGGTCCCGATCCCCGCTGCCCCGGTGCAGGTGCCACCGGCCCCGTCCGCCCCGATCGCCGTCACGGTGGCGTGCCCCAACTGCGGGGTCGTGCTGGATCCACCCCCCACCAGCAGCCGCCTGTGCCCGCGGTGCCGCCACCGGATCGTCGTGCGCCACTCGGAGGGCCGGGCGATCTACCTCACCGAGGCCGCCGTCGAAGTCTTCGAGGCCGAGCGCGAGCGGGAGGCCCAGGTCGAGGAGTGGACGCACCAGCGGCGGACCTGGCTCCAGCTCGCGCGGGGCGTCGAAGCACCGGCCGACCGGCGCAAGCGGCTGGAGAAGGCACCCCTGACCGCGGCGACCGTCCAGTCGGCCCGCTCGCTCTACCTGATCACCGTGGAGCACGCCGTGCGGGCCGCCCGACGCGACAAGCGCTGGGACGATGTCGCCCGGCTCCGTCAGCACCAGGCGGCGGCGTTGTACGAGGAAGCGGGCGGGACGGCACCACCTTCGGTGGAGGCGCTGGCGCTGCATCGCGAGGCGATGGCCGCCAACCTCCGCGCCCTGGAGCCGGTCACGCGTGAGGTGGAGCTGGTAGGCGCCGCCTGCTGCGCCGCCTGCCGCGCCGACGACGAACGCATCTTCAAGATCGCCGACGAGCTCCGCACGCCACGTCTGCCGCACGCCGGTTGCCCGCGCGGGCTGTGCGCGTGTGACTGGTGGCCGGTCATGCGGAAACCGGTCACCAAGCGCCGCCGCCGCGCGGCGCCGCCCGCGGCGGCCCCGCCTGCCATGCCTCGCATGAAGGCAGACGAGACCGGAGGTCGGTCAGGACACTGACACCGGCGCAGGTCTGCCGACGTCGCGACCGATGGCGCGCAACATGCCCGTCGCCCCAAGCTGCGTGAAGATCGCTCGGGCCTCCTCGCCCCACTGATCGATGTTTGCTCGTGCGGTCTTGGGGAGCCACCGGTCACGCTCCGTCAGGCACAAGGCAAGGTGAAGCGGCAACTCGAGCGCGCGCCATGCCGCGGTGGCCTCCTCGTATAGCCGGCCCGCGCCGTTCTGGCCTGCACGTGCCGCGAAGCCGGCGCGGATGGTCAGCCTTGACGCGAGGACCGTGCGACCGTGCATGCGCATGGCGCGAAGCCGCGCCATCGCCGACGCCATCTGGGCCGGCTCGCCGAGCCAGAGGCTGGCGCGCGCGGCCAGCGCGAGGGCGGCATGGCGCTCCGCGCCAAGCGATCGACCGCCGGCCGACGCAGCAAGGCGCGCCGTGTCCTCAAGGCGGCCGTCGACGAACGCGATCCACGCCCGTGCCATGTCGAGGGCAGCCAGGATCTGCGGTTCCGTATCCGGCGCCGGTGCGGGGAGCGCTTCCAGGACGGCTGCCGCGCCGGGGTCACCACGCAGCGCGAGGAGCGTCGCCTCCACGGCAGCGAAGCCGATGCGGTGGGCTGGTGCCTGCGGCCGGTCGCGGGCCGCCTCGATGACGACGAGAGCGGCGTCCCAGTCGCCGGTGTCCACGGCGACCGCGCACACGACCTCCGCGAGCTGCAGCGCCATGTCATCGACCCCCATGCGGGTGGCCAGGTCAAGGCCGGCCCGAGCCGTCTCCATGGTGGCCTGCGGGTCGTCCGGGGCGATCAGCCAGGCGAGGTTGTTCCGGGCCCGCAGCTCGGCCCCGATGAGATCGAGCCCCTGGGCGTCGGCGATCGCGGCATGCAGGTCGCTGAGACCAGCCGCATCGTGGCCGAGCCGCAGGTGCGCTGTACCACGCGTGATCAGGGCATCGATCGCCACCGCGCGCAAGCCCGGTCGGCCGCATGCCTCCAGCGTGCGGTCGGCCCGATCGAGCGCCTGCTGGTCCGCACCGACCAGCACGTACGCCCGCGCGAGCTGACCGCTCAACTCCACGCTCGAGGGATCAGATGCCAGGTCGGCGACGCCCTCCAGGGCTCGTTCGAGATCGCCGAGCGCCGACCCATGACGCTCGGTCGCGAGCAGGAGGCTCGCGAGCTGCGCCGTGCTGCTCGCGGCGTCGCCCGGTCGATCGTGGGCTTGTTGCCAGTCGATGAGTCGGCGCAGGAACGTCTCGGCCAGATCGAAGCGGGCCGCCGACCGGGCCGCCACCGCGGCCTCCTGCCACACGGCCGCTCGGGTCGCCTCGTCGTCCACCAGCTCGAGGGCGCGAACCAGGTGTGTCAGGGCCTGTGCCGGGACCCGCAGCGCCAGGGCCCTGGCGGCCGCCTGGCGCAAGGCGCTGACCGCGCGACGCGCGACGGCCGGCGCTTCGGGGTCACCGGGGGCGGCTTGGTAGGCTGCCACGAGGTGTTCCGCGACGGCCTCCACGAACGCGTCACCGGCCAGCGTCTCGAGGTGGTCAGCGGCGGCCAGATGGAGCCTGCGGCGATCGCGGAGCGACACGGTCTCGTAGGCGATGTCGCGGACGACGCCCTGGATGAAGGAGAGCTGCCCCCGGCCGGGGGAACGTGCCTCGTCGTCCAGCGTGAGGAGTTCGCGGCGTGTCAGAGCGGCCACGACGTCCCTTGCTTCGGCAGGCCGCAGCTGGCCGATGGCGGCCAAGGCCTCGACGTGGAACCGGCTGCCCAACACGGATGCGGACAGCAGCGCGCTCCGCTCGCCCGGCGGCAGCGTGTCGATCCGGGCGGAGACGAGGGAGCGCAGCGTCTCCGGCACCTCGATCTGCTCCAGCGGGTCGAGCAGCTCCAGGCCCTTGCCCGCCGCGCGCGCCTGGCCGCGGTCGATCAGCATGCGCAGGACTTCCACGCCGTAGAGCGGCACGCCGCCGGCGCGCTCGACGATCCGGCGCACGACGGCCGGCGGCAGGTCCGGTCCCAGACCGAGCAGCAGTTCGGTCATCTGTTCGTCGGGGAGGGGAGCGAGTTGGATGGCCGTGAAACTGTGGTGACCAGCTCCCCAGGTGGGGCGCCGGTCCAGCAGCTCAGGGCGCGCGAGCGTGACGATCAGGATCGGGTACGACCGCGACCACGTCGCCAGGTGGTCGATGAAATCGAGCAGGGACGGGTCGGCCCACTGGAGGTCCTCGAAGATGAGCACGGCCGGTGCCCATTCGGAGACGCGCTCGAAGAACCGGCGCCATGCGGCGAAGAGCTCATCGCGCTCGAAGGCCACCTGCGAGCCCGGGTTGAGGAGGGTCGCCAGACGTGGCTCGATCCAGCGGCGTTCGGCCTCATCCGGCACAAGCTCCGCGAGCGTCCGTTCGAGCTGCCGTTGAGCGACCTCGGTCTCGGTGCCCTCGCTGATCCGCGCGCGACGACGGACCATCTCCGCGAGGGGCGCAAAGGTGATGCCGTCGCCATACGACGGAGCCCGCCCGACATGGAGTGCCAGCGCATCAGGCATGGCGTCCAGATGGCGCTCGAACTCCCAGGCCAGACGGCTCTTGCCGATGCCGGCGATGCCGAGGACGGAGATCAGGCGGCTCCGCCGCCCTGCCACCGTGCGCTCGAAGAGGCTGATCAGTTCCGAGAGTTCGTCCTGCCTGCCGACGAACGCTCCAGCGTGACCCGCCGCCCGGCCGCTGGCGCCGCCGGCGGTCCCCAGGGCGCGCCAGGTGTTGACGGGTCGGCTCTTGCCCTTGAGTGTCCTGCGTCCGGCCGGCTCGAAGGTCAGCGCGTCGCCCACGACCCGCCGGGTCGTGTCGTCGACGAGCACGCCGTCCGTTGGAGCAGCAGCCTCGAGGCGGGCCGCGGTATTGACGAGATCGCCGGCCACCATCCCCTGGCCTTCGATGGCGGGCGTGACCGCCACCTCGCCCGTGCCGACCGCGGCTCGCGCCCTCAGGCGCCGGCCGGGGACCGCTCCGCGCAGGCGGCCGACCGCGGCCACCAACTCGAGCGCGGCTCGGACCGCGCGCTCCGCATCGTCCTCGTGGGCGATCGGGGCGCCCCACACCGCCATGACGGCGTCACCGATGAACTTCTCGAGCGTGCCACCGTAGTGGGCGACGACCGAACGCGCCGCTTCGAAGTAGCGCGCCTGAAGGTTCCGCACGTCCTCCGGGTCGAGTGGTTCAGTGAGCGCCGTGAAATCCGCGAGGTCGACGAACAGGACCGAAACGAGGCGCCGCTCGGATGGCAACGCCTGCTCGGCATCTGTATCGGCGGGAACGGCGTCGGCGTGGCGCGGATCCGGCATCGGTCGGCCGCAGGCCGAGCAGAACCGCAGGCCGGCCGGCACATCGGCGCGGCAATGGGGACAGCTTTCCGTGAGGGGCCGGCCGCAGGAGCCGCAGAAGCGGGCCGTCTCCGCGTTCTGCGAACCGCAGACCTGGCACTGCATCGGCTGAGGCCGAGCGGGTGCGGCGGTTACCCCTGCTTGTGGATGAGCTGTCCGGCCGCGCCGTCGCCGCTGATGACGATCGAGCGCGTGATGAGCCAGGCCAGGGTGCGCTCATGGTTCATCACGAGCGTGGAGATCCGTGTCCGAGGCTCGTCGCCCGAGACGCCCTCCACCTTGCCCTCGATACCGTCGACCTGACCGGACATGGCGCGGTGCGGCTTGTGGATGAAGTACTCCGTCTCGCGATGACTGCTCTTGAACTGCGCGTACGTCACGGCCACCGGGGCGTCGACGAAGGCGCGGATGGCAGGGATCGCCAGCGCCTCCGCGGTGAAGAGCGATTCGTCGTTGAGCCGCACCCACGTATTGAAGCCCTCGTCGGGACCGAACCCGTCGTCCGCGCCCGCGGGGAACTGGTCGTAGAGGTCTTCCTCGTTGAAATCGGACTTGTCGTCGGCCATGGATCGTCCCTCCTCCATCGTGGTGATGGAAGGCGATGATAGGCCGTGGCTGCCGCGTGCAGCGGTGCTATTTGAGCCGCCACGGTCGACCGATAAGGCCACGGTCGCGCGCCCGGATCGATCTCTCGGACGCGAACCCCCGACGTCGTTTGACGCTGTCGGCGCGGCGGACGTAGGCTTCCGGCAGCAACGTTCACTGCCTCGCGTCGGGACAACGGTCGGGTCGCTCGGCCTGCGGGCCCGGGACGAGGCTCCTTGAGCGGTACGCCGAGTGAGACGTACCGGGTGCACAGGGCCGCCGGGGGTGGTCCGGTGCTGATGTGGATTCGACGTACCGCCGGCTCGGGCCGGACGGGAGGGTGCCCATGGATCCGCTGATCGCCGCGGTAGCGGCGCTGTTCGCGCTCGCCGCGGGGCTCGGGCTCGGCTTCATCGCGCGCGGCGTGTGGGGCGGCCAGGCCGTCAAGCAGAGCCAGGAAAAGGCCGGCCGCATCGTGGCCGAGGCCCGTGCCCAGCAGAAGGAACTCATCCTTCAGGCCAAGGACGAGCAGGTGCGTCTCCAGCGCGAGGCCGACGACGAGGCCCGCGCCAAGCGCGCCGAGCTGTCGGGCCTGGAACGTCGCCTCCTGCAGCGCGATGAGCAGCTGGATCAGCGGGCCGACATGCTCGAGCAGCGCGACCGCAAGCTGCTCGACCGGGAGCGCGAGCTGGAGCAGCATCGCGAGGAGCTGACCAAGGCCCGCCAGGAGCAGATCGACGCCCTGGAGCGGGTCAGCCACATGACCGCCGAGGACGCCAAGGCGGTGCTGCTCGAGGAGGTCCGCGAGGAGGCCGAGCACGACGCCGTGCGCGTCGCCCGGGCCATCGAGCGGAGCGCCCGCGAGTCGGCCGAGGAGAAGGCTCGCGACGTGGTGGTGACGGCCATCCAGCGCGTCATGACCGACCACACCGCGGAGATGACGGTCAGCGTGGTGCCCCTGCCGTCCGACGAGATGAAGGGCCGCATCATCGGCCGAGAGGGCCGCAACATCCGGGCCCTTGAACAGGCCACGGGCATCGACCTGATCATCGACGACACGCCCGAATCGGTCGTCATCAGCGGCTTCGACCCCGTCCGGCGCGAGGTCGCCCGCATCGCCCTGACCAAGCTCATCCAGGACGGCCGCATCCATCCCGGGCGCATCGAAGAGGTCGTCGCCAAGGCGCGGGCCGAGGTCGACGTGGTCATGCGCCAGACCGGCGAAGCGGCGGCCTACGAAGCCGGCGTGCCGGGCCTGCCGCCGGAGATCATCAAGCTCCTGGGGCGCCTCAAGTACCGCACCAGCTACGGCCAGAACGTGCTCCAGCACAGCGTCGAGACGAGCCGTCTCGCGGCCGTCATCGCGGCCGAGGTCGGGGCCGACATCCAGATCGCCAAGATGGGCGGCCTGCTGCACGACATGGGCAAAGCGGTCGACCACGAGATGGAAGGCCCCCACGCCCTGATCGGCGGCCAGATCGCCCAGCGTCACAACCTGCCCATGAAGGTCATCAACGCCATCGCCGCCCACCACCAGGAGGTCGAGTACGCCTGCGTGGAGGCACCGATCGTCCAGATCGCCGACGCCATCAGCGCCAGCCGCCCGGGCGCCCGTGGTGAGTCGATGGACACCTACGTCAAGCGGCTCGAGGACCTCCAGGCCATCGCCGAGAGCTTCGAGGGTGTCGAGCGCTCCTTCGCCGTCCAGGCCGGTCGTGAGGTCCGCATCCTGGTCCGTCCGGAGCAGATCGACGACCTCGCCTCGATGCGCCTGGCGCGCGACATCGTGCACAAGATCGAGGAGTCCCTGACCTACCC